>NZ_JBVHUE010000046.1:0-51813 GCF_055565515.1 Streptomyces sp. NPDC028419 | reverse complement strand
CCCGAACGGATCGGCGTCCACCTCTCCGAGGAGTTCCAGCTCCACCCCGAACAGTCCACCGACGCCATCGTCATCCACCACCCCGAAGCGAAGTATTTCAACGCACGCTGACGCGGACCGACGTACACTTGTCGGTCCCATACAGGCCGGTCGCCTGTTCCTCCCGGGCATGCCCGCGGGGAAGAGGTGACCGGCCTTCTCGTCCCTACAGAGAGGTGTGCCGGATGACCAGCACCGTTCCCGCGCCCGTAGCCCGTACGGCCGACGGACACGCCCTCCAGGCGGTGCTGCTCGACATGGACGGCACCCTCGTCGACACCGAGGGGTTCTGGTGGGACGTCGAGGTCGACATCTTCCGCGAACTCGGCCACCGACTTGACGAATCCTGGCGTGACGTCGTCGTCGGCGGGCCCATGAGCCGCAGCGCCGCCTTCCTGATCGAATCCACCGGCGCGGCCATCGACGTCGCCGAGCTCTCCGTCCTCCTCAACGAGCGCTTCGAGGCCCGCATCGCCGACGCGGTGCCCCTGATGCCGGGCGCCGAGCGGCTGCTGTCGGAGCTGGCCCGGCACAACGTCCCCACCGCCCTCGTCTCCGCCTCGCACCGCCGCGTCATCGACCGGGTCCTGCGTTCGCTGGGCCCCGAGCGCTTC
This sequence comes from Streptomyces sp. NPDC028419, assembly GCF_055565515.1. Classification (NCBI taxonomy): domain Bacteria; kingdom Bacillati; phylum Actinomycetota; class Actinomycetes; order Kitasatosporales; family Streptomycetaceae; genus Streptomyces; species Streptomyces sp. NPDC028419. The sequence goes on along the minus strand of NZ_JBVHUE010000046.1, from coordinate 51,160 downwards.
GCGATCAGCATCGCCGGCGACGAAGTGCCGCGGACCAAGCCCCACCCCGACCCGTACCTGATCGCCGCCCGCACCCTCGGCGCCCACCCCTCGCGCTGCGCGGTCGTCGAGGACACCGCGACCGGGGTCGCCTCGGCCGAGGCCGCCGGCTGCCGGGTGGTCGCCGTACCGTCCGTGGGCCTGATCCCGCCCGCCCCGGGCCGTACCGTCGTCCGCTCGCTGGAGGACGTGGACCTCCGCTTCCTGCGGTCCCTCATCACTCCGATGAACTGATCGCGCACTCAGGGTTCCGAACAGAATGAGGGTGGGACCGAGGTCCCACCGCAGACCGTCCGGTACGGAGCCCCGGAGGCCGAAATTCCATCCTTGCCGGGGCAGTTGCTCGGGTGACCTTTGTCACCGGAGCGGCTGCCCCCGGCCATGCCCAGAGCACCCATCGGCTTCCTTTGTGTCCCGATTGATCAGCTCCTGACCGAATCCGCGCGGACTTCGGTGTGAGCAGGCGTACTCCTCCCATCACGGTGTGAATACACCCCCGCCGCGACCCGTTCAAGCCACCCCTTCCGGGCCCACTAATGTCGTCGCGGGACCTGCCGCCGCACCGCAGCCGCCCCGCGCACACACCCTTGTGCCGGGGTCGCGCGGACCGATCGTCACACCACCGGCCCGATCGTTCCGCCCTGAACGGGCGACGCCGCGCAGTGCCCTTTTCACCGCTGTGAACAAGTGCCGGGTTGAGGGAGTTTTTCGAGGATGAACCGCAAGACCATGGTGCTGACGGCCGCGGCCGGCCTGCTCACCCCCGCGCTGACCGCCTGCGGCAGCACCAGCGGAACCGGAGCGGGCACAGGAGCGATCGTCGTCGGCACCACCGACCGGTTCGAGGCCGCCGATACGGTCCCCGCCCCGTTCGACCCGGCGTACGCCTACGACGCCGGGACCTGGAACGTACTCCGCCAGACCGTCCAGACCCTGATGCACACCCCGCGCGGCGGCGGCCAGCCCGTCCCCGAAGCGGCCTCCGACTGCCGCTTCACCGACGCCGGCAACGAGAGCTACCGCTGCACCCTGCGCCCCGGGATGAAGTTCGCCAACGGCGACCCGCTCACCGCGAAGGACGTCAAGTTCTCCATCGAGCGCGTCCTCGCCATCAAGGACGAGAACGGCCCGGTCTCCCTGCTCTCCACCCTCGACACCGTCGAGACCAAGGGCGCGGACACCATCGTCTTCCACCTGAAGACCCCGGACGCCACCTTCCCGTACAAGCTGTCGACGCCCGCCACCGGCATCGTCAACCAGAAGATGTACGACGGCAAGAAGCTCCGCGACGGCTTCGCCGTCGACGGCTCCGGCCCCTACACGATGAAGCCCGAGGTCAAGGACAACCACCTCGTCCGGGCCGTCTTCAGCAAGAACCCGAACTACAAGGGCGACATCAAGCTGCAGAACGACAAGGTCGAACTGCGCACCTTCACCGACTCCGTCGCGATGGGCAAGGCCCTCACCGACGGCTCGATCCAGATGGTCTCGCGCACCCTGTCGCCCGCCCAGATCCAGGACTTCGCCGCCAAGCCGCCCAAGGGCGTCAAGCTCGTCCCGATGCCCGGCCTGGAAATCCGCTACATCGCCTTCAACACCGAGGCACCGGTCGTCAAGGACAAGGCCGTCCGCCAGGCCCTCGCCGCCGCAGTCGACCGCAACGCGATCATCTCCAAGGTGTACGGGAAGTCCGCGACGCCGCTCTACTCGCTGGTCCCCACCACGGTCAACGGACACGTCAACTCCTTCTTCAACAAGTACGGCGAGGCGAACACCGCCAAGGCCGCCGCCCTGCTGAAGGACGCCGGGATCAAGACCCCCGTCAAGCTGACGCTGAACTACACCAACGACCACTACGGCGACGGCACCGCCGGAGAGTTCGCCGCCCTCAAGGCCCAGCTGAACTCCACCCAGCTCTTCGACGTCACCGTCCAGGGCACCGACTGGGCCGACTTCCGCCCCGCGCAGAAGAAGGGCGACTTCGCCGCCTACGGCCTCGGCTGGTTCCCCGACTACTCCGACGCCGACAACTTCCTCGCCCCGTTCCTGGAGCAGGACAACTTCCTGGGCACCCCGTACTCCAACAACGCGGTGCGCTCCAAGCTCATCCCCGAATCGCGCCGCGCCGTCGACCGCAGCGTCGCCGCCCCCGCGATCGCGGAGATGCAGGACATCGTCGCCGACGACGTCCCCGTCCTGCCCCTGTGGCAGGGCAAGCAGTACGTCGCCGCGCGCGACGGCATCACCGGTGTGGAGTGGTCCGTCAACTCCATCTCGGACCTGCAGCTGTGGGAACTCGGCCGGGGTGTCAGCGGCTGAGCACCACAGCGACCGGCCCGCGGGACGACCGCGGGCCGGCTCCAACGAAAGCGCTCGACTGTGAAGGACGTTCGTGAGATGAGACGTAACCAGTGGCTGGTCGCCCCGGTAGGGGCGGTCACGGCCGCCGCGCTGCTCAGCGGTTGCGGAGCGCAGAACGGCGCCGCCGCCGGCGACGGCAAGGGCGTGGTCATGGGCATATCGGCCGACGTGCGCTCGACGGACCCGGCGGCGGGTTACGACCCCGGCTCCTGGCTGCTCTTCAACAACGTCTTCCAGTCGCTGCTGGCCTTCCCCAAGGGCGCCACCACCCCCGAACCGGACGCCGCCCAGTCCTGCGCCTTCGAGGGCAGCGACAGCAAGCTCTACAAGTGCACCCTGCGCGCCGGCCTGAAGTTCAGCAACGGCAACAGCCTCACCGCCCAGGACGTCAAGTTCTCCTTCGAGCGCACGCTGAAGATCAACGACCCGAACGGCCCCGCCGTCATGTTCGGCTCGGTCACCCGCATCGACACCCCGGACGACAAGACCGTCGTCTTCCACCTCAAGTCGTCCGACGCGACCTTCCCCAGCAAGATCGCGTCGGGCGCGGGGTCCATCGTCGACCACCGCGAGTACCCGGCCGACAAGCTCCGCACCGACGGCAAGGCCGTCGGCTCCGGCGTCTACAAGCTGGACTCCTTCTCCAACAAGAGCGCCGCCTTCTCCGTCAACGGCTCCTACACGGGCCAGGCCAAGGCGAAGAACACCGGCGTCACCATGAAGTTCTTCCACGAGGACGAGGGCGCCCTCAAGGCCGCCCTCGAAGCGGGCGACGTCGACTTCGCCTTCCGCGGCCTCGCCGCCAAGGACATCGCGGGCATGGCCGCCAAGACCGGCGACCAGAAGGTCCTCGTCGTCCAGGGCGCCGGCGCCGAAGTCGAACACCTCGTCTTCAACATGAACGACCCGGTCGTCGGCAAGCTCCCCGTCCGCAAGGCCATCGCCTACCTCGTCGACCGCGACGCCCTCGTCAAGGACGTCTACGACGGCACCGCGACCCCGCTCTACTCCATCGTCCCCGCCGGGATCGGCTCCCACAGCACGGCCTTCTTCGACCGCTACGGCGGCAACCCCCAGCCCGACAAGGCCCGGGCCGTCCTCAAGGCCGCCGGCTACAAGGACAAGATCAAGCTCACGCTGTGGTCCACCCCGTCGCGCTACGGGCCCTCCACCGACCAGGAGTTCCAGGCGATCGCCAAGCAGCTGAACGCGAGCGGCCTCTTCGACGCCGAGGTCAAGTCCGTCGAGTTCGGGCAGTACGAGAAGGACATCCAGGCGGGCAAGTACGGCGTCTACGTCAAGGGCTGGGTGCCGGACTACCCCGACGCCGACAACTTCACGCAGCCCTTCTTCGGCCCGGACAACGTCCTCCTGAACAACTACGACAACAAGGAGATCACCGGGACCATCATCCCGGCGACCTCCGCGAAGGCCGACCGCACCGCCACCACCACCGACTTCACGCGCCTCCAGGACATCGTGGCCGAAGAGGTGCCGATCCTCCCCCTGTGGCAGAGCAAGCAGTACGCGGTCGCCCGCCCCGACATCGCCGGACTCCAGTGGTCCCTCGACGCCTCCACGGTCTTCCGCTTCTGGGAGATCAGCAAGGGCTGACCCACCCACGCCGCCCGACCGCCCCGCCCTCAGGGAGTCACTGCGCTCCCGGGCGGACCAGGCCGCTCTCGTACGCGTACACGGCGGCCTGGACCCGGTCGCGCAGACCCAGCTTCGTCAGCACGTGACCCACGTGCGTCTTGACCGTGGTCTCGCTCACGAACAGATCCGCCGCGATCTCCGCATTCGACAAACCGCGCGACACCAGCTTCAACACCTCGACCTCGCGCTCCGTGAGCGTGCCCAGCGTGTTCGGCACGGGGGAGTCACCCGACGGCAGGTGCCCCGCGTACTTGTCCAGGAGCCGGCGCGTGATGCTCGGCGCGAGCATCGCCTCACCCCCCGCCACCACCCGGATCGCCTGCACCAGCTCCACCGCCGGCGCGTCCTTCAACAGGAAGCCGCTCGCCCCCGCACGCAGCGCCTCCACCACGTACTCGTCCAGATCGAAGGTGGTCAGCACCAGCACCTTCGCCGGCCCGTCCCGCCCCGGCCCCGTGATCTGCCGGGTCGCCTCCACCCCGTCCATCCGCGGCATCCGGATGTCCATCAGCACCACGTCGGGCTGGAGCGCCCGCACCTGGTCGATCGCCTGCAGGCCGTCCCCGGCCTCGCCCACGACCGCGAGATCACCCTCGGCTTCCAAGATCATCCGGAAACCGGTGCGCAGCAGTGGCTGGTCGTCGACCAGCAGGACGCGGATCGCCACAGGGTCTCCCTCGTAATCGCATCAACACTCGGACAGCACGGCAGGACCCCGCCCATTCTGCCCTGACCCGCCCCTCACGATTCCTCCGACCGCTCCACCGCCGGCCGCGCGGAGATCACCAGCGGATACACCGGGGGAGTGCCACCGAACTCCGGACACACCGCCTGGTGGTCGCACCAACCGCACAACTTCGTCGGCCGCGGCCGCCAGTCACCCGACTCCGTCGCCTCCTTGATCGCCTCCCACAGCGCCAGCAGCTTGCGCTCCATCCGCTCCAGGTCCTCGATCACCGGGTCGTACGTGATCACGTCCCCGCTGCCCAGATACACCAGCTGCAGCCGCCGCGGCACCACCCGCTTGAGCCGCCACACCACCAGCGCGTAGAACGTCATCTGGAACAGCGCGCCCTCCGCGTACTCCGGCCGCGGCGCCTTGCCCGTCTTGTAATCGACGATCCGCACCTCGCCCGTCGGCGCGACGTCCACCCGGTCGATGATCCCCCGCAGCCGCAGCCCCGAATCCAGCTCCGTCTCGACGAAGAACTCCCGCTCCACCGGCTCCAGCCGCGTCGGATCCTCCAAGGTGAACCACCGGTCCACCAACGCCTCGGCCTCCGTCAGCCACCCCGCCAGACCCACGCCCCCGTCGTCCCCCGGGAACAGCTCCGTCAGCTCCGGCTTCGCCTCCACCAACCGGTCCCACTGCCCCGGGATCAAAGCCTTCGCCCGCGGCGCCGTCCGCTCCTGCGCCGGGTGGTCGAAGAGCCGCTCCAGCACCGCGTGCACCAGCGTCCCCCGGGTCGCCGCCGCACTCGGCTTCTCCGGCAGCTTGTCGATCACCCGGAACCGGTACAGCAGCGGGCACCGCATGAAATCGCTCGCCCGCGAAGGGGACAGCGAAGTGGGCCGGGCTGCTTCGGCCGGACCGGTACCGGGGCTCGTCGTCATACCAAGACCCTACGACCCGCCACCGACAGCACGGGCATACCATCGACGCCGACCCCCCTCGCACTGCATGATCGGAGCATCACACCGCGCGACCGCGCGGCCCCACCGACCCCGGCAGGACCGCACGGACGCCGCCGATCGACCGAAGGACACCCGTGGCAGACAGCGACGAAACCGGCGAGCCCACCAGTCGCCGCCCCGCACCGGGCGGCGGAATCCTCATGGGCCGACCCTTCGGCGTACCCGTCTACGTCTCGCCCAGCTGGTTCCTCGTGGCCGCCCTCATCACCTGGATCTTCGGCAACCAGCTCGAACGCGTCCTCCCCGACCTCGGCCCCGCCCGCTACCTCGTCGCGCTCTTCTTCGCGATCGCCTTCTACGCCTCCGTCCTCGTCCACGAACTCGCCCACACCGTCGCCGCCCTCCGCTTCAAACTCCCCGTCCGCCGCATCCAGCTCCAGTTCTTCGGCGGCGTCTCCGAGATCGAGAAGGAATCCGAGAGCCCCGGCCGCGAGTTCGTCCTCGCCTTCGTCGGCCCCCTCCTCTCCCTCCTCCTCGCCGGCGGCTTCTACCTCGGCATGAAGGCCGTCGAGCCCTCCACCGTCCCCGGCGTCCTCCTCGCCGGACTGATGATCTCCAACCTCCTCGTCGCCGCCTTCAACCTCCTCCCCGGCCTCCCCCTCGACGGCGGCCGCATGCTCCGCGCCGTCATCTGGGCCCTCACCAAGAACCCCATGACCGGCACCGTCGCCGCCGCCTGGGTCGGCCGCGCCATCGCCGTCGCCGTCCTCTTCGGCCTCCCCCTCCTCACCGGCACCGGAGTCATCGACGGCACCCCCACCCGGGACCTCGGCGGCATGGACACCGTCATGAACGCCCTCCTCGCCGCGATCCTCGCCGGCATCATGTGGACCGGAGCCGGAAACAGCCTGCGCATGGCCCGCCTGCGCCAACACCTCCCGCAGCTGCGCGCCCGCACCCTCACCCGACGCGCCATCCCCGTCGAATCCGCCACCCCCCTCTCCGAAGCCCTCCGCCGCGCCAACGACGCCGGAGCCCGCGCCCTCGTCGTCGTCGACGGCCACGGAGACCCCACCGCCCTCGTCCGCGAAACCGCCATCGCCTCCGTCCCCGAACACCGACGCCCCTGGGTCGCCGTCAGCGGCCTCGCCCAGGACCTCACCGACGGCATGAAGGTCTCCGCGGAACTCGCCGGCGAAGACCTCCTCGACCGCCTGCGCGCCCACCCCGCCAGCGAATACCTCGTCCTCGAACCCGGCGGCGAGATCTACGGCGTCCTCTCCACCCTCGACGTCGAAAAGGCCTTCGTGAAGGCCATGGCACGGCCCCAGTCCTAGACCCAATACACTGGTCACATGTCCGAACCGACCGGTGCCGCCCGCCGACGCGGGCCCTTCAAGGTCGGGGACCAGGTTCAGCTCACCGACCCCAAGGGCCGCCACTACACGTTCACGCTCGAAGCCGGGAAGAATTTCCACACCCACAAGGGTTCCTTCCCGCACGACGAGCTGATCGGTGCTCCCGAGGGCAGTGTTGTCCGCACCACGGGGAACGTCGCGTACCTCGCGCTGCGCCCCCTGCTCCCCGACTACGTCCTGTCCATGCCCCGCGGCGCCGCCGTGGTCTACCCCAAGGACGCGGGCCAGATCCTGGCCTTCGCCGACATCTTCCCCGGCGCCCGCGTCGTCGAAGCGGGAGTGGGCTCCGGATCGCTGAGCAGCTTCCTGCTCCGCGCCATCGGCGACCAGGGCATGCTCCACAGCTACGAACGACGCCCGGACTTCGCCGAGATCGCCACCGCGAACGTCGAGCGCTACTTCGGTGGCCCCCACCCCGCGTGGCAGCTCACCGTCGGCGACCTCCAGGACAACCTGTCCGACACGGACGTCGACCGCGTGATCCTCGACATGCTCGCCCCCTGGGAATGCCTGGAGGCCGTCTCCAAGGCCCTCGTCCCCGGCGGCATCCTCTGCTGCTACGTGGCCACCACCACCCAGCTCTCGCGCACCGTCGAGTCCATCCGCGAATTCGGCTGCTACGCCGAACCGCAGCCCTGGGAATCGATGATCCGCAACTGGCACGTCGAAGGCCTCGCCGTCCGCCCGGACCACCGGATGATCGGCCACACCGGCTTCCTCGTCACCGCCCGCCGCCTCGCCGACGGCGTCGAAGCCCCGCTGCGCCGCCGCCGCCCCTCCAAGGGCGCCTACGGCGAGGACTACGACGGCCCCGGCAGCCGCTCCGCCGAGCGCACCGCCGACACCGAGCGCGGCTGACCGCCGACCCCGCACAACGCACCGGCGCCGGTGCGCAGTTCCCCGCTCCTCGCGGGAACCGCGCACCGGCGCCTCTTCGTTGTACCCACCGACAGCCACGCGCCCCACCCGCCCCACCGGCCACCAGGACGGACCCGCCCGTTCCGAGCCCGTGTGAGGTGTGGCACGATGCTGGCTCCCCGTCAGCGCCGCCCCACAGGAGACGCACCGCGTGCCGCACACCCCCGCCGCCCCGGACCAGGCCCACACCCGCACCCGACCGGTGCACTGGACGGCCACCGCGGTGGCCCTGGGCGCCGTCGTGGCGGCCGCGGCCTTCCTCCAGCCCGACCCCGCCGCCGCCTCCGCGCCCCGAGCCGTCGCCGGACCCGAAACCCGGCCCGCCACCGCCCCCGCACCCGACGCGGCAGCGGCGACCTACCCGCTCGACTGCCACGGCGTACCGCAGCGCGTCGTCGCCAGCGCCCAGGGCGACCTCGACGGGGACGGCCGCCCGGAAACCGTCGCCGCCGTCCGCTGCGACGCGGGCTCGGGCACCCCGCCCCACGCCGTCTACGTCCTCACCACGGACCCCGGGGCCGCCACGACCCCCCGGGTCGTCGCCACCCTCCTCGAAGCCGGCGCGCGCAAGACCGTCACCGACCTCGCCGTGCGTGACCACACCATCACGGCCACCCTGCTCGGGTACTCATCACCGGAAATACCGCGCTACGCACCCGATCTGAAGCAACAGGCCAAGTGGCGCTGGACCGGCGGAAAATTCAGCCAGGAGCTTACGGACTCGGGCGCAAAACGGGTTTGATTCCGGTACGGCGCTAATCCGCGTCCGGACCGTAGACCTCGACCCTGTCCGAAACGCGTCGCACGTGGATGCAGTCGCCCGGGCATTCCTTGGCCGAATCGACGACGTCCTGCAACAACGGCAGCGGAACCGGAGTCGTCGCCCCCGCCTCCTGGAGCAGTTCGTCCTCACCGCTCTTCACGTACGCCAGACCATCGATGTCCAGCTCGAAGACCTCCGGCGCGTACTGGACGCAGATCCCGTCCCCGGTGCAGAGGTCCTGGTCGATCCAGACCTCCAACAGCTCGCCGCCCTCGCCGGCACCACCCGTGTGGGCCTCGTGCTGCACGGTCATATCTCCTGCCGTTCCCTGTCCTCGGTGATCCACTCCGTTCACACGTCGCGGCAAGTCGCGCGACCCCTGACGGGTGTTGAACAGTTCGACCTTACAACCGGCTGCTTTCCGATGTTGAAGGGTGGGTATTTCCTTGGCGTGAGGGAGTACGCAAGGGTGAAGATCGGACACACCCCTACCGTCTTTGTGATCTAGGGGTTTCAATCACCACCAGCCCAGGTAGGGTCAGGAAGCGTCCAGCTCCCCTTGGAGGAGGTGAGGACCGTGGCAGCCCACGACGATGACATCACCCGCGGCATCCGGCCGGGGCGAGGGTCCGATGACCCCGCCGGTCAGGTTGCCTATCTCGAGCAGGAAATCGCCGTCCTGCGACGCAAGCTCGCCGACTCTCCGCGACACACGAGGATTCTCGAAGAGCGGATCGTCGAGCTGCAGACAAATCTGGCCGGTGTATCCGCACAGAACGAGCGACTCGCCAATACGCTCCGCGAGGCACGCGACCAGATCGTGGCCCTCAAGGAGGAAGTCGACCGGCTCGCACAGCCGCCGGCCGGCTTCGGAGTCTTCCTGCAAGCGAACGAAGACGGCACGGTCGACATCTTCACGGGGGGCCGCAAGCTCCGCGTGAACGTCAGCCCCAGCGTCGACCCCGAGGACCTCAGGCGTGGCCAGGAGGTCATGCTCAACGAAGCCCTCAACGTGGTCGAGGCCATGGAGTTCGAACGGGCCGGGGACATCGTCACCCTCAAGGAGATCCTTGAGGACGGCGAGCGCGCCCTGGTGGTCGGGCACACCGACGAGGAAAGGGTGGTGAGGCTCGCCGAGCCGCTCCTGGACATCACCATCCGCCCCGGCGACGCCCTCCTGCTCGAACCCAGGTCCGGCTACGTCTACGAAGTGGTGCCGAAGAGCGAGGTCGAGGAGCTCGTCCTCGAAGAGGTCCCGGACATCGACTACGAGAAGATCGGCGGCCTGGGCGACCAGATCGAACTGATCCGCGACGCGGTCGAGCTCCCGTACCTCCACCCCGACCTCTTCAAGGAACACGAACTGCGCCCGCCCAAGGGCATCCTGCTCTACGGCCCCCCCGGCTGCGGAAAGACGCTGATCGCCAAGGCGGTCGCCAATTCCCTGGCCAAGAAGGTCGCCGAGGTGACCGGCCAGCCCGCCGGGAAGTCCTACTTCCTCAACATCAAGGGCCCCGAACTCCTCAACAAGTACGTCGGCGAGACCGAGCGGCACATCCGCCTCGTCTTCCAACGTGCCAGGGAGAAGGCGAGCGAGGGCACCCCCGTCATCGTCTTCTTCGACGAGATGGAATCCCTCTTCCGCACCCGCGGATCCGGTGTCAGCTCGGACGTGGAGAACACCATCGTCCCCCAGCTGCTCGCCGAGATCGACGGCGTGGAAGGCCTGGAGAACGTCATCGTCATCGGCGCCTCCAACCGCGAGGACATGATCGACCCGGCCATCCTGCGCCCCGGCCGTCTCGATGTGAAGATCAAGATCGAGCGTCCGGACGCCGAAGCGGCCAAGGACATCTTCGCCAAGTACCTCAAGGCCACCCTGCCCCTGCACACGGACGACCTGTCCGAACACCAGGGCTCCCCGGCCGGCACCGTCCACAGCATGATCCAGACCGTCGTCGAGCAGATGTACGCCGAGTCCGAGGAGAACCGCTTCCTCGAGGTCACGTACGCCAACGGCGACAAGGAAGTCCTCTACTTCAAGGACTTCAACTCGGGCGCGATGATCCAGAACATCGTGGACCGTGCGAAGAAGATGGCCATCAAGGCCTTCCTCGAGCACAACCAGAAGGGCCTGCGGGTCTCCCACCTCCTCCAGGCGTGCGTGGACGAGTTCAAGGAGAACGAGGACCTGCCCAACACCACCAACCCGGACGACTGGGCCCGCATCTCCGGAAAGAAGGGCGAGCGGATCGTATTCATCCGCACGCTCGTCACCGGAAAGCAGGGCGCGGACACCGGACGCTCCATCGACACGGTGGCCAACACCGGTCAGTACCTCTGACGGAGCGGGGCGGCTGCGGGTGCCCCCACCGGGGCACCCGCAGCCGACTGCTTTTCGGCCGCGGCCGGGCCAAGGCAATGATTGAAATGATCTCCCCACCAGCGCGGAGCCGCTCTAGGCTCTTCCGTACCGCCGCATCCGCTGTGCGGGGACGGGCACCGCACACGCACCGGAGCACCAGCGGTACTTGAGCGCCGCTTCCGATCGGAAGCGCCGCCGGGCAAGGAGGGCCGCATGACCGTACGGCGAGTAATGGGGATCGAGACGGAGTACGGGATCTCCGTCCCCGGTCACCCGAACGCCAATGCCATGCTCACCTCGTCCCAGATCGTCAACGCCTACGCGGCGGCGATGCACCGGGCGCGACGCGCCCGCTGGGACTTCGAGGAGGAGAACCCGCTGCGGGACGCCCGCGGCTTCGACCTCGCCCGCGAGGCCGCAGACAACAGCCAGCTCACCGACGAGGACATCGGCCTCGCCAACGTCATCCTCACCAACGGCGCACGGCTCTACGTCGACCACGCGCACCCCGAGTACAGCTCGCCGGAGATCACCAACCCGCGCGACGCCGTCCTCTGGGACAAGGCCGGCGAACGGATCATGGCCGAGGCGGCGGAGCGGGCCGCCCAGCTGCCCGGCGCCCAGCCGATCCACCTCTACAAGAACAACACCGACAACAAGGGCGCCTCCTACGGCACGCACGAGAACTACCTGATGAAGCGGGAGACCCCCTTCTCGGACATCGTGCGCCACCTGACGCCCTTCTTCGTCTCCCGCCAGGTCGTCACCGGCGCCGGCCGGGTCGGCATCGGGCAGGACGGCCGCGAACACGGCTTCCAGATCAGTCAGCGCGCCGACTACTTCGAGGTCGAGGTCGGCCTGGAGACCACCCTCAAGCGCCCCATCATCAACACCCGCGACGAGCCGCACTCGGACGCCGAGAAGTACCGCCGCCTGCACGTGATCATCGGCGACGCGAACCTGTCCGAGATCTCCACCTACCTCAAGCTCGGCACCACCGCCCTGGTCCTCTCCATGATCGAGGACGGGTTCATCAACGTCGACCTGGCCGTGGACCAGCCGGTGCGCACCCTGCACCAGGTCTCCCACGACCCGGACCTGCGCCAGCTCATCACCCTGCGCAGCGGGCGCACGCTGACCGCCGTACAGCTCCAGATGGAGTACTTCGAGCTGGCGCGGAAGTACGTCGACGAGCGGTTCGGCTCCGACGCGGACGAGCAGACCAAGGACGTGCTGGCCCGCTGGGAGGACGTGCTGGGCCGGCTGGAGACCGACCCGATGAGCCTGGCGGGGGAGCTGGACTGGATCGCCAAACGGGAGATCCTGGAGGGCTACCGCAGGCGCGACGGACTGGACTGGGACGCGGCCCGGCTCGGACTGGTGGACCTCCAGTACTCGGACGTCCGCCCCGACAAGGGCCTCTACAACCGTCTGGTGGCCCGCGGGAAGATCAAGCGGCTGCTGGACGAGCCCGCCGTCGAACGGGCCGAGAGCAAGCCCCCCGAGGACACCCGGGCCTACTTCCGCGGCCGCTGCCTGGAGCAGTACGCCGACGACGTGGCCGCGGCCTCGTGGGACTCGGTGATCTTCGACCTGCCGGGCCACGACTCGCTCCAGCGGGTCCCCACGCTGGAACCCCTGCGGGGCACCCGTGCGCACGTCAAGGAGCTCCTGGACCGCTGCCGCACGGCGGAGGACCTGGTCCGGGTCCTTTCGGGGCGCTGAACGGGGCTGAAAGGCCCCCGGTCCGGGAATCATGAGAAAGACCGGACGTTGTGGCCGGACCTTTTCGACAACTACGGGGACGAATGTCGGACCCTCCTTGTAGGGTCCGACGTAGGGTCTGATCTTGAGGGATCCCGAATTCCCGGGGTCTCTCGACGTGAGCGTGCGAACCGAGCGGGGTGAGGTAGACATGGCGACCAAGGACACCGGCGGCGGACAGCAGAAGGCGACGCGCTCGACCGAGGAGGTCGAGGAGACGACCGCCGAGGCGAGTTCGGACGTCCAGGAGCGGCACGAGAAGCTCTCGGACGACGTCGACTCCGTACTTGACGAAATTGACGATGTCCTAGAGGAGAACGCCGAGGACTTCGTTCGGTCCTTCGTTCAGAAGGGTGGAGAGTGATTTCACCTTCGAATCGAAGGTGACACTCTTCGGGGAGGGTGAGTGTCGGGGCTCAGCAAGCGGTGCGGTCGGTGCGGTGAAGTGAAGTCTCTGGACGACTTCGCGTCGAACCGGGCCATGCGTGACGGCCTGCAGTGCTACTGCAGGCCGTGCGCGGCCGAGTATCACCAGCAGCGGCAGATATCCAAGGGCAAGAACGTGCGCCCGCGGGTTATCGCACCGGAGGGGCACAAATACTGTCGGCGATGCCGGGAGATCAAGCCGCACTCCGAATGGGACAAGAACAAGACGGCGTCGGACGGCCTCTCGACGCGGTGCAAGGCGTGCCGCGCCATCGAAGGTCGGGCCAGCCACTTGAAGCGCGCCTACGGCATGACCGAGGCTGAACGTGACGAGATGATCGCAGCTCAGGGCGGGCTGTGTTGTATCTGCCTGAAGCGCCCGGCGGTACATGTGGATCATTGCCGTCAGACGGGTAAGGTCCGAGGCGTACTTTGCTTTAACTGCAATACGGCCATCGGCAAGTTGGGAGACGATCCTGACGCCGCTCGGCGGGTCGTTTCATACCTGGAGGGAAACCTGTGGAACCCAACACTCGTAGCACAGGGCGTCTACCGGCAGCCTTCCTGACGCCGGGGTCCTCCTCCTTCATGGACTTCCTGGGCGCGCACTCGCCCGAGATGCTGCCGGGGAACCGGACGCTGCCGGAGGGGATCGTGCAGGCGCCGCACGGGACGACGATCGTCGCGGCGACGTTCCCGGGCGGGGTCGTGCTGGCCGGTGACCGGCGGGCGACGATGGGCAACATGATCGCCCAGCGCGACATCGAGAAGGTGTTCCCGGCCGACGAGTACTCCGCGGTGGGCATCGCGGGTACGGCCGGTCTGGCCGTGGAGATGGTCAAGCTGTTCCAGCTGGAGCTGGAGCACTTCGAGAAGGTCGAGGGTGCGACCCTCTCCCTGGAGGGCAAGGCGAACCGCCTGTCCACCATGATCCGCAGCAACCTCGGCATGGCCATGCAGGGCCTCGCGGTCGTCCCGCTGTTCGCCGGCTGGGACGAGGCCAAGGAGCGGGGCCGGATCTTCACCTACGACGTGACGGGCGGGCGCTCCGAGGAGCACGGCTACGCCGCCACCGGTTCGGGTTCGATCTTCGCCAAGGGCTCCATGAAGAAGCTGTACCGCGACGATCTGACGGAGCAGCAGGCCACGACGCTGGTCGTGCAGGCGCTGTACGACGCCGCGGACGACGACTCGGCGACCGGTGGCCCGGATTTGGCCCGTCGGATCTTCCCGATCGTCACCGTGATGACCGACGAGGGCTTCCGCAGGCTCACCGACGTTGAGTCGGGGGAGCTGGCCCGCGCGGTCACCGAGCACCGCCTGGCGCAGCCCGACGGGCCGCGCGCCGCTCTGCTCTGACCATCCGTAGCCCTGTAGAAGACCGGAAGAAAGGGACGGACAGCCGGTGTCGACTCCGTTCTATGTGTCACCCCAGCAGGCCATGGCGGACCGTGCGGAGTACGCCCGCAAGGGCATCGCCCGCGGTCGCAGCCTCGTCGTGCTGCAGTACGCCGACGGCATTGTGTTCGTCGGCGAGAACCCGTCCCGCGCGCTGCACAAGTTCAGCGAGATCTACGACCGCATCGGTTTCGCGGCGGCCGGCAAGTACAACGAGTACGAGAACCTGCGGATCGGCGGTGTGCGGTACGCGGATCTGCGCGGTTACACCTATGACCGCGAGGACGTGACGGCCCGTGGGCTGGCGAACGTCTACGCGCAGACGCTGGGCACGATCTTCTCCAGTGCGGGCGAGAAGCCGTACGAGGTGGAGCTGGTGGTCGCGGAGGTGGGTGCGACGGCGTCCGGCGACCAGATCTACCGGTTGCCGCACGACGGGTCGATCGTGGACGAGCACGGTTCGGTCGCGGTCGGTGGCAACGCCGAGCAGATCAGTACGTTCCTGGACCAGCGGCACCGGGACGGGATGACGCTGGCGGAGGCGTTGAAGCTGGCCGTGCAGGCGCTGTCGAGCCAGGCCAACGGGACGGACCGGGAGATTCCGGCGGACCGGTTGGAGGTGGCGGTGCTGGACCGTACGCGGGGTCAGCAGCGCAAGTTCAAGCGGATCCGGGGTCGCCAGTTGGCGCGGCTGTTGGAGGCCGATGTGCCGGCGGCGGCGCAGGTGGACGCCGTGTCGAACGACGAGGAGCCCGACGAGGCCGAGTAGGCGTCGTCGCGGTGTGGTCCGGTGCCCCGGTCCGTCTCTCACGAGGCGGGCCGGGGCACCGGTGCGTTTCAGGGTCCGGTGGGTGGGGGCGGGGGTGCGGTGGAGCCTCGTACGACGAGTTCGACGGGGAGGTCGGGGGCGTTCCAGGGGGTGCCGTCGAGGACGGCGAGGAGGGCGCTCATGCCGTGTTCGCCGACGCGTTCGGCGGGGAGGCCGATGGTGGTGAGTTCGGGTTCGACGGCGGTGGCGAGGGCGAGGTCGTCGAAGCCGGTGACGGAGAGGTCGTCGGGGACGCGCAGGCCGAGGCGGCGGGCCGCTTTGCAGGCGCCGGCGGCGAGGATGTCGTCGTCGCAGACGATGGCGGTGGGTCGCGGCCCGGGGGTGGTCAGGGCGGCTTCCGTGGCGGCTCTGGCGGCGTCGACGCTGAGGTCGGACCTGGTGGTGCGCAGTTCGGTGCCGGGGCCCAGGAGGCGGCTCAGGGCCTTGGCGCGGACGTCGAAGGTCCAGGTGTCGACGGCTGAGGCGAGGTGGAGGAAGCGGCGGTGGCCGAGGGTCTGGAGGTGTTCGGTGACCTGGCGCATGCCGTCGGCGATGGCGAGGTTGACGTGGGCGGCGGCGCGGCCGGCGGTGGGGTCGCTGTCGAGCATGACGAGGGGGAGGTCGTTGCCGCCGATGGCTTCGAGGGTGTGGGCGGCCATGGAGGAGGCGATGACTCCGTCGAGGGCGGCGCTGGCGGAGGCGAAGGGGTCGCGGGCGGGTCCGGTGCCGTCGGGGGAGGGGTAGAGGACGACGCCGAAGCCGTGTTCGGCGGCGATGCGGGCGGCTCCGGTGTAGACGCGGGCGAAGAATTCGTTGGTGAGGGCGGGGACGACGAGGAGGGCGGTGCGGGTGCTGCCGAGGCGGAGGTTGCGGGCGGCGAGGTTGGGGCGGTAGCCGAGGTGGGCGGCGCTCTCGCGGACCTGGGCGGCGGTGCGTTCGGAGACGCGGCCGCGCCATTTGTCGCCGAGGACGAGGGAGACGGTGGCCTGGGAGACCCCGGCGGCGTGGGCGACGTCGCGGCTGGTGGGTCGGGTCACGGGGGTCTCCGGGGTGGGTGGGCGCGGTGGTGGTGCGGGTCCGGCCCGGGGTGGTGGGGCGGGGGGTCGCGGGGGTCGCGGGGGTCTCGGGGTGGACCCCCGGACTGTCGCCATGGTACGTATTACCCGTCACGTTATACGTATTACCCCGGCTGGATCCGGGCGGAAAGGGGCGGTCATGGCCGCGGGATACGCGGAGCTGCTCAGGACCCGGCACGCGGCGAGGCTGTTGGTGGGCACGCTGATAGGCCGGCTGCCCAACGGCACCGCCCCGATCGCCATCGTCCTGTTCACCCGGGCCGAGGGCGGCAGCTACAGCCTCGCGGGTGCGCTGGCGGCGGTGTACGGCGTGGCGAACGCGGTGGGGCAGCCGTTGCTGGGTCGGGCCGTGGACCTCTTCGGGCAGCCGCGGATCCAGTTGCCGGCCGCGCTGGTGTCGGCGCTCGGCATGGTCTGGCTGGCGCTGGCGGGCACCGGCTCGGCCGTCTCGGCGTACGCCGCCGTGGTGGTGGCGGGGCTCTTCACGCCGCCGCTGGAGGGCGGGCTGCGGGCCCTGTGGCCGGGGGTGCTGGGCGGCAAGGAGGAGCGGGTGCACGCCGCGTACGCGATGGACGCGGTGGCGCAGGAGGTCATGTTCACGCTCGGTCCGCTGATGGTGACCCTGTTCGTCGCCCTGTGGGACCCGGCCGTGGCGCTGTTGGTGATCAACGCGATCGGGGTGCTGGGTGCGCTGTCGGTCGTGGTGAGCGAGCCGTCGCGGAGCTGGCGCTCCGCGCCGCGGGAGGCGCACTGGTTGGGTGCGCTGCGTTCGCGGGGGCTGTTGGCGCTGCTGGGCGCGTTCTTCTTCGTGGGGACGGCGCTCGGTTCGATCACGGTGGCGGGGGTCGCGTACGCCGACGGGCACGGCGGCCAGGCGGTGTACGGCTGGTTGATGGCGGCGCTGGGGCTGGGCGCGCTGATCGGTGGCGTGGTCTACGGGGCGCGGCACTGGGCGGGGGCGCCGGAGCGGCGGCTGCGGGTGTTGGTGGCGTTGTTGGCGGTCTGCTACCTGCCGCTGATGTGGGTGCCGGGTCCGGTGGCGATGACGGCGTTGGCGGCGTTGGCGGGGGTGTTCCTGGCGCCGGCCATCGCGTGTGCGTTCATCGTGGTGGACCGGCACGCGCCGTCGGGCACGGTCACCGAGGCGTTCTCGTGGTTGGTGACGTTCTTCGGGGTGGGTGCGGCGATCGGTACGGCGGCTGCGGGTCCGGCGGTGGAGCTGGGTGGTACGGCGTCGGGTTTCGCAGTGGCGAGCGTGGGCGGGGCGGCGGCGCTGCTGGTGCTGATGGTGACTCAGCGGGCGCTGTCGGGGCGGGCGACGGGCGTCGCCGAGGGTGCTTCTGACGAGGCATCGGAGGAAAATGATCGGAACGCCGCTCTCGAACCCGGTTTCAGAACACAGCAGAAGGCGTAATGTTCAGTCATGGACCGCCGCATTTTCGGGCTGGAGAACGAGTACGGCGTCACGTGCACGTTCAGGGGACAGCGCCGACTGTCTCCTGACGAAGTGGCGCGCTACCTCTTCCGCCGTGTCGTCTCATGGGGCCGCAGCAGCAATGTCTTCCTGCGGAACGGCGCCCGCCTGTACCTCGATGTGGGTTCGCATCCGGAATATGCAACTCCCGAATGCGACAACGTGACCGAACTGGTCACCCACGACAAGGCCGGCGAGCGCATTCTCGAAGGTCTGCTCGTCGACGCCGAACGCCGCCTGCACGAGGAGGGAATCGCGGGCGACGTCTACCTCTTCAAGAACAACACCGACTCGGCGGGCAATTCGTACGGTTGCCACGAGAACTACCTGGTGGCCCGGCACGGAGAATTCTCCCGCCTGGCGGACATCCTCATTCCCTTCCTCGTCACGCGCCAGCTGATCTGTGGCGCGGGCAAGGTGCTGCAGACGCCTCGGGGCGCGGTCTACTGCGTGAGCCAGCGGGCCGAGCACATCTGGGAGGGCGTGAGCTCCGCGACGACCCGGTCGCGGCCCATCATCAACACCAGGGACGAGCCGCACGCGGACGCCGAGCGCTACCGGCGCCTGCACGTCATCGTCGGTGACTCGAACATGTCCGAGACGACCATGTTGCTGAAGGTCGGCGCGACCGATCTGGTGCTGCGCATGATCGAGGCGGGCACGGTGATGCGCGACCTGACCCTGGAGAACCCGATCCGGGCGATCCGCGAGGTCAGTCACGACATCACGGGTCAGCGCAAGGTGCGCCTGGCGAGCGGTCGGGAGGCCTCGGCGCTGGAGATCCAGCGCGAGTACTACGACAAGGCCGTGGACTTCGCCGAGCGGCGCGGGATCCGGACGGGGGTCGTGGACCAGGTCCTGGAGCTGTGGGGCCGCACGCTGGACGCGATCGACGCCGAGGACCTGGACCGGATCGGTACGGAGATCGACTGGGTCATGAAGTACCAGTTGATCGAGCGGTACCGGGCCAAGCACAACATGACCATGTCGAACCCCCGGGTCGCGCAGATAGACCTCGCCTACCACGACATCCACCGCCGGCGGGGTCTGTACTACCTGCTGGAGCGCAAGGGTCAGGCGGCGCGGATCTGCAACGACCTGAAGATCTTCGAGGGCAAGTCGGTGCCCCCGCAGACCACGCGGGCGCGCCTGCGCGGTGACTTCATCCGGCGGGCGCAGGAGCAGCGGCGGGACTTCACGGTCGACTGGGTGCATCTGAAGTTGAACGACCAGGCGCAGCGCACCGTGCTGTGCAAGGACCCCTTCCGGTCGGTGGACGACCGGGTGGAGAAGCTCATCGCCGGGATGTGACCGGGTTCCCGCCCGTGGTGGAAGGCGTGGCGGGATCTTGGAGTGGCAGATCTCACGGGCCCCGTACGTCTCTCGTACGGGGCCCGGTGCACGCCTTAGAGTTGGCGGCGACCGATGTGCCGTCTGAGATCTGAGGAACACGTGCGCCGAATTGCCGGCCTGCTTGTCGTCCCCCTTCTGCTGCTGTCGACAGCGGCCTGTGGTGGCGGCGACGACAAGGGCTCCGACTCCGCCCAGATGAAGAACGGGGTGCCCGCGATCACGAAGGGCGCCAAGTTCGGCGAGGAACCCACCGTCTCGAAGGGCAAGGGTGACCCGCCCAAGGAGCTGAAGGTGGAGGTGCTCAGCGAGGGCAAGGGCCCGGCGCTGAAGAAGGGTGACGCGGCGCAGGTGAACTACCTGGGCCAGGTCTGGGACGGCAGCGAGCCGTTCGACAAGAGCTTCGGGCGTCCGGCTCCCTTCGACCTCACCATCGGTGCGGGCGCGGTCATCAAGGGCTGGGACCAGGGCCTGGAGGGCAAGAAGGTCGGCAGCCGCGTGGAGCTGGTGATCCCGCCCGAGCTCGGTTACGGCGCGCAGGGTTCCGGCGACAAGATCAAGCCGAACGCGACGCTGGTCTTCGTGGTCGACATCGTCAAGGGCACGTCCATCCCGGCTTCGGCCAAGGGCAAGGAGGTCCCGCAGGAGAACAAGGACCTGCCCAAGGTCGGTACGAACACGGACGGCAAGGAGGTGTCGCTCGACATCCCCAAGGACGGGACGGCGCCCGCCAAGCTGGTCTCGGAGTACGTGATCGAGGGTGACGGCCCCGTCGTCAAGGACACCGACAACGTGGCGGTCCGGTACAACGGCAAGACGTGGAAGGACGCCAAGACCTTCGAGAGCACGTACGCCAGCGGTACGTCGGCCACGTTCCCGATGGCACAGATGTCGGTGAAGGGCCTCAAGGACGGCATCGTCGGCAAGAAGGTGGGCAGCCGGATCCTGCTGGTGATCCCGCCCGCCGACGGGTTCGGTGACAAGGAGCAGGGCACCATCCCCGCGAACTCGACGCTGGTCTTCGCCCTCGACATCGTCGCCGTGGTGTAACACTTGTCCGGTTGCCCTCCGGCTCCCGCCGGGAGGTACCCCCCTTGTTTTCGTACGTATGAGGAGCAGTTCCGTGAGCGACAAGCTCGAGAAGCCCGAGATCGATTTCCCCGAGGGTCCGGTTCCGACCGACCTGCTCATCGAGGACATCTGGGAGGGCGACGGCGCCGAGGCCAAGGCCGGTGCCATGGTCTCCGTCCACTACGTGGGCGTGGCCTTCTCCACCGGCGAGGAGTTCGACGCTTCCTGGAACCGCGGCTCCGCGCTGCAGTTCCCGCTCGGCGCGGGCCGCGTCATCGCGGGTTGGGACCAGGGCATCGCGGGCATGAAGGTCGGCGGCCGTCGCAAGCTGACGATCCCCGCCCACCTCGCCTACGGCGACCGCGGCGCGGGCGGCGCGATCGCCCCGGGCGAGACGCTGATCTTCGTGTGCGACCTGATGGCCGCCTGATCCAGCGGTCTTCACCGTGAGGGGCCCCCGCCGTACGGCGGGGGCCCCTCACTTTTGCGTTCGCTTTTGTCGAGGGGGCCCAGGACGGTACGGTCAACGGTCACGAGTGTGTCGTGGGAGATCGGGGGAAGGGCGTCGATGGCGATTGCCAAGGCCGAGCGGTTGATGAACCTGGCGCTGTGTCTGTTGGGGACGCGCCGGCCGCTCAGCAAGCGCGAGTTGCGCGGGTCCATCGAGGCCTATCTGGAAGCCGGCAACGACGAATCCTTCAACCGGATGTTCGAGCGGGACAAGGACGACCTGCGCGAGCTGGGGCTGGTCATCGAGACCATCGAGAGTCTCGACGGGGACATCGGTTACATGGCCCGCCGGGACAGCAACCGGCTGCCCGCGGTCTCGCTGGACGCCGAGGAGGCGGCCGCGCTGGGCGTGGCCGCCAAGGTGTGGCAGCAGGCGCGGCTGGCGGGTGCGGCCAGTGGCGCCCTGCAGAAGCTGCGGGCCGGGGGCATGCCGGAGGCGGGGGATCCGTACGACGGTCAGCACAGTGCGATCGAGCCGCGCATCCCGGTCCACGAGGCGGCCTTCGAGCCGTTGATGCTGGCGTGTCGGGACCGGCGCCCGGTGGTCTTCGACTACCGCAAGTCCAATGCGGCGCACCCGGCGACCCGGCAGGTCGAGCCGTGGGCGCTGGAGTGCTGGCGGGGCCACTGGTACCTGGCCGGTTTCGACCGGGACCGCGGCGCGGAGCGGGTGTTCCGGCTCTCCCGGATCACCGGCAAGGTGCGCTCGCGGGCCGGGCAGTACACGGCCGAGGTGCCGGACGTGGTGACCGTGCGCGAGACGGTGGCGAGCTGGGCCGGGGACACGGCGGACCGTTCGGCGCTGATCCGGCTGCGGGCGGGCGCGGGGTATCCGCTGCGGGCCCGGGCGACGGCCGTGCGCGAGGGCGCCGACGGCTGGGACGAGCTGGAGATCCCGTACGGTCACGGACTGGACGCCTGGCTCGTGGAGTTCGGGCCGGACGTGGTGGTGGTGGAGCCCGCGGACCTGCGGGCCGACGTGGTGGACCGGCTGCGCGCCGTGGCCAAAGGCTGAGGGGAACACGTAGCGGCATGGCTGCCAATGCCATTGACCAGACCCGACGGATGCTGTCGCTGGTGACGTACTTGCGCGAGCGCCCCGGGGCGCACGTGGCGGACGTCGCGCGCGCCTTCGGGATCACGGAGGACGAGCTGATCTCGGACCTCGACGTGCTGCCCATGTGCGGGACGAGCTTCCGCGGCGGGGACCTGCTGGACATCGACACCGACGGCGAGCGCATCTGGTGGCGCAACCCCGACGCGTCGGGGGAGTCGACGGCCGAGCCGCTGCGGCTGGCCGCCGACGAGGCCACGGCCCTGTTGGTGGCCGCGCGGGCGGTCGCCACGTTGCCGGGGCTGCGCGAGAGCGACCGCGAGGCGCTGCTGCGGGCGACGGCGAAGCTGGAGGCCGCGGCGGGCGAGGCGGCCGGGGCGAGCTCGCGGCTGTCGGTGACCTTCGAGTCGGAGGGCGGGGTCTTCGCCGACGTCGACCGGGCGATCGCCGAGCGCCGCCGGGTGTGGCTGCGGTACTACTCGCCGGCGCGCGACGAGCTGACCGAGCGCACGGTGGACCCGATCCGGTTGTTCGCGGTGGGGCACACCTACATGGAGGGGTGGTGCCACCTCTCCGAGGCGCGGCGCACCTTCCGGCTCGACCGGGTCGCGGAGATCCGGTTGCTGGACGAGCGGGCCGAGCCGCCGGCGATCGAACCGCGCGACCTGTCGGTGGGGCTCGTGCAGCCGGCGGCGGGGGACCCGGAGGTCGTGATCGAGGTGGGGCCCGGTGGCCGTTGGGTCGCCGAGTACTACCCGCACGACAGTGCGCAGGAGCTGGCGGACGGGGGGCTGCGGATCACGCTGCGCACCCCGGATCCGGCGTCGCTGCGCCGGCTGGGGCTGCGGCTGGGCGGGGACGGTCGGATCGTGTCGCCGACCGAGCTGTCGGACAGTGCGCGCCGGGCGGCGCGCGAGGCACTGGCCGGGTACGGAGAAGAGGTCTGAGGACCGCGACCGAGGGGGACCGCCACACGATGTCAGTCATCTCCACGCCCGACACCGCCGTGCCCGCGGCATCCGGCGCGCCCGGTGGGGAGGCGGTCAGCTTCAAGGCCGCCTGCCCCGATTGCCGGGGCCGCTTCGAGCTGACCGCGGGGGCGCTGCGGCTGGCCATCGGGGGCAGCCGCCGGACCACCTTCTACTCCTTCACCTGTCCGGAGTGCGGGGCGGCGGTGCGCAAGCACGCCGGGGAGCGGATCATCGAGCTGTTGACCGGTGGCGGTGTGAGCACGCTGCGCAGTCTGTAGCGGGCGGTGCGGGGGCAGGGGTTCCGCTCGACGGTCGCTGGACGGCCCGTCGTTTCCGGCCGGGCGCGGCGCCCTGCCCGTCCCGGTGGGCGGGGCAGGCGCTAGGCTCGGCGCATGCTGTGGCCGATGCTCGCAATTGTCCTGGGTTTCCTCGGGGTCGCCGTCCTGGCCGTCCTCGCCGTGCGGGTGTTCGTCGAGGTCCGCAGGCTCTCCGGACAGGTCGCCGAGGCGAGCCGCAGGATCGCGGACGCGTCGGGCGATCTGGAGCGGGCGACCGTAGATCTGGCCCGTGCGGGCCGCGGCGCGCACTAGAGGCGCGCAATCACAGGGGCCCCGGGGGATTGCCGGGCGTTAACCCCTGGGGGTTACGATCCTTGTCAGAGCGGATTCCGGATTCCTGTCCCGGACCACCGCGTCCTTACGACCAGCCGCTTCGGTGAGAAGGAAGTCAGACATGATCGGCAATCTGAAGCCTCTTGAGATCCTCCTGATCATCGCCGTGATCTTCCTGCTGTTCGGCGCCAAGAAGCTCCCGGACATGGCCCGCTCGCTGGGCAAGTCCGCGCGCATCCTCAAGAGCGAGGCCAAGGCGATGAAGAAGGACGGGGAGGCCGAGGACGCCGCGGCGGCCGCCGCCGCTCCCGCCGCTCCCGCCGACCAGGCTCCGCAGGCGGCCCCGCGCACCATCCAGGCCGCGCCCGGTGACGTCACGAGCGCGCGTCCGGTCAGCGAGCCGAACCGCTCCACCCAGGCCTGACCCCCACCGGTCGCGCCAGTCATCTGCAACGAGCCAAGGGACCTGGGTTGCTCAAGTCTGCCCGAAAGCAGGAGAAGCGGGAGAAGGACGCCGAAGGGCGGATGCCTCTCATCGAGCACCTGCGTGAGCTGAGAAACCGCCTGCTGAAGGCGGTCGTGGCGATCCTGGTGATCACCGTCGTGGCTGCTTTCTACTACAAGAATCTGATCGACTTCATGCTGAAGCCGATGCTGGATTCGGTGGGCTGCACCAACGGGGTGGTATCGCAGCGCAACGGCCGGCCCTGTGCCGACATGACCGTGAACGGTCTCATCGCGCCGTTCTCGATCGCCTTGAAGGTCTCGCTCACCGCGGGCATCGTGCTCTCCGCGCCGGTCTGGCTGTACCAGCTCTGGGCCTTCATCGCGCCGGGCCTGCACAACCACGAGAAGCGGTACGCGGTCGGCTTCGTGGCCGTCGGCGCCCCGCTCTTCGGCGCGGGCGCGGTGCTCGCGTACAAGATCCTGCCGCAGACCGCGCAGATCCTGCTGGAGTTCACCCCCGACAACGCGCGCAACCTGCTGCCCGTCGACGATTACCTCGACCTGGTCACGCGCATGGTCGTCGTCTTCGGCCTGGCCTTCGAGCTGCCGCTGCTGCTGATCCTCTTGAACGTCACGGGGGTGCTGACCGCCAAGCGGCTGGCGAGCTGGTGGCGGATCATGGTCCTCGGCATCACGATCTTCGCGGCGTTCGCGACGCCCACCGGCGACCCGCTCACGATGCTGTCGCTCGCGTCGCCGATCATCGC
Source organism: Streptomyces sp. NPDC028419 (assembly GCF_055565515.1). NCBI lineage: Bacteria > Bacillati > Actinomycetota > Actinomycetes > Kitasatosporales > Streptomycetaceae > Streptomyces > Streptomyces sp. NPDC028419. The sequence goes on along the minus strand of NZ_JBVHUE010000046.1, from coordinate 26,278 downwards.
GCTCTACTTCATCGCGCTCGGCATCTGCCTGCTGAACGACCGCCGGCGCAGGCGCAAGAACCCCGACGCCGACCTCGATGACGACGAGGCGTCCGCGCTGGACCTCACCCCGGCGCCGGTCGGCTCGATCGACGAGGTCGCGCCGCCCACGGCGCTGCCCGGCCAAGCCGACGGCGGACGCCAGCGGATCAACGGTTACGACGACGCCACCTGACAGGTACATTCCGCTGGGTGAGTGCTGAGATCACCCTCTTCGTCAATCCCACCGCGGGACGCGGCCGGGGCGCGCACGCCGCGCAGCCGGCCGCTTCCGCGCTCCGGGAGGCAGGTTTCTCCGTGCGGACGGTCGTCGGCACGGACGCCGCCGATGCGCTGGTGCGGCTGCGCGCGGCCGTCCGTGAGGGCACCGGAGCGGTGATCGCGGTCGGTGGGGACGGGATGGTCTCGCTGGCCCTGCAGGCCGTGGCGGGCACGCTGACACCGCTCGGTGTGGTCGCGGTGGGCACCGGAAACGACTTCGCGCGGACGCTGGGGCTGCCCGTGCGGGAGCCGGCGGCGGCAGGACGGCTGGCGGCGCGGGTCCTCAAGGAGGGCCGGTTCCGCGCGATCGACCTCGGGCGGGTGGCCGGCGGCTGGTACGGGACCGTGCTCTGCTCCGGCTTCGACTCGCGGGTCAACGACCGGGGCAACCGGATGCGCTGGCCGCTGGGGCGCTTCAAGTACGACCTGGCGATCCTCGCCGAGCTGGCCGCCTTCCGGCCCTTCCCCTACCGGATCACCCTGGACGACGGTCCGGTCATCGAGACCGAGGCCACGCTGGTCGCCGTCGGCAACACGTCCTCCTACGGCGGCGGGATGCGCATCTGCCCGGACGCCCGGCCCGACGACGGGCTCTTCGACGTCACGGTGGTCGGGGACTGCTCCCGAGCCACCTTGCTGAAGGTCTTCCCGCAGGTCTACAAGGGGACGCACACCGGCCACCCGAAGGTGAGCGTGCACCGGGCCGCGAAGGTCACCCTGGAGGCCGTCGGGCTCACCGCCTACGCGGACGGGGAGCAGGTGGGTCCGCTGCCCGTCACCGCCGAGTGCGTGCCCGCTGCGCTGCGGCTCCTGTCATAAAGATCGCGCTTGTTGTCAGAGGGGGCGGGTAGGCTCGATGACAAGATGACCGAGGAACTTTCCCCCGCCGACGCGTACGCCGCGTTCCGCCGCCGCGCCGCCGAAGAAGCCACGGCCCTGCACCCCTTCCGGGAGATGTACGAATTCGATCTGGATCCCTTCCAGATCGAGGCGTGCAAGGCCCTGGAGGCCGGAAAGGGCGTGCTCGTGGCCGCCCCCACGGGCTCGGGCAAGACCATCGTCGGCGAGTTCGCCGTGCACCTGGCGCTGCTCCAGGGCAAGAAGTGCTTCTACACCACGCCGATCAAGGCCCTGTCGAACCAGAAGTACGCCGACCTCGCCAAGCGCTACGGCGCGGCGAAGGTGGGCCTGCTGACCGGTGACAACAGCGTCAACGCCGATGCGCCGGTGGTCGTGATGACCACCGAGGTACTGCGCAACATGCTGTATGCGAAGTCCCCCGCGTTGACCGGTCTCGGCTACGTCGTCATGGACGAGGTGCACTACCTCTCCGACCGGTTCCGCGGAGCCGTCTGGGAGGAAGTGATCATCCACCTCCCCGAGTCGGTCACCCTCGTGTCGTTGTCGGCGACCGTGTCCAACGCGGAGGAGTTCGGCGACTGGCTGGACACCGTCCGCGGTGACACCGAGGTGATCGTCTCCGAGGAGCGGCCCGTTCCGCTGTGGCAGCACGTCATGGCCGGACGCCGGATCCACGACCTCTTCGAGGAGGAGAGCGACCACGGCGGCCGCGGCAGCACGCGCCGCGAGGTCAATCCCGACCTGCTGCGCATGGCGCGGGAGGAGAACACCCGCTCGTACAACCCGAAGGACCGCCGGCGCGGCAAGATGGTCCGCGAGGCCGATCGCGAGCGCGAGCGCCGCTCCCGCAACCGGATCTGGACGCCGGGCCGCCCCGAGGTCATCGAGCGCCTCGACAACGAGGGCCTGCTTCCCGCCATCACCTTCATCTTCAGCCGCGCCGGCTGCGAGGCCGCCGTCCAGCAGTGCCTGTACGCCGGGCTGCGCCTGAACGACGACGCCAAGCGCGCCCGGGTCCGGGAGATCGTCGAGGAGCGCACCGCCTCGATCCCGGCCGAGGACCTGCACGTCCTCGGCTACTACGAGTGGCTCGAAGGGCTGGAGCGGGGCATCGCCGCGCACCACGCCGGCATGCTGCCGACCTTCAAGGAGGTCGTGGAGGAACTCTTCGTACGCGGCCTGGTCAAGGCCGTCTTCGCCACGGAGACCCTGGCGCTGGGCATCAACATGCCCGCGCGCACGGTGATCCTGGAGAAGCTGGTCAAGTGGAACGGCGAGCAGCACGCCGACATCACCCCCGGCGAGTACACGCAGCTCACCGGCCGGGCCGGGCGCCGCGGCATCGACGTCGAGGGCCACGCGGTAGTGCTGTGGCAGCGCGCGATGGACCCGGCGGCCCTCGCCGGCCTGGCCGGCACCCGTACGTATCCGCTGCGCTCCAGCTTCAAGCCCTCGTACAACATGGCCGTGAACCTGGTCCAGATGTTCGGGCGGCACCGCTCGCGCGAGCTGCTGGAGACCTCCTTCGCGCAGTTCCAGGCGGACCGCTCCGTCGTCGGCATCTCCAAGCAGGTGCAGCGCAACGAGGAGGGCCTGGAGGGCTACACCGAGGGCATGACCTGTCACCTCGGGAACTTCGAGGAGTACGCGCAGCTGCGCCGCGACCTCAAGGACCGCGAGACGGACCTGGCCAAGCAGGGCGCGGCCCAGCGCCGGGCCCAGGCGGCCGGTTCCCTGGAGAAGCTCAAGCCGGGCGACATCATCCACGTGCCGACGGGCAAGTTCGCCGGGCTCGCGCTGGTCCTGGACCCCGGTGTGCCCGCGGGGCGCTCCAACGGGCACCGCGGCCAGGAGTACACCGAGGGCCCGCGCCCGCTGGTGCTCACGGCGGAGCGGCAGGTCAAGCGGCTCGCCGCGATCGACTTCCCGGTGCCCGTCGAGCCCATCGAGCGGATGCGGATCCCCAAGTCGTTCAACGCGCGCTCCCCGCAGTCGCGCCGCGACCTCGCGTCCCAGCTGCGCGTCAAGGCCGGGCACATCGCGCCGGAGCGGTCCCGGCGGGGTCGGGCCGAGGCGGCGGACGACCGGGAGATCGCCCGGCTGCGCGCCGCGCTGCGCGCGCACCCGTGCCACGGCTGCGACGAGCGCGAGGACCACGCGCGCTGGGCGGAGCGCTACCACCGGCTGAAGCGGGACACCCAGCAGTTGGAGCGCCGGATCGAGGGGCGGACGAACACCATCGCCCGCACCTTCGACCGCATCCACGCGCTGCTGACGGAGCTGGACTACCTGCGCGAGGACGAGGTCACCGCGCACGGCCGGCGCCTGGCCCGGCTGTACGGCGAGTTGGACCTGCTGGCCTCGGAGTGCCTGCGGGCCGGGATCTGGGAGGGCCTGAGCCCTGCCGAACTGGCGGCGTGCGTCTCGGCGTTGGTCTTCGAGGCGCGGCAGTCCGACGATGCGGTGGCGCCGAAGGTGCCGCCGGGCGCGGCGACGGTCGCGCTGGCGGAGATGGTGCGGATCTGGGGCAGGCTCGACGCGCTGGAGGAGGAGCACCGGATCAACCAGGCGGAGGGCGTGGGTCAGCGCGAGCCGGACCTCGGCTTCGCGTGGGCGGTGTACCAGTGGGCCTCCGACAAGAGCCTCGACGAGGTGCTGCGCGAGGCCGGGATGCCCGCCGGGGACTTCGTGCGCTGGTGCAAGCAGGTCATCGACGTGCTCGGCCAGGTCGCGGCGGCCGCCCCGGCCAACTCCGGTGGCGGCACCAGCACGGTGGCGCGAAATGCCCGCAAGGCCGTGGACGCCCTGTTGCGGGGTGTAGTGGCCTACAGTTCGGTCGGCTAGCCGCTTTTGGGGCTTCCTCCGAAAGCGGGCATGGCCGGATCTGATCTCTTGCCATGATCCTTTCTCCGGGCGCTGTGCGACGATCTGCGCATGAGTGGGGCAGTGGGCGAAGGAGCGAGACGGGTCGGTCGGCCACGTGCCGATCAGCGAAGACCGGACAGCGGGCGGCCGCCGCGCGAGGAACTCCTCGGCGCGGCGGCGGAGCTGTTCACCGTCCGCGGGTACGCGGCCACCACCACACGGGCAGTGGCCGAACTGGCCGGTATGCGCCAGGCGACGATGTACCACTACTTCGGCGGCAAGGAAGAACTCCTCGCCGAACTCCTGGAGTCCACGGTGGCTCCCTCGCTGGTCCTGGCCAGGCGGCTGCTCGCCGCCGCGGACCTGAGCGCCGAGCGCAGGCTGTGGGAGCTGTGCCGCTCCGACGTCATGCAGTTGTGCGGCGGGCCGCACAACCTGGGCGCGCTCTACCTGCTGCCCGAGGTCGGCTGTGGTGAGCGGTTCGCCCGCTTCCGTCAGATGCGCGCCGAACTGCGCGAGTCCTACCGCGTGTTGCTGCGCGGTACGGACGCGGGCGCCGAACTGGCGCGCGACGCGGCGGGGTTGGCCCTGCGCAACGACCTGGTCTTCGGGCTGGTGGAGGGCGTGATGCTCATCCACCGCTCCGATCCCGGCCGACCCGTCGAGTCCCTCGCGACGGCCACGGCGGACGCGGCCCTACGGATCGCGGGCGTGCCGCTGGGCCCTCAGGCCCCCGGTCCCTCCGGGACCCCGGCCGCCCAGGCCTCGTAGTCCTCCCAGGCCCCCAGCGTGCGCGCGCTCTCGAAGCGGTGCGCGAGCCCGGTGACCGGGTCGGTGAACGACAGGACGCGGGCCAGGAGTTGCAGCGGGCGGCGGTAGTCGTCGGGGGCCGGGTCGCCGACCTCCGGGTAGACGGGGTCGCCCAGGATCGGGGCGCCCAGGCCGTTCAAGTGGACGCGGAGCTGGTGGGTGCGCCCGGTGTGCGGGGTCAGCCGGTAGCGCCCCAGGGCGCCGCGGTGCTCGATGAGCTCGATGCGGGTCTCGGCATTGGGCTCGCCGCCCGGGACCTGGATCGCGGCCATCGTCCCGCGGGTCTTCTCGATCCGGCTGCGCACGGTGCGGGGCAGGTCGAGCGCGGGGTCGTAGGGCGCGACGGCCTCGTACTCCTTGTGCACGCGCCGGTCCTGGAAGAGGAGTTGGTAGGCCCCGCGGTCCTCGGGCCGGACGCTGAACATGAGCAGCCCCGCCGTCAGCCGGTCCAGCCGGTGCGCCGGGCTGAGCGCGGGCAGCTCCAGGCGGTGGCGCAGCAGGGCGAGCGCGGTCTGCGTGACGTGGCTGCCGCGCGGGGTGGTGGCCAGGAAGTGCGGCTTGTCCACGACGAGCAGGTGCGCGTCCCGGTACAGGACGCGGGGCACGGCGGGCGCCGGGTGCTCCGCGGGCAGGTCGCGGTGGAACCACAGGAAGGCGTCCCGCTCGTACGGGTCGTCCGCGCGGCGGGGCCGCCCGTCGGAGCCGTACACCCGGCCCGCGCGCAGCAGTCGCGCCATCGGCTCGGCGCCGGCCGTGCCCGCGTAGTGGGCTTCGAGGAAGGCGCCGATGGTGGGGTACGGGGTGTCCCGGTGCATCAGCAGCCGAACGGGGTCGATGCCTTCGAGCTGGGGCAACGGGGTGGGGGGCTGGGCTCTGCTTCTCATCGGGACCAGCGTATGCGGCCCGGCGGCGTCATCCGGCGCGGGTGAAGGTCCCCAGGTGTCCCGGCCCGGCGTCCAGGTACTCGACGCGGACCTTGCCGTCGGTGAAGGTCACCCCGGTACGGCCGGCCGCGTTCTCGCCGGCGGTCTCGAAGCTGAAGGTGTCGCCGTCGTAGTGGGTCAGCGCGAAGCGCAGCGGCTTCGGGCCGAGCGAGAGCGTCAGGCCCGCGCCGGGCGGGGCGCCGGCTTCGGCGCTCACGGTGAGCCTGCCGTAGTAGGGGCTCTCGTAGGTGCCGGTGTACGCGCCGTCCCCGCGGGCGGGCTTGGCTCCCGTGGGCGGGTGGGCGTAGTCGGTGGGGGAGCGCGGGGCCTCCTCCGACTGGGCGTAGACCGAGGCGAAGAGGTCCAGCCAGTCGGTGGTGGGCCTGCCGTGCTCGGCGGTGTCGAAGAAGTCGAAGGCGGCGGCGTCGGCCATGCCCACGGGCGCGCCGTTGGTGAGGACGACGATGGCCAGCTGTTCCAGGGGCAGCATCGTGACGTTGGTGTTGGCGCCGAGGGCGAAGGCGCCGGAGTGGCCGAGGCGCAGGCGGCCCGCGTCGTCGTAGGACACGTTCCAGCCCAGCCCGTAGAAGCCGGCGCGCCCGGTGGGGGTGGCGGGCGGCGAGGAGACGATCTCGGGCAGGTGGGTCCGGGCCAGGGTGGCGGCCGGAACGATCCGGTGGCCGTCGAGGGTGCCGCCGGAGAGTTGGAGCCGGAGCCAACGGCTCAGGTCGCGGGCGGTGGAACTCACCCCGCCGGCGGCGGCCTGTGCGTCGGGGTCGCGGACGTAGCGCGGGCTCCAGCTGCCGTCGGCGTTCTTGACGTGCGTCGCGGCGCGGTCCGTGGCGTCCTGGAAGCCCTTGAAGGTGGTCGAGGTGCGGGTCATCCCGGCCGGCTTGAAGAGGGTGTCCTGGCTGAGCTTCTCCCAGCTGACGCCCTTGGCGCGGGCGACGGCCTCGGCGGCGGCCGTCAGGCCGAAGTTGGTGTAGGCGTAGCTCGCGCGGAAGGGGGCGAGGGGCTCCTCGCGGAGGTGGCCGAGGATGTAGCTCTGGTCGTAGCCGAGGTCTTCGAGGAGGTCTCCGGCGTGGTCGGGCAGGCCGCTGCGGTGGGAGAAGAGGTCGGCGGTGGTGACGTGGTCCGTGACCCAGGGGTCCTTCAGCGCGAAGCCGGGCAGCTCCACGGGGCGGTCCCAGTCGGCCGGGTCGGCGAGGGCGCCCGCGACGACCGTCGAGGAGACCGGCTTGGAGAGCGAGGCGATCTGGAAGACGGTGTCGGGGTCGACCTTCGCGGGATCGCCGGTTCTGCGGACGCCGAATCCCTTGAGGTAGACGACCTTGTCGTGGCGGACCACGGCGACGGAGACGCCGGGGACGCCGGTGCGGCGCATCAGGGCGGTGATGGTCGCGTCGAGGCCGGCGACGGCCTTGTCGACCTGGGCGTCGGTGAGGGTGGGCTTCGGCGGTGGGGGGCCGGTGGTGGCGGTGGCCGTGGCCGTGGCCGTGGCGGCGGCCGTGAGGGTCGTGGTCAGGAGCAGGGCGGCTCCTGCGGCGCCGAGGGTTCGGGCGCGGGGGCGTGAGCTGCGCATGGGGCCATTGTCCTGCGGGGGGTGCGGGGCCGCCCGTTCGCCCGGCCGCCGGCCGGCCCGCGGCCCGCTGGGTGGGGCCGGCAGGCCGGTTCGACGCCGGGTGCGGGTCGTCCTGCCCTCCGGGGGCGCCTCAAACGCCGGCGGGGCTGGATTGTGGGGCGCCTCGGGTCCTGCGGGGGCTGGAGGTGGGGCGCCTCAAACGCCGGCGGGGCTGGATGGTGGGGTTGGGGGAGGGGTTAGCCCTGTTCGGCTTCTACTTGGGCGTTCCAGTCGCGCTTGATCGCGCGCCAGCCTTCGTCCGTTTCGCCCAGGCGCCAGTAGCCGGAGATGGACAGCTGCTTGGCCGGGATGCCGCGTTCGATCTTCAGGTGGCGGCGCAGCTCCTTCACGAAGCCCGCCTCGCCGTGGACGAACGCCTGGACCCGGCCCGGCAGGAACTGCAGCGAGGTGACGGCCTCGACCAGGGCCTCGCCCACCGGGCGGTCGCCGCGGTGGATCCAGATCGGGACGATGCCGTCCGGGGTGGCGATCTTCTGCTCGTCCCCCGGGCCGCCGACCTCCACCAGGGCGATCACCTCGGCGCCCACCGGCATGTGCTCCATGGTGGTGCCGATCGCGGGCAGTGCGCTCTCGTCGCCGGCCAGCAGGTGCCAGTCGGCCGTCGGGTCGGGGCCGTAGGCACCGCCGGGACCCAGGAAGCGGACCGTTTCGCCGGGCTGGACGCGCGCCGCCCACGGGCCCGCCAGTCCTTCGTCGCCGTGGACGACGAAGTCGATGGTCAGCTCCGAGTGCGCCGGGTCCCAGGCGCGCACCGTGTAGGCGCGCTGCCGCGGCCAGTCCTCGCGGGGGTGCGCGGTTCTGATGTCCTCCAGGTCCCAGGGTTCGGCGTAGGTGACGCCCTCGGGGGCGAAGAGCAGCTTCACGTAGTGGTCGGTGAAGTCCCCGACCGTGAACCTGGCGGCCAGGCCCTCTCCGCCGAGGATGACGCGCACCATGTGGGCGCCCAGTCGCTCGGTCCGGACCACCTCGGCGGTGGCGATCCTGCGTGCACGTCCTTCTGCCACGGCGTCTCCCCGATGTCCCGTGCTGCTTCCCCTGAAACTTAGGATTACCTAAGTTACCACCTCAGAGTCGAAGTGCACTGGTGAGGCGCGCAACCGCGCCTCCCAGGCCCCACCGGTGACCGAGCGCGTCCAGCACGTCGGGGTGCGCCGGAGCGGCCGGCAGGGCCGGATCGAACGGGGGAAGCGGCACGTCACGGGCCACCTGGACCACCTTGGGGGCCACGGCGAGGTAGGGACGGGCCTCATCGAGCCGCTTGCGCTGCGTCGGGGTCAGTTTCGAGGCCGGGTCGCCGACCGCCGCGAGGATTCCGGCCAGGTCACCGTAGGCGTCGAGCAGTTTCGCGGCCGTCTTCTCACCCACTCCGGGCACGCCCGGCAGGCCGTCGCTCGGATCCCCGCGCAACAATGCCAAGTCGGCGTAGCCGGGACCGTCCACCCCGTACTTCTCCCGCAGCCAGGCCTCGTCCGTGACCTGGAGGGTGCCGACCCCCTTGAGGGGGTACAGGACGCGGCGCTCCTGGGCGTCGTCCACCAGCTGGTAGAGGTCCCGGTCGCCGGTGACGATGTCCACCGGACCCGTGGCCCGGGCGGTGAGGGTGCCGATCACGTCGTCCGCCTCGTAGCCCTCGACGCCCACCCGGGCGATGCCGAAGGCGTCGAGCGCGGCCTCGATGATCGGGACCTGCGGGGCGAGGGTGTCCGGGGTCTCCTCCTCGTCGGGACCGGTCTCCGTCTCCACGGCGACGCGGTGGGCCTTGTACGAGGGGATCAACTCCACCCGCCAGTGCGGCCGCCAGTCCGCGTCCATGCAGGCCACCAGATCGTCCGGCCGGTGGTCCTGGACGAGGCGCCCGATGAAGTCGAGGAGCCCGCGCACGGCGTTGACGGGGGTCCCGTCCGGTGCCCGGACGGAGTCCGGAACGCCGAAGTAGGCGCGGTAGTACAGGGAAGCGGTGTCGAGGAGCATCAGGCGTCGGGTCACCTTGACGATGATGCCGTACCCCACCGACACCCTCCCGCACCTCCGTCACCATCCGCGACGGGACCGGACCGGAACGCCACCATCCGTCACTGGAATACGGCTCGGAATTCGCCGGGGCCCCGATACGGTCGGGCCGTGCGAGCGGTGCAGGGGGCCGATGCTGCGTAAGGTGCTTACAGCACACCCATGTGCGACGGACAAGGGGAGGGCAGCCCCGCCATGGACGACAAGGAAAAGGAAAGAGACACCAAGGAACCGCTGCGGGTGGGCGTGGCCGTGCGCAAGCGGCGCCGCGCGCTGCGACTCACCCTCGCCGCCGTCTCGGCGCGCAGCGGACTCTCGGTGCCGTTCCTGAGCCAGATAGAGAACGAACGGGCCCGGCCCAGCATGCGCTCCCTCGAACGGGTCGCGGACGCGCTGGAGACCACGGCCGTCGAACTGCTGGCCGCGTCCGACACGGCGCGCACGGTCGACCTGGTCAGCGCCGCCGACGAGCAGGGCCTCGAACCGGCTCCGGGCGTACGTCCCTTGGTGCGCGGGCACCACCAGCTGCACGCCCTGGAGTTCACCGGGGACCGGGACGCGGGCCGCGAGTACCAGCACCGCAACGACGAGCTGATGTACGTGGTCTCCGGGTCCTGCCAGGTCGAGGCCGAGGGGCGCGCGTACCGGCTGGAGTGCGGCGACGCGCTGTTCCTCTCGGGTGGGGTGCGGCACCGCTGGCGGGCCATGACCGAGGAGACCAAGCTCCTCGTCGTCGCCGTCGGGGACCACATCCACGCCACCTCCGAGCCCCCTTCGCCGGAGCACTGACCGGCGTGCGGGGGCCGCGGGTCGTCTCCCTGGTGCCCTCCCTGACCGAGGCGGTCGCGGTGAGCGCGCCGGGGCTGCTGGTGGGGGTCACCGATTGGTGCACGCACCCGGCGGACCTCGGCGCCGCGGTGCGGATCGGCGGTACGAAGAACCCGGACGTGCGGGCCGTCGTGGAGCTGCGCCCGGACCTGGTCGTCGCCAACGAGGAGGAGAACCGGCTCCCGGACCTCGACGCCCTGCGCGCGGCCGGGCTGCGGGTGCTGGTCACCGAGATCCGTGACCTGCCTCAGGCGCTGCGGGAGCTCGAAGGGCTGTTCGTCGACGCCCTGGGGCTGGCCCGGCCCGGCTGGCTGGCGGACGCCGGGGCCGCGTGGCGGCGGGTGGAGCCGGTGGGCGCCCGGAGCGCCTTCGTACCGGTGTGGCGGCGGCCCTGGATGGTGCTGGGCCGGGACACCTTCGCGGGCGACCTGCTGGCCCGCCTGGGGGTGCGCAACGTCTACGCCGGCCACGCCGAGCGGTACCCGAGGATCCCGGCGGCCGAGCTGGCCGCGGCGGGTTGCGATCTCGTCGTGTTCCCGGACGAGCCGTACCGCTTCACGCCCGTGGACGGTCCGGAGGCCTTTCCCGACCTGCCCGCCGCCCTCGTCAGCGGCCGGCACCTGACCTGGTACGGGCCCTCGCTGGCCGAGGCTCCGGCGGTGCTGGCGGCAGCCCTGCGGCCCTAGCGGGGCGCGGCCAGGAGGCGGCCGGTGTACAGGCCGCGCAGGGTGTTCGCGGCGGCCGCCAGCCAGGCGATGACGAGGGCCACGAACAGGGCGGTGGCCAGCCAGCCGAAGGCGGTGAGGCCGGTGTGGCGGGCCAGTCCGGCGGCTCCGGTGACGCAGGTGCCGACGGGGAAGGTCAGCGCCCACCAGGTCATCGCGAACCCCATGCCGCGCCGGGCGGCCCGCACCAGCATCGCGGCGGCCAGGGCCAGCCACAGCAGGGCGAACCCCATCACGGGAACCCCGTAGACCACGGCGAAGGCGGCGAACCCGTCGGCGTAGGGGGCGGCTATCGACCGGGGCGCCATGTCCGCGAGCGAGTTCACGGCGGTGGTGGACTGGCCGAGGGGCCCGAGGACCAGGAAGAGGGTGGGGGTGAGGGCCAGGGGCAGGGGGCCGCTCACGATCAGCCGGCCGAAGACCAGGGGGAGCATCAGCAGGGTGGCGAGCAGGCTGATCCCGAACATGGCGTAGCAGGCGAGCAGCATGGCCTCGCGGGCCTGCCCGGCGGCCAGGTGGGGGATCAGCAGGGGACCCAGTGCGGCGGAGACCATGGGGGCGACGACGGGGAGCAGCCAGACGGGGGTGGCCTGCTCGGCCTCCACCTTGTGGCGGACGACCATGAGGTAGGGGATTCCGGCGGCGGCGAGCAGACCGATCAAGGTGCCCGCGGAGAACAGCACCGTGTCCACGGCCACGGCGGCGGTGACTCCGATGAGGTCCTTGCCGACGATGAGGGTGCCGCCGCCGACGGCCAGCAGGGCCATCGAGAGGCACCCGTAGAAGGGGGCCACCGTGGGGTCGAGCAGGTGGGCGCGGGCCTGGTCGCGGTGGTGCAGCCAGTGTCCGGCGCGGGCGGCGAGCAGAACGAGCAGGAGGGCCGCCGACAGCGCCCAGACGGCCTGGCAGGCCACGCGCTGGCCCGGGAGCTGGTGGGGGAGGGTCGCGCCGGCGTTGGCGATGATCGCCGTGCCCATGATCGAGGCGTACCAGTTCGGGCCGAGGTGGCGCAGGACCGGGAACGGGCGCCGGGGGGCGGCGGTGCCGGAGGGCCGGGTGCCCAGGGCTTCGTGGGCCCGGCGGGCGGTGGGGCGGTGGTGTGCGGTGGTGGCCATGGATCCAGCGTGCGCCCGAGGAGGGGTGGTCGGCAGAACCCACCTTCCTATGAGGCCATAAACTGACCTTATGACTGACGCTGGCCACGGATCTGCCGGGCACACGGTTCCGCTCTCGCACCGGGTGCCCGACCTGGGCGCGCTCGAACTGCTGATCGCGGTGGCGCGGGTCGGCAGCCTCGGCGGCGCCGCGCGGGAGGTGGGGATCACCCAGCCCGCGGCGAGCAGCCGGATCCGGGCCATGGAGGCCCGGCTGGGGGTGGCGCTGGTGGACCGTACGCCGCGCGGCTCCACGCTGACCGCGCAGGGCGCGCTGGTCACCGACTGGGCGCGGCGGATCGTGGAGGCGGCCGAGGCCTTCGACGCGGGGGCCCAGGCGCTGCGGGGGGCGCGGGACTCGCGGCTGCGGGTGGCGGCCAGCATGACGATCGCGGAGTACCTGCTGCCGGGCTGGCTGATCGCGCTGCGCGCGGAGCGGCCGGGGACGGCGGTGTCCCTCCAGGCGGACAACTCGGCGCTGGTGGCGGAGCGGGTGCTGGCGCGGGAGGCGGACCTCGGCTTCGTCGAGGGGCCGGCCGTGCCGGACGGGCTGGACTCGGTGGTCATCGCGCAGGACCGGCTGGTGGTGGCGGTGGCGCCGGTGCATCCGTGGGCGCGGCGGCGGTCGGGGGAGGTGACTCCCGCCGAGCTGGCCACGACCCCGCTGATCCTGCGGGAGCGCGGGTCGGGGACGCGGCAGGTGCTGGACGCCGCGCTGGCCGGATGCGGGGGGTTGGCGCAGCCGCTGCTGGAACTCGCCTCGACGACGGCGGTGAAGGCGGCGGCGATCAGTGGGGCGGGGCCGTGCGTGCTGTCGGAGTTGGCGGTGCGGGACGAGTTGGCCGGGCGGAGGTTGGTGGCGGTGGTGGTGGCGGGGGCGTCGCTGGGGCGGTCGTTGCGGGCCGTCTGGCCGGCGGGGACCCGGCCCGCGGGGCCGGCCCGGGACCTGTTGTCGCTGACGCGGTCGACGCCTGCGTGACGGGGCCGGGGGCGTCCGCCGGTGGCGGTGCCTCCGGCGGCGCCTCAAACGCCGGCGGGGCTGGGAGGTCCGGCCCGATCGCCGGCGGGGCTGGAAGACGCGGCCGCGCCGGTGGTGGTGCCTCCGGCGGCGCCTCAAACGCCGGCGGGGCTGGATTGTGGGCCGGGGTGGAAGATCCAGCCCCGCCGGCGTTTGAGGCGCCCCCGGAGGGCGGGGCGGGGGTGGCTACGGGAGGGTGGCTGGGACGCGGGTGGCGGCGGTGATGAGGGCTGACATCACGCGGGTGTCCTTGTCGCGCTCGGGGTGCCACTGGACGCCCAGGGCCCAGGAGGCGTCGGCCGTCGGGAGTTCGATGGCCTCGACCGTCCCGTCCAGCGCGTGCGCCGAGGCGATCAGGCCGCGCCCGAGCCGGTCCACGCACTGGTGGTGGTAGGTCGGTACCTCCGCCACCTCCGGTACGAGCGACGCGTAGCGCGTCCCCGCCACCGGCCGCACCGGGTGCCAGTCCACCGGACCCGGTTCCCCCGCGTGCCCGTCGATGTGCTGGACCAGCGTGCCGCCCAGGGCCACGTTCAGCGCCTGCATGCCCCGGCAGATCCCCAGCAGCGGGGTGCCCGCGTCCAGGGCGGCCCGGATCAGGGCCAGCTCCCAGGCGTCGCGCACGGTCGCGGGGGCGCCCGTACGGGGGTCGCGGGGGGCTCCGTAGTGGACCGGGTCCACATCCGGGCCGCCCGCCACGACCAGGCCGTCCAGTCGGCTCAGGACCGCGGCCGCCTGCCCGGGATCGTCCGGCGGGAGCAGCACCGCGCTGCCGCCGGACGCCTGGACCAACTCGTAGTAGCCGGTGGGCACGAGGGCGGTCGGGAGGTCCCACGCGCCGTAGCGGGTGGACGCCTCCACATAGGTGGTGATGCCGATGAGCGGCCTGGGCACGGTGCATACCTCCAGCGGGTGGAACGACGGGCGGTGGTGGTGGACGGGACGAGCGTGTCAGTCCCGGGTCAGTTCCGCCTCGGCTGCCGCCAGAGCCGCGAACTCCTCCTCGGGCGCCGAGGCCACCAGGTGGTGCCGACTGTAGAACGCGAAGTAGGCGAGGGCGACGGCGTACACGGCGAGTGCGATGAATGCGGCGTCCTTGTCCACCAGGAAGGTGGCGACCAGGGCCGACAGGGCCAGTACGAAGGCCACCGTCGAGGTGACCATCCCGCCCGGAGTGCGGTACGGCCGCTCCAGGTTCGGCTCGCGGCGGCGCAGCACGATGTGGGACAGGGCCATCAGGGCGTAGGAGATGGTGGCGCCGAAGACGGCGATGTTGAGCATCCGGGCCCCGTCCCCGGTGGCCGCGGCCAGCGCGAAGCCGATCGCACCGGGGATGACCAGCCCCAGGTAGGGCGCCTTGCGGCTGCTGGTCAGGGACAGGAAGCGGGGCAGGTAGCCCGCGCGGGAGAGCGCGAAGAGCTGGCGCGAACCGGCGTAGATGAGGGAGAAGAAGGAGGCCACGAGCCCGGCCAGGCCCGCGTAGTTGACGAAGCGGCTCAGCGGGGTCGGGCCGCCGGTGCCCTCCAGGGCGACGACCAGCGGGTTGCCCGCGTCCTTGACCGCGTCCGCGCCCTGCGCGCCGGTCGCGGCGAAGAAGGTGATCAGGGCCAGGAGAGCCAGGATGCCCATGGAGATGGCGAGCGCCTTCGGCATGGAGCGGACCGGGTCCTTGGCCTCCTCGGCCGCGAGCGGCACGCCCTCCACGCCGAGGAAGAACCACATGCCGAAGGGGAACGCGGCCCAGATGCCCAGGACGCCGTAGGGCAGCCAGGAGCCCGAACCCGCCGCGCTCGCGTCGACGGCGATGTCGTCGAGGCCGCTGACGGAGAAGTCGGTGAAGGCGCCGACGGCGAAGATCAGCAGGGCGGCGACGGCGACGGCGGTGACGACGAGGCTGAAGCGCAGGGCCTCGCCCACGCCCCAGAGGTGCACCCCGATGAAGATGACGAAGCAGCCGAGGTAGACCGGCCAGCTGGAGGTGAGGCCGAAGAGGCCGAGGGACTCGACGTAGTCGCCGATGAAGATGACGATCGCGGCCGGAGCCAGGATGTACTCGATGAGGATGGCGGTACCGGTGAGGAAGCCGCCCCAGGGACCGAGCGCGCGCCGGGCGAAGCCGTAGCCGCCGCCCGCGGTGGGCAGGATGGTGGAGAGTTCGGCGAGGGAGAAGACCAGACAGGCGTACATGGCGCCCATGAGGACGGTCGCGATGGCGAGGCCGCCGAAGCCGCCCTTGCTCAGGCCGACGTTCCATCCGGAGAAGTCCCCGGAGACGACGTAGGCGACGCCGAGGCCGGTCAGCAGCAGCCAGCCGGCGCTGCCGCGGCGCAGGGTGCGGCGCTCCAGGTAGTCGTTCCCGCCCTCGGACCCCCCGTCGGCTCCGCCCTCGGGTCCGCCCTCGGGGGACGGGGTGGGTCCGGGCACGGCCTTCGTCAGCCGGGCCTCGATGTCGTCGGCCATGTGCGCGCTCCTGCCTAGGGCAATGGTTGTGGGCCGTACCTTTGCCGTTCGGGAGTGGCGGGCGCAAGACCCCTGCGTTAAACGGTGGTTACGAAAACCTCCGCGACCCCGGATCCGACCCCGCTCACGCCAGGAAACCGCGCAGCAGCGCCGCCGTCCCCCCGCAGTGCTCCCGCATCACCTCGCGCGCCGCCTCCGCGTCCCCCTCCAGGACCGATTCCACCAGGGCGGTGTGCTGCTGCTGCGAGTGCTCCAGATTGCGGACCAGCAGCGGGATGCAGTCCAACAGGTCGTTGACGGTGGCCCGGACGGCCGCGTACTGGGCCGTCAGGGTGGCGGAGCCGGCCAGTTCGCACAGGGTGAGGTGGAAGAGGGTGTCCTGGCGCCGGTAGTCCGCGAGCGGGGCGTCGTGGGTCGCGGCGAGCGCCCCGCGCAGCCGGTCCGCCCGTATCCCGTCCAGCCCCTGCGCGGCGCACAGCCCGGCCGCGCCGGTCTCCAGCACCTCGCGGAAGCGCAGCACGTCCTCGATGTCCACGCCCGCGACGCGCCGGCGCAGCTCCTCCTCGGTGGCGCCGACGGGGGTGTCGGGGCGGTGGAGCACGAAGGTGCCGCCGTAGCGCCCGCGCCGCGCCTCCACCAGGCCCTGGTCCTGGAGGACCTTCAGCACCTCGCGCAGGGTGACCCGGCTGATCCCCATCCGCTCGGCCAACTCGCGCTCCGGGGGCAACCGTTCGCCGCCCGGCACCAGACCGAGGCGGACCACCTGGAGGATCTGCTCCAGGGCCTCCTCGAAACCGTTGCCCGCCCGCACCTGGCGCAGCACGGGATTCAGCCGCGCGATCGCCCCACCGTCACCCGCGCCGCCCGCCGCGTTGTTCGTCATATCGGCCCCTCCCCTTCCCAAGCAATGGTTCTATTCAATACCTTAGGCCTCCTCGGCTCACCGAAGGAGAGATTCCCGTGGTAGACCGCATGCCGCCGCTCGCGCCCGAGGAGCTCCGCTCCCTCGTCGCCGACGGCGAGATCGACACAGTGGTCCTGGCCTTCCCCGATATGCAGGGGCGACTCCAGGGCAAGCGGTTCGCCGCGCAGTTCTTCCTCGACGAGGTCATGTCCCACGGCACCGAGGGCTGCAACTACCTGCTCGCCGTCGACACCGACATGAACACGGTCGACGGCTACGAGATGTCCTCCTGGGACCGGGGCTACGGCGACTTCGCCATGCACCCCGACCTGTCCACCCTGCGCCGCATCCCCTGGAACCCGGGCAGCGCGCTGGTCCTCGCGGACCTCGCCTGGAACGACGGCTCGCCCGTCGTCGCCGCGCCCCGCCAGATCCTGCGGCGCCAGCTGGAGCGCCTCGCCGGGCTCGGGTACACCGCGATGGTGGGCACCGAGCTGGAGTTCATGGTCTTCCAGGACACCTACGAGCAGGCCTGGGACGCCAACTACCGCGGCCTGACCCCGGCCAACCAGTACAACATCGACTACTCCGTCCTCGGCACCGGCCGGATCGAGCCGCTGCTGCGCCGCATCCGCAACGAGATGCAGGCCGCGGGCCTGGTCGTCGAGTCGGCCAAGGGCGAGTGCAACCTCGGGCAGCACGAGATCGCCTTCCGCTACGACGAGGCCGTGGTCACCTGCGACCAGCACGCGGTCTACAAGACCGGGGCGAAGGAGATCGCCTCCCAGGAAGGCGTCTCGCTCACCTTCATGGCCAAGTACGACGAGCGCGAGGGCAACTCCTGTCACATCCACCTCTCGCTCAACGACGCCGACGGGCGCAACGTGATGGCGGGCGAAGCGGGCGAGGAGGGCGGCGCACACGGCGGCATGTCACCGGTGATGCGTCACTTCCTGGCCGGCCAGCTGGCCGCGCTGCGCGACTTCTCCCTTCTCTACGCCCCCAACATCAACTCGTACAAGCGTTTCCGGCCGGGATCCTTCGCGCCGACCGCCGTCGCCTGGGGCGTGGACAACCGCACCTGTGCCCTGCGGGTGGTCGGCCACGGCCGCTCCATGCGCTTCGAGAACCGCCTCCCGGGCGGCGACGTCAACCAGTACCTGGCCGTGGCGGGCCTGGTCGCGGCCGGTCTCTACGGCATCGAGAACCGGCTGGAGCTGCCCGAGGCCTGCGCGGGCAACGCCTACACCGGCGACTACGCGCACGTCCCCACCACCCTGCGGGAGGCGGCCGAGCTGTGGGAGAACAGCGAGATCGCCAAGGCGGCCTTCGGCCCCGAAGTCGTCGCCCACTACCGGAACATGGCCCGGGTCGAACTCGACGCCTACGACTCCGCCGTGACCGACTGGGAGCTGCGCCGCTCCTTCGAGCGCCTGTAATCCCGCTGCCCGGGCCGGCCACCGCCCGGGCGCACCACCCACCGAGCGAACGACTGAGAGGCACCACGTGTCATCCGATGCGCTGGACGTACTGAACCCGGCCACCGAGGAGGTCGTCGCCACCGTCCCGGCCGCCACACGGGACGACGTCGACGCCGCCGTCGTACGGGCCGCCGCGGCCCAGCGCGGCTGGGCCGCCGCCGCACCCGCCGACCGGGCCCGGCTGCTGCGCCGCTTCGCCGCCGCCGTGGACGAGCACCGCGAGGAACTGGCCTGGCTGGAGGTGCGCGAGGCCGGCCACACCATCGGCAACGCCCGCTGGGAAGCGGGCAACGTGCGCGACCTCCTCGAATTCGCCGCCGGGGGAGTGGAACGGCTCGCGGGCCGGCAGATCCCGGTGGCCGGCGGCCTCGACGTCACCTTCCTCGAACCCCTCGGCGTCATCGGCGTGATCGCCCCCTGGAACTTCCCCATGCCGATCGCCGCCTGGGGCCTGGCGCCCGCCCTCGCCGCGGGCAACGCCGTGATCCTCAAGCCCGCCGAGACCACCCCCCTCACCGCACTGCGGCTGGCCTCCCTCGCCCTGGAAGCGGGTCTGCCCGAGCACCTCTTCCAGGTGCTGCCCGGTCGCGGACCGGTCGCGGGCGACGCCCTCGTCGAACACCCCGGAGTCGCGAAGATCGTCTTCACCGGCTCCACCGGGGTCGGCAAGCAGATCATGGCCAAGTGCGCCGAACGGGTGAAGCGGATCACCCTCGAACTCGGCGGCAAGAGCCCCAACATCGTCTTCGCCGACGCCGACCTCGAAGCCGCCGCGGCCGCGGCCCCGATGGCCTTCCTCGACAACACCGGCCAGGACTGCTGCGCCCGCACCCGCATCCTGGTCCAGCGCTCCGTGTACGACCGCTTCCTCGACCTGATCACCCCCGGGATCGAGGGCGTGGTCGTCGGCGACCCGGCCGACGAGAAGACCCAGATGGGTCCGCTGATCTCGCGGGCCCAGCTGGAGCGCGTACGGTCCTATGTCACCGACGACCTCACCGCGGTCCGCGGCACCGCCCCCGAAGGACCCGGCTTCTGGTACCCGCCCACCCTCGTCACCGGGGCCGACCCCACCGCCCCCGTCGCTGCCGAGGAGGTCTTCGGGCCGGTCGCCGTCGTCCTGCCCTTCGAGGACGAGGAGGACGCCGTCCGGCTGGCCAACGCCACCGAGTACGGGCTCTCCGGCTCGCTCTGGACCCGCGACGTGGGCCGCGCCCTGCGCGTCTCGCGCGCCGTCGCCGCGGGCAACCTCTCCGTCAACTCCCACAGCAGCGTCCGCTACTGGACCCCCTTCGGCGGGTACAAGCAGTCCGGCCTCGGCCGCGAACTCGGACCCGACGCCCTCACCGCATTCACCGAGACCAAGAACGTCTTCATCAGCACGGAGGCCTGAGCCACATGACCGCCCAGAACACCGACCGGACCACCGAAGAGATCGTCTGCCGCCGCCTGGTCGGCCGTACCGCCGTCATCACCGGAGCCGGCAGCGGCATCGGCCTCGCCACCGCCCGCCGCCTCGCCTCCGAGGGCGCCAACGTCGTCTGCGGCGACATCGACGAAACGGCCGGCAAGGCCGCCGCCGAAGAGGTCGGCGGCACCTTCGTGAAGGTCGACGTCACCAGCCCCGAGGAGGTCGAGGCCCTCTTCAAGACCGCCTTCGACACCTACGGTTCCGTCGACATCGCCTTCAACAACGCGGGCATCTCGCCCCCGGACGACGACTCGATCCTGACCACCGGGCTGGAGGCGTGGAAGCGGGTCCAGGACGTCAACCTGACCTCCGTCTACCTGTGCTGCAAGGCCGCCCTGCCCTACATGCAGCGCCAGGGCCGCGGCTCCATCATCAACACCGCCTCCTTCGTCGCGATCATGGGCGCCGCCACCTCCCAGATCTCCTACACCGCCTCCAAGGGCGGCGTCCTGGCCATGTCCCGCGAGCTGGGCGTCCAGTTCGCCCGCGAGGGCATCCGCGTCAACGCCCTGTGCCCCGGACCCGTCAACACCCCGCTCCTCCAGGAGCTGTTCGCCAAGGACCCCGAGCGCGCCGCGCGCCGCCTCGTGCACATCCCGGTCGGCCGCTTCGCCGAACCCACCGAGATCGCCGCCGCCGTCGCCTTCCTCGCCAGCGACGACTCCTCCTTCATCAACGCCACCGACTTCCTGGTCGACGGCGGCATCGCGGGCGCGTACGTCACCCCGCTGTAGAACGGCCTCCCAGGTCCGCCCCGAGCGTTCACCTGGACCGCACCACCCCGACAGCCGGGCGTCGCACGACGCCCGGCTGTCGTGCTCCGTCGTCCGCGACGATCTTCGTAAGAATCAGGAGCGTCCACCCCCGTGACCCACCTCACCACCGCACGGCGGCTGCAGGCCGTCGGCGCCGCCGTCGCGATAGCCGCCGGCGCCCTCGTGGCCGCCGCGCCCGCCGCCCAGGCGGCCCGCCCCGGCGCCCACTGCGCCACCCCGAAGGTCGGCGCCGGCTGGTACGGCGACAACCAGGCGCGCCTCCAGGAGCTGATCGACCAGTACGGCCGGTGCAACCCTTACCGCCCGAACCGCGACAAGCCCGTCGCCGTCTTCGACTGGGACAACACCGTCGTCAAGAACGACGTCGGCGACGCCACCATGTTCTGGCTGCTGCGCAACGGCAAGATCCGCCAGCCCGCGCGCGGCGACTGGAGCACCACCAGCCGCTACCTCACCCCGGCCGCCACCAAGGCCCTCGCCGACGCCTGCGGCGCCCTCGCCCGGCCCGGCGCCCCGCTGCCCACCGGCAACGGCACCCCCGCGGGCACGCGCTGCGCCGACGAGATCAACGCCGTCTACGGCACCGCCGCGACCAAGGCGGGCGCCGCCGCCTTCGCCGGCTGGGACCGCCGGACCATCGAGCCCGCCTATGCCTGGCTGCCCCAGCTGACCCAGGGCTACACCGCCCGCGAGGTCCGCTCCTTCGCCGCCGCCGCCCGCACCGAGAACCTCGCGGCTCCCGTCGGCGCCACCCAGCGGGTCGGCAGCTCCACCGCCACCGGCTGGGTGCGCTACTACGACCAGCAGAAGGACCTGATCGGCGGCCTGCAGAAGGCCGGATTCGACGTGTGGATCAGCTCCGCCTCGCCGCAGCCGGTGGTCGAGGTGTGGGCCAAGGGCGTCGGCGTGGCCGCCGACCACGTCATCGGCATCCGCAACACCACGTCGTACGACGGGAAGTTCACCCCGCACCTCCAGGGCTGCGGCTCGGTGCGCGACGGCGCCGACACGATGATCACGTACGTCGACGGCAAGCGCTGCTGGATCAACAAGGAGGTCTTCGGCGTGCGCGGCGCCGCCGCCGAGAAGGTCCAGCCCGCCAACCGCCGCCAGGTCTTCGCGGCCGGCGACTCCGACACCGACGTCTCGTTCCTGCGCGACGCGACCGCGCTGCGCCTCGTCCTGAACCGCAACAAGAACGAGCTGATGTGCCGGGCGTACGACAACAGCGACGGCCGCTGGATCGTCAACCCGATGTTCATCGAGCCGAAGAAGCAGAAGGCCGCCCCCTACCCCTGCGCGACCACGGGCTTCACCGGGCACGACGGAACGCCCGGCCCGGTGCTGCGCGGTGATGCCAGCGTCGTCCCGGACCAGACGGACTCGGTCTTCTGAGCGTTAGAGGAAGGTGCGGCCCTCGCCCCGGTACGTCGGGGCGGTGGCCGTCACCCGGTCGCCCTCGACCAGGTGCAGCGCGTCGAAGCGCTCGCACAGCTCCCCGGCCTTCGCGTGCCGGAACCACACCCGGTCACCGATCCGCAGGTCGTCCGCGGGGGCACCGAGCAGCGGGGTCTGCACCTCGCCGGCGCCCTCCTGCGGGTCGTAGCGCAGGCCCTGGGGCAGGTACGGCTGCGGCAGCCGGTCGGCGCCCGCCGCGCCGGAGGCCGGATAGCCGCCGCCCAGCACGGTGATCACGCCCACGCCCGGCCGCCGGACGACCGGCTGGGCGAAGAGGGCCGCCGGACGCCCGCGGAAGGAGGTGTAGTTGTCGAACAGGCGCGGCACGTACAGGCCCGATCCGGCGGCGATCTCGGTGACCGCGTGTTCGGCCGCCGTCTGCTGCACGCTGCCGGTGCCGCCGCCGTTGACGAACTCCAGCTCCCCGACGACCTCGCGCACCGCCCGTACGGTCTCCGCGCGCCGGACCGCCAGCTCCTTGCGGGCCGTCGCCTGCATCAGGCGGATCGCCCGGGAGCGCAGCGGACGGCCCGTCAGGGAGTCGCCCACGCCCGCCACATGACCCTCGTACCCCATCAGCCCGACCACCCGGAAGCCCGGCCGGGCGGTGACGGCGCGGGCCAGTGCGGCCAGCTGGGCCGGGTCGCGCAGCGGGGAGCGGCGGGCGCCGACCCGGACGAGGCCGCCCAACAGGTGCAGTGCGGTGTCCAGTTCGAGGCAGACCCGGATCTCCTCGGACCCGCCGCCGCGGGCGTGGTCGATCAGCTCCAGCTGCGCCGGGTCGTCCACCATCACGGTGACGGCGCGGGCGAGCTTGGGGTCCGAGGCGAGCTCGGCGAAGCCGGTGCGGTCGGCGGAGGGGTAGGCGAGCAGGACGTCCTCGAAGCCGGACCGGGCCAGCCAGAGGGACTCCGCGAGGGTGTAGGACATGATTCCGGCGAACCCGGGCCGGGCCAGGACCCGTTCGAGCAGGGTCCGGCAGCGGACGGACTTGCTCGCCACCCGGATCGGCTTCCCGCCGGCCCGGCGCACGAGGTCGTCGGCGTTGGCGTCGAAGGCGTCCAGGTCCACGATGGCCAGCGGTGCGTCGAGGTGGGCGGTGGCCCGGTCGTAGCGGGCCCGATCGGCGGCGGGGGAAGTCATGGGCGCAGCTTGCCATGCCGCTCTACCGGTGGGTAGGCCCTCCGGCACCCGCCTCAAACGCCGGCGCGGCTGGGGGGTCCCGGTCCCCGCAGGCCCGTGCGCGCGTCACCGATCCGCCTCAAGCGCCGGCGGGGCTGGATGGGGCGGGTGGGGCTGGGGGTGCGGGTGTCCGCCGGGTCGGGCGCGCGTCACCGATCCGCCTCAAGCGCCGGCGGGGCTGGATGGGGCGGGTGGGGCTGGGGGTGCGGGTGTCCGCTGGGTCGGGTGCGCGTCACCGATTCGCCTCAAGCGCCGGCGGGGCTGGATGGGGCGGGTGGGGCTGGGGGTGCGGGTGTCCGCTGGGTCGGGTGTGCGTCACCGATTCGCCTCAAGCGCCGGCGGGGCTGGATGGGGCCGATTGAGCCTGCCCGGCGTTTGAGGGCGCAGGGGCGGGGCTGGTTGAGTCCGCCCGGTGGTTGGGGGTGGGGAGGGGTGGGCGTCGTAGAGTACGGGCAGGCAACCGCAGGCACGGCACGGTACGGAACGGGGGCGGAGCCGCCGGATGACCATGTCTGACCAACACACCGCCCCGCCCACGGACCCGGGCCCCGGCACCGAAACCCGCCCGGCCCACCCGGCCCACCCGGCCCGCACCGCGGCCGCAGTGATCGCCACCGCCGCCGGCCTCGCCCTCATCGGCGGCGCCGCCTTCGGCGTCTGGTCCGACCACCACGCCCGCCAGCGCCCCGTCACCCCCGCCGCCGCCCACCGCACGGCGGCCTCGCTCTGGCGCGAGACCCCGATCGACACCCTCTTCCCCCCGACCCTCGACGGCCGCGGCGCCGGCCCCGGCGGTTCCGACCGGACCTGGACCCGGGTCGCCCTCGCCCCCGACGCGACGTGCGCCACCGCGCTCCCCACCACCTGGCGGGCCCCGCTCGCCCCCACCGGCTGCACCCGCGTGCTGCGCGCCACCTACACCGACGCCACCCGCAGCGCCCTGATCTCCGTCGGCATGGTCTTCACCACGGCCGACGGCCCCGCGATGGCGGCGCTCAAGGGCCACCTGCCGGTCCCCTCCGGCTACGGGTTCGCCGACGGGCAGCGCGGCGCCTGGACGGTGTCGGTCCTGCCCGAGGCGCCCGTCGTCCTCTACTCCGTCTCCGCCTTCGCGGACGGCCGCCCGGTCGCCGCGCCGCGCCCGGCCGCCGACGCGGTGAAGAAGGACGACACCAGCGCCGTCGCCCAGGCCGGCCTCGGCTACGAGGCCAAGGGCGTCGCCGACCGGATCGAGCGCGCCCTGCGCGCCCTGGCCGCCCCGCCCACCCCCACGGCGAAACCGGAGCCGTCCCGATGACCCGCCGGCCCCACCCCGCGCCCCACCCCGCGCCCCACCCCGCGCCCCACCCCGCGCTCCGCTCCGCCGCGGTCTGCGCCGCCCTCGCCCTCGCCTGCGCGGCCCTCGCCGCCCCGCCCGCCGCCGCCGACGCCATCCGCGACCGCCAGTGGAACCTCACCGCCCTGCGCGCGGAGGAGGCCTGGGGCACCACCCAGGGCCACGGGATCACCGTCGCCGTGCTCGACACCGGCGTCGACGCGACCCACCCCGACCTGGCCGGCCAGGTCCTCGAAGGCACCGACCTCGTCGGCATGGGCGCCTCCCGCGGCGAGCGCGCCTGGGCCCGGCACGGCACCGCCATGGCGGGGGTGATCGCCGGGCACGGCCACGGCCCCAACCGCCAGCAGGGCGTCCTCGGCATCGCGCCGCAGGCCAGGATCCTGCCGGTCCGGGTGATCCTGGAGGAGGGCGACCCGGGCCGGGCCAAGGCCCGCGAGAGCAAGGGCGGCGCCCTCGCCGAGGGGATCCGCTGGGCCGCCGACCACGGCGCCGACGTGATCAACATGTCCCTGGGCGACGACAGCCAGTCCGCCCACCACGAGGCCGCCGAGGACGAGGCCGTGCAGTACGCCCTGGCCAAGGGCGTGGTCGTGGTCGCCTCGGCCGGCAACGGCGGCGAACAGGGCGACCACACCTCCTACCCGGCCGCCTACCCCGGCGTGATCGCCGTCACCGCCGTGGACCGCAAGGGCGCCAAGGCCCCCTTCTCCACCCGCAACTGGTACGCCACCGTCAGCGCCCCCGGGGTCGACATCGTCATCGCCGACCCGGACCGCGGCTACTACGAGGGGTGGGGCACCAGCGCGGCCGCCGCGTCCGTCTCGGGCGTGGTGGCGCTCGTCCGCTCCGCCCACCCGGAGCTGGCCCCCGCGCAGATCAAGAAGCTGCTGGAGGACACCGCCTCCGACGCCCCTCGCGGCGGCCGCGACGACGCCCGCGGGCACGGTCTGGTCGACCCGGTCGCCGCCCTCCAGGCCGCCGACGCGCTCACGGCGGACTCCATCACCCCGACCCCGGTCCCGGCCACGAGCCGCTACTTCGGCCCCGGACCCGAGCCCGTACGTCCCCCCGCGCGCCGCGGCCGGTACGCGACGCCGGTCGCGGCGGGCGCGGGGGTGGCGCTGCTCGTGCTGGCGGGCGTGCTGGTCCGGCGGCGCCGGCCGGACGAAGAGCACCGCACCGCGATATAGGGTCGGGTAACTGTGGCCCAGAAGAACATTCCAGACCCCGGTTTCTCCGACGACGACGGCACCGCCGATCCCCGGCTGAGCGCGGCCCTGGCCGCGTGGGCCCAGGACAGAGCGCAGGAGCCACAGGTGCTGGCGGCCCTCAAGGACGCGCGCCTCCTGGTCCCGGTCGTCGCCGTGCTCGGCGAGGTCGAGACCGACCCGGAGACGGGCCTGAAGCGCGAGAAGACCAGCGACATGGCCGTCCCCACCCTCAAGGCGGGCGACCGGCGGGCGTTGCCCGCCTTCACCTCGATCGCCTCGCTGGCCCTGTGGGACCCGGCGGCCCGGCCCGTGGCCGTCCCGCTCCACCAGGCACTGGCGGCGCTCGCGCACGAGAAGGCCGACACCCTCGTCCTGGACCTCGCGGGCCCGGTGCCCTACCAGCTGACCGGCCCGGCGCTGCTCGCGGCGGCCGAGGGTCGCACCGACGCCGACCCGCTCGCCGACCCGGCGGTCACCGCGGCCGTACGGGCGGCCGTGGTCGCGACCCGGAGCGTCGTACGGTCCTACCTCGGCCCGGCCGGCGCCGACGCGGACGGCACCCTCGCCGTGGTGCTGGCCGACGGCGCCGACCCGGCGGGCAGCGCCCGGGAGCTCGCCGAGGCGCTGGCGGCCGACGAGACCCTGCGGGCCCGCCTGGTGCGCGGACTGGACCTGGCCCTGCTGCCCGCGGACGCGGCGGCTCCCGGAGAGCTCCTCTTCGTCCGGGACTGAGAACGCGCCCGCGAGCGGAACGCGAACGGTCCCGGGGGGGGGGGGGGGGGGGGGGGGGGGGGGGGGGGGGGGGGGGGGGGGGGGGGGGGGGGGGGGGGGGGGGGGGGGGGGGGGGGAGGGGGGGGGGG
>NZ_JBVHUE010000045.1:0-61238 GCF_055565515.1 Streptomyces sp. NPDC028419 | reverse complement strand
GCGGGGGCCGCGTCCACCGCGGGGGTGGGGAGAATGACGAGTTCAAGCCCGTGGGGGGGGGCCGGGGCGACGGCGGGACAGGAGCCGCATCCCAACCCCGCACCGGCGCCGGCCCCGGCCGTGGCCGGGCCCGGGTCGGCCTCGACCGCCGCCACTGCCGGCGCTTCCGCTTCCGCTTCCGCTTCTGCTTCCGTTCCGGTCTCGCCGCGCGCGGCGGGGACCTCGTGCCGGGTCGGGTCCCCGACGGCCACGACCGCCTCGGACCACGTCCACCCGGTGTCACCGGCGTCCGCGGGCGCGTCCTCCGGCGCGTCCGCCTCCTCGGCCGCGGGCTCGGGCCCGACCGCCTCCCACAGCGGCCGGTCCTCCTCCGGGTCCGGCCCGACCTCGGGGCCCCGCTCGGGCGCCTGCGGGTGCGGCCGCGCCGCGTACCCGTACGGCTGCACCGCCCGCTGCGGACTCGGCTCGTCCGCGACCGGCAGCGGGCCGGCGAGGGTGTGCAGGCCCGCCCGCGGCGCCACCGGGGGCATCGTCCAGCGCCCCTGGGACCGGGTCGCTTCCGTACTCGTTGCGGGAGCCTGGGCCTGGGCCTGGTCCTGGGCCCGGACGGTCGGGGGTGCGGGCGGCGGCACCGGGGGGATCCGCAGGGTGCCCGTCGTGGACGTCGTACGCGTGGGGTACATCGTTTCCTCCGTCATGCGAACAGCCGGCGCCAGGTTTCCGGGCCCGGGTAACCGTCGGCCGAGGCACCGCGCCAGCCCTGCGCGCGCTGGAACGCCTCGACGGCACGGCGGTCGGCCTCGCCCCACCGGGGACCCGGACCGGTCGTGTAGTACTTGCCGAAGCCCTTCTCGATCAGTTGCCGCCCCAGGGCGGTGACCGCCGACCCGAAGGCTCCGGGGCGCAGCGCGGCGGCTCCCGGATACGCCGGCACCCGCGACGACGGCGGGCCGGCCGCCCCGGTCGCGGTCGCGGGCGGGATGTCCTTGCCCTGCTTGTGGACCAGGAGCTTCCAGGTCTGCGGACCGGGCAGGCCGTCCGCCTCCTCACCCGTCCAACCCTGGGCCCGCTGGAAGGCCTCGGTGGCCAGCCGGTCGGAGTCGGTCCACTGCGGGCCGGTCCCCTGCGGGTAGAACCGGGCGCCGCCGCGCTCGCCGAGCATCCGGCCGAGCTGGGTGACGTACGCGTTGTTCGCGCCCGGCCCGAACTTCTCCGCCCCCGGATAGGGCGCGTCCACGGTCGGCTTGGGAGCGGGCACCGTCACCGGCGTCGCGGGGGGCACCGGCGTCACCGCGGGCACCTCGGGAACGGGCGCCCCCGTGAGCCCGTTGTAGCGGTAGGGCAGGTACTTGGTCGCGTTGTTCCAGTACCCGTAGGGGGTGGCCAGCTTCCGGGTGGTGGGGCGCGTCTGCTCGTAGGCGATGTAGTGCGTGCGGCTCTCGTCCACCCAGCCGCCGAAGAGCGTGACGTGCGAGCCCTGGTTGGGGTCGGCCGGGTTGTGGAAGAGCAGCATGTCCCCCGGCAGGAGCTCGTCCTTGGTGATCCGGGTGGCGAACTTGTCGAGGCTCCCGGTCCACTCGTTGGTGCCGAGGTTCCAGGCCATGGAGACGTAGCCGGAGCAGTCCTGGCGGTAGCCGTCGGTCCAGTAGAGGGACATGCTGTACGGGACCTGCGCGTCCAGCCACAGCTTCGCCCGGTTGATGATCGCCGCGCGGTCGATCTGCCGCCGTACCGTCGGTGCGTGCGGCGGGGCCGCCGGGGCCGGGCCGTGCAGCGGGGCCCGCGGGCCCTGCGGGCTGCCGGGCGCGAGCGGACCCGGTACCGGTTCGGGATTGGCGACCGCCACCGCGGCCCCACCGCCACCGCCGAGCACCACGCCCGCCGCCGTGGCCAGCACCAGCGCGCGGCGGGCTCCGCGCGCGGCCGGGTGCCCGCCGTCCCGGAGCGGTATGGCCCGTGCGCGCACCAGCGAGCGGCGGCGCTGCGCGCAGCCCGGGCACGCGCAGTCGCGCCCGGGGTCGTACTCCGTGAAGAGCGGCATCGGCATCGGTGTCGGAGGCTGCGTCGTCATGCGGTTCCGTCCACTCCCCTGTTTCGTCCACTGGGCGGCCGGGGGCGCATCTGGCGGGGCATCAGGTACGGCGCGGCCAGAACACATCGTGCACGATAAACACCCTAAACATGGGCTAATCGGACAAGGCGGGCGTGTGTTGTCACGAGCACCGTCCCGTGTGGGGTAAAGTTCTCTTTGTCGGAACAAGCGCCGCTAGCTCAGTTGGTTAGAGCAGCTGACTCTTAATCAGCGGGTCCGGGGTTCGAGTCCCTGGCGGCGCACAGACACGAAGAAGCCCCTCGCTCACGCGGGGGGCTTCTTCGCTGTGTCCTGCGGCCCTACAGTGGCGGGCGGACCTCCCGCGGCGGTCCCCCGGCTTCCTCCCGCGGCCCGGGCGAGCCCGCGCGGTCGAGGACGGGCCCGGCCGCGGCCCGGGCGACGGACACGTGGCCGGGCCCGCGTCAGCCGCCCGCCGCTGCGGGCGAGGGCGATCGGGGCGACGGCGATCCGGCCGGCTCCACCTGCTCGGCCGTCGTCTCGGCCGTCTTCATCGTGGCCGTCAGGTACGCCGACACGACCACGTTCGCCGTGTAGGTCTTCGCCGCCTTGTCGTAGGAGCCCCCGCAGGTCACCAGCCGCAGTTCGGCCCGGCCCGGCACCTTCGGCCCGTAAGCCTTGTGCGGATCGAAGGAGGCCCGCTCGTAGACCTGGATGTCGTCGATGGTGAACTCGGCGGTCATCCCGTCCGTGCGCAGCACCCGCACCTTGCCGCCCGCCTGCGCCGAGCTGAGCCCGTAGAAGACGGCGGGCTTGGACTCGGTGTCCACGTGGCCGACCAGCAGCGCGGTGCCCGCGGCGCCCGGCTGGACCCCGCCCGACCACCAGCCCACCGTGCCCGGCCGGTCGTAGGGCGGCGGTTCGATCGCCCCCTCGGCGTCCAGGCCCCGGACCATCACCGGGGCCCGGATGCCTATGGAGGGCACGTCCACGCGCTGCGGCGGCCCGGCCGCGGCCGGCGCCGGGAGCGGGGCGTGCGCGGCGGGCAGGCCGGGGGCGGCCATCAGGCCGGGCTGGGCGTACGGACCCCCGGGCACCCCGGTGATCTCGCGACCCCACAGCCACAGCCCCAGCACCAGCACGGTCCAGGCGGCGGCGGTCAGCAGCCGGCCGCCGCCCGACGCCTTCGGCTCCGCGCTCACCGCGGCGGCCTCACTGCCCGCTGCGGCGGCGGCGCAGGGCCAGCGCGCGGCCCGCGACGGCGAGGGTCGCCGCGGCGGCCAGCACCGCGCCGATCACCGTGTGCGGCAGGCCGGGGCCGCCCGTGCCGTGGTCCTTCTTGGCGGTGGTGGCGTTCGCGGGGGGCGCGGCGGCCAGCTCGGCCGCCATCCCGCCGCCGCCGGCGTGGACCGGCCAGATCGGGGTGGAGTGGTGCGAGGGCCGGTGTTCGACTTCCAGGGAGCCACTGACCCTGCCGTCCCGGTCGCACTGGACGCGGATCTCGTGCCGGCCGGACCAGGCGTCGGAGCGGATGTGGGCGTCGCCCCACAACTCCCGCTCGCCGCCGCCGTGCCCGCGGCCGAGCCGGACCTCGGAGACGAAGGCCGAGGACGTGGCGGACGCCGAGTCGCTGTCACAGCCGCGGACGCGCAGTTTGACCTGCGCTCCCGGGTGGGCCGGGTCGGGGTTGGCCGAGACGCTGCCGCGGTCGTCCCCGTTGGCGAGGGCGATGGGCGCTGCCATGGTGGTCACGGCGGAGAGTGCCGTCAGGGCGACGGCCACCCCGGCGACACGGAGAGCGATCAGATCACTGCGCATGGTGAACCTCCTCAACAAGGAGGTTCACGTGCGGCGCGCCGCTCCGCATCCGGAGCGGCGCGCCCTTGGCCCGTACGTGTCTAGATGAGGTCGACCAGGTCCGCGATCGAGGGGACGGTCTTGGTGGGGCGGTACGGGAACTTCTCGGTGTCCGCCTCGGAGGTCAGGCCGGTCAGCACGAGGAAGGTCTGCATGCCCGCTTCGAGGCCGGCGAGGACGTCGGTGTCCATCCGGTCGCCGATCATCGCGCTGGTCTCGGAGTGCGCGCCGATGGCGTTGAGGCCGGTGCGCATCATCAGCGGGTTCGGCTTGCCGGCGAAGTACGGCTTCTTGCCGGTGGCCTTGGTGATCAGCGCGGCGACGGCGCCCGTGGCGGGCAGCGGGCCCTCGGCGGAGGGGCCGGTCTCGTCCGGGTTGGTGCAGATGAAGCGGGCGCCGGCGTTGATCAGGCGGACGGCCTTGGTCATGGCCTCGAAGCTGTAGGTGCGGGTCTCGCCCAGCACCACGTAGTCGGGCTCGTGGTCGGTCAGGATGTAGCCGATGTCGTGCAGGGCGGTGGTGAGTCCGGCCTCGCCGATGACGTACGCCGTGCCGCCGGGGCGCTGGTCGTCGAGGAACTTCGCGGTGGCCAGCGCCGAGGTCCAGATGTTCTCGACGGGGACGTCGAGGCCCATCCGCTGGAGGCGGGCCTGGAGGTCGCGCGGGGTGTAGATGGAGTTGTTGGTCAGGACCAGGAAGGGCTTGCCCGACTCGCGCAGCCGCTTGATGAAGGCATCCGCCCCCGGGATCGGAATGCCCTCGTGGATGAGGACCCCGTCCATGTCGGTGAGCCAGGATTCGATCGGCTTGCGCTCTGCCACTGGACTGTTCTCCGCTCTCGGTGGCCCGGGTTTCCGGCCGGTCCGCTGACCGCTCTATGTGGTCTCTACCACCCTACGCGGACCGGGCCGCGGACGCGTATGGCGTCCACGACCCGGTCACCTGGGAGAACGGAGCCGCCGGGGTCAGCCGAGGGTCACGTTGTCGACGGTCCAGTACCAGTTGTTGGTGCCGCTGTAGCGGAAGCGGACCTGGACGTCGGTGGCGCCGGCCGGGACCTGGAGGGTGAGGGACTCGGCCTTGGCGACGGCGTCGGCGGTGTAGTTCTTGACGACGGTCGGGGCGGCGCCGTTGTAGGAGACGAGGACCTGGGCGACCTGTCCGGCCTCGTGGCGGTAGTGCGTCTGGAAGGCGAGGGTCTTCGTACTGCCGCCGGTCACCGCCCACTTGGGGGTGATGAGGGTGGAGTCGAAGGTGCCGGTGTGGCTCTTGTCGTCCCACTCGTCGGAGTCGGCGACGGCGAAGACGTCACGGGAGCGGACGTTGAGCTCGCGCCACTGGTCGCGCTGGGACTGGCTCCAGAACTCGTCGGTGGCGAAGGCCCATCCGGCCCATTCGGTGACACCGCCCGTGCCCATCTTGGAGTTGTCGACGCTCCAGCCCGCGGGCGGGGTGTGCGTGAAGCCCTTCACCCCCGCCGGGATGCCCGTCTCGTCCACGCGCGCCTGGAGGTTCGGGCGCAGGGTGTCGAAGGGGTCGCTGTCCGGGGCGTCCAGCGGTACGCCGTCCAGTCCGGTGGTGGGGACGCCGACCTGCTGGAGCGCGGTGGCCGCGACGTCGACGAGCCGTACGTCGCCGCGGACCGAACCGGCGGGGATGCCGGCGCCCTTGGCGATGACGAAGGTGCCGCGCTCCTGGATGGTCGAGCCGCCGTGGCCGCCCGCGTCGGTGTGCCCGTGGTCGGTGGTGACCAGGATCTTCCAGTTCTCCTGGCCGTAGGTGGGCCGGGCCTGGACGGCGGTGAGGAGCTGGCCGACGAGCTTGTCCACGCGGCCGATGGTGTTCAGGTACTCCTGGCTGGCGGCGCCGGAGCTGTGGCCGGCGTGGTCGATCTCGCCGAAGTAGACGAAGGCGGCGTCCGGGTCCTGGTCGCGCAGTTCGGCCGAGGCCGCGGCGGCGATCTTCGGGTCCTCGCTGCCGTAGCCGTCGCGGTCGCCCTTGAGGGAGAGGCGCTTGTCCACCTTGGGCGAGAAGATCGGGCCGTTCTGGTCGGTGGAGGTGATGGGCTCCCAGTCGGCGGCCGCGTAGGTGTGGAGCGCCGGCTTGGCGTTCTCGATGCGGGTGAGGAAGTCCGGGTACGCGGTGTAGTTCTTGCCGGTGAAGGAGTTGTCCTTCACGCCGTGCTTGTCGGGCCAGACGCCCGTGGCGATGGTGGACCAGCCGGGACCGGAGGAGGTCGCGGCCATCGGGTTCGCGTACAGGGTGCTGCGCGCGGTGAGGCCCTGTGCCATCAGGCCGTTGAGGTTCGGGGCGTCGGCGACCTTGACGCGGTCGAGGACGGTGCCGTCGATCCCGATGACCAGGACCTTGTCGACGGCGGCGGCCGCGGCGGCGGCCGGCGCGGGGGCGGCCGGCGCGGGGGCGGCCGGCGCGGTCGGGGCGGCGGCGGCGATCAGGGCCGCGGCGGTGGCCGCCACGGCGAGGGCGCGTCCGGGCAGGACAGGGGACACGTACTCCTCCAGGGAGTAAGCGAAGGGGAGGGACCGGGGGTTGGTGCGGGTTCCTGCGCGGGTCGGGCCCATCGCACTGGACCAGACCCGTTATGCAAACGTCACTCTTCAGGGAGCGGGTGACGGGCGGGTGACCGACCGGCCTCCGGTCAGCTGCCAGTGGCCGACTTCCACGCGTCCACGTACGCGGACAGGTTCTTGTCGATGTCGGCCCAGTCCGGCTCGAAGACCTCGACCCCGGTCATGACCTTGGTCAGTTCGACCGCGTTGGCATCGGTGGGCTTGACGTCGGCGCGGGCGGGGAAGCCGCCGCCGACCTCGCTGACCAGCTTCTGGGCGTCCTCGGTGAGCAGGTAGTCGAGGAGCTTCTTGCCGTTCTCGGTGTGCGGGGCCTTGGCCATCAGGCCCGCCGCGTAGGGCAGCGCGAAGGTGGTGGGCTTGCCGCCGTCCTTGGCCGGGAACCAGATGCCCAGATTCGGCATGGACTTGGACTGGGCGAAGTTCATCTGGACGTCGCCGTTGGCGACGAGGATCTCGCCCTTGTCGGTCTTCGGCGCAAGCTTGCTGGTGGAGGAGGACGGGCCGACGTTGTTGGCCTGGAGCTTCTTCAGGTACTCCAGCGCCGGCTCCTTGCCGCCGAAGTCGTGCATCGCCTTGATGAGCACGGCGGTGCCGTCGCCCGCGACGCCCGGGGTGGAGTACTGGAGCTTGCCCTTGAACCTGGCGTCCAGCAGCTGCTCCCAGGTCTTGGGGGCCTCGGGCAGCTCCTTCTTGTTGTAGACGAAGCCGAAGTAGTTGTTGACGACCGAGGTCCACTTGCCGTCGGCGGCCTTGTTCGCCCCGTTGACCTGGTCCGAGCCCTGCGGCCGGTACGACTGGAGCAGCCCCTTGCCGTCGGCCTGCTGGATGAAGGGCGGCAGGGTGACCAGCACGTCGGCCTGCGCGTTGGACTGCTCGCGGACGGCGCGCTGCACCATCTCGCCGGAGCCGCCCTCGACGTACTTCACGGTGATGCCGGTCTTCTTGGTGAAGTCGGCGAAGACCTTGTCGTACCAGCCGTCGCCCTTCTCGCCCTTGAGTCCGTCGGCGCTGTAGACGGTGACGACCTTCTCGCCGCCGGAGTCGGCGGAGGAGGAGCCGCCGCAGGCGGTGAGGGTGGCGCCGACGGCGAGGCAGCCGGTCAGGGCGACGAGCGGGCGCAGCAGGCTGTGGGGCATGCGGGACACGCGGGACATGGGCTTTCCTTCGGGGTTCGGGGAGGGATACCGCTCAGCGGTAGGAGGCTCTGGTGCGGATGCGGCCGACGGCCAGCAGCACCAGAAGGGTGGCGGCCATCAGCACCACGGCGAGGGCGGAGCCGCTGAAGAGCGAGCCGCGGTCGGTGGCGGTGAAGATCTGGACGGGCAGGGGCAGCCAGTCCGGCGGGTAGAGCATCATCGTGGCGCTCAACTCGCCCATGGACAGGGCGAAGCAGAGCCCGGCGGCCGCGGTGAGCGAGGGCAGCAGCAGGGGCAGCTTGACCCGCCACAGCACGTACGAGGGGCGGGCGCCGAGGCTGGCCGCCGCCTGCTCGTAGGCCGGATCCAGACGTACTATCGCGGCCGAGACCGACTGGTAGGCGAACGCCGTGACAAGAATCGTGTGCGCCAGGATGACGATGCCGCTCGTGCCGTTGAGCAGCACCGGCGGGCGGCTGAAGGCCACGAGTACGGCGAGGCCCACGACCACGGACGGAACGGCGACCGGCAGCACGAACAGGGCGTCCAGGGACCGCTTCCCGCGCTTCTTCAGCCCCGCGGCGGCCAGCGCGGCCCAGGTGCCGACGCTGAGCGCGAGCAGGCTGGCGATCAGGGCGGTGACCAGGCTGGTGGTGAGGGCCTGGAGGGATTCCCCGCGGACCGCGGCCGCGTAGTTCTCGGTGGTCGGGCCGGAGGGGAAGGCCCCGGACCAGTGGGTGGCGAAGGAGGCCGCCACCACCACGAGCAGGGGCAGGGCGAAGAGCGGCAGGAAGAGGACGGCGAATCCGGCCCAGACGGCCCAGCGGCCGGACTTGCTATGCACCAGCACGCTTGCTCACCACCCGGTAGAGGCCGTAGAGGCCGACGGAGATCGCGATGTTGACGACGGCGACCACGCAGGCGGCCGGGTAGTCGGATTCGAGGATGGCCTTGCCGTAGATCAGCATCGGCAGCGTGGTGACGCCCTTGGCCCCGGTGAACAGCACGATCCCGAATTCGTTGAGGCACATGACCAGCACCAGGCTGCCGCCCGCCCCGAGCGCGGGCAGGGCCTCGGGGAGGATCACCTTCCGGACGATCCGGCCGGGCTTCGCGCCGAGCGAGGAGGCCACCTCCAGCTGTGCGGTGTCCAGTTGCGAGAAGACGGCGAGCAGCGGACGCATCACGAAGGGCGTGAAGTAGGTGATCTCCGCGAGGAGGACGCCCCAGGGGGTGGTGAGGAAGTGGAAGGGTCCCTCCGCCGCGCCGGTGACGTCCGTCCAGACCCCGTTGGCCACGCCGACGGTGCCGTAGAGGAAGAGCAGCGCGAGGGTGATGAGGAAGGAGGGGAAGGAGAGGAAGACGTCGACGAAGCGGGCGACGGCCTTCGCCCCGGGGAAGGGCACGAAGGCGATGACCAGGGCGAGCGCGAAGCCGAGGACCAGGCAGCCGACGGTGGCGCCGACGGCCAGCCAGACGGTGGTGCCGAGGGCCTCGCGGAAGGCGGTGGAGGCGAAGACCTTCCCGTAGGCGTCGAAGGCGCCGCCCGTGTCGGGGGTGAAGGACTGCTGGACGACCAGCGCGAGCGGGTAGAGGAAGACCAGGGCGAGCACGACCACGGGCGGCAGGGCCCACACCCAGCGGGGCGGGGTCCGGCGCGCGGCCGCCGCGGACCGCGCCCGGCCCGCCGCGGGCGCGGGCTCCGGCGGGGGCGCGGGGGCGGTCGGCGGTGCGGAGGGGGGCGCGGGGGCGGTGGCCTCAGCCATCGTCAGACCCCCGCCGAGAGCAGGACCGCGTCGCGGGGTTCGAAGTGCAGGGTGACGTGGTCGCCGAGGGCCGGGGTCTCGCGCAGCTCCGGCAGGTCCGCCTTGATCCGGTGCCCGTCGACGTCGACGTACAGCCGGTGCGTCGAGCCCCGCCACTGCACCTCGGTGATCTTGCCGCTCAGGGCGTTGGGCCCCTCCCCCAGGGCCAGCAGGTGCGGGCGCACGCACAGGGTGGCGCTCGCGCCGGGGGCCGCCCGGCCCGGGTCGAGCTCCAGGCTCCGACCGGCGAAGAGCGCACCGCCGTCGGCGACGGTCACCGGGAGGAGGTTGGCGTTGCCGACGAAGGAGGCGGTGAACTCGGT
Organism: Streptomyces sp. NPDC028419; assembly: GCF_055565515.1. Lineage (NCBI taxonomy): Bacteria > Bacillati > Actinomycetota > Actinomycetes > Kitasatosporales > Streptomycetaceae > Streptomyces > Streptomyces sp. NPDC028419. The sequence goes on along the minus strand of NZ_JBVHUE010000045.1, from coordinate 51,476 downwards.
GCGCGGGGTGCGGTACAGCTCCTGCGGGGTGCCGCAGTCCTGGAGCCGCGCCCGGTCCATGACCGCGATCCGGTCGGCGAGGGTGAGCGCCTCGACCTGGTCGTGGGTGACGTACAGGATGGACACGTCGGGCAGTTCGCGGTGCAGCCGGGCCAGTTCGGCGAGCATCCCGGAGCGCAGCTGCGCGTCGAGCGCCGAGAGCGGCTCGTCGAGCAGCAGCACCCCGGGGCGGATCGCCAGCGCGCGGGCGATGGCCACGCGCTGCTGCTGGCCGCCGGACAGCTCGCGCGGGTAGCGCTTGGCGTAGGCCGCCATGCCCGTCATCTCCAGGGCCTCGGCCACCCGCCCCGGGATCTCCGCCTTGGGCGCCTTCTGCGCCTTGAGGCCGAAGGCGACGTTGTCCGCGACGCGCATGTGCGGGAAGAGCGCGTACTGCTGGACGACCATGCCGATGCCGCGCCGGTGCGGCGGGAGGGCCGTGACGTCCCGGTCGCCGATGAACACCCGGCCCGAGCGGGGACGTACGAATCCCGCGACCGTCCGCAGCGCCGTGGTCTTGCCCGAGCCGGAGGGGCCGAGCAGCGCCATGACCTCGCCGGGCTCGACGCTCAGGTCGAGCGAGTCCAGGACGGTGGTGCCCGCGTAGGCGACCGAGACCGCGTCGAAGCGGATGCCGCTCACGCGACGGGCTCCGGGTCGAAGGGGCCGAGCAGGGCGGGAAGTTCGGCGATGGATCCGAGGACGTGGGTGGCGCCGTGCGCGGTGAGGGCCGCGCGGTCGTGCGCCCCGGTCAGCACGCCGGCCACGATCCCGGCGCCCGCCCGGCACCCGCTGAGCATGTCGTAGGCCGTGTCGCCGACGACGACCGCCTCGCGCACGTCGGCCACCGCGCCCGTGCGCAGGAAGGCGGCCAGCACCATGTCCGGGTACGGGCGCCCGCGCCCGCCCGCGTCGGCCGGGCACAGGGTGAGGTCGGCGAGGTCCTGCCAGCCGAGGGCGGCGAGGATGGCGTCCTGGGTGACGCGGGCGAAACCGGTGGTCAGGACGACGGTGCGGCCCTGGCCGCGGAGGGTGTCGATGGTCTCGCGGGCACCGGGGAGCGGGGCGACGAGGCCGCCGTCGACCAGGGCGCCGTAGCCCTCCTCGAAGGCGACGTTGGCGCGCTGGGCGAGCTCCTCCGAGCCGAAGAGGTGGCGGAAGACGGAGATCTTCGACTCGCCCATGGTGTCGCGGACGTACTGGAGCTTCTCGGCGTGGTCGGCGGAGCCGGGCTCGACGCCGAGGCGCTCGGCGGCGCGCTCGAAGGCGCGCTCGACGAGGCCGCCGTCGGCGACGGTGGTGCCGGCCATGTCGAGGACGACGAGGCCGTGGCGGAGGGGGGTGGTGTTGGTGGGGGTGTTGTTGGTGGGGGTGTTGTTGTCAGCCATGTCGGTTACCAGCCCAGTTCGTTCGCGGTGGTCTCGGCTATGGCGGGCGAGCAGGTCATGCCCCGGCCGCCGGGTCCGGTCACCAGCCACACGCCGTCCCGCACCTGCTCGCGGTGGACGACCCGGGTGGTGTCGGTGCACTGCGCGTACACGCCCGCCCAGCGGTGCCGGATCTTCGGCAGCGGGCGGCCCAGGAAGGACTCGACGACCCCGGTGAGGTGGTCGTAGGGCTCTTCGAGGGTGTCGAACGCGAAGGGGTGCTCGTACTCGTGGGTGTCGCCGATGGTCAGGCCGCCGTCGCGCCGCTGGACCATCAACAGCTGCATCTTGTGCGCGGCGGCCACGGGCGCCTGCGCCTGCTCGGCGTTGAGCGCGTCGAGGGCCTCGCTCCGGTACGCCGGGTAGTAGCGGAAGCTGTCGGCGTCGGCGACCGAGGTGGTCAGCGGCTCGCCGAGCGGCTCGGTCTGCATCATCTGGAGCCGGACCCGGCGCACGGGCAGGTCCGGGGCCAACTCGCGGACCAGGCCGGAGAGCCAGGCTCCGGTGGCCAGGACGACGACGTCGCCGCGGTGGACGTCACCGTGGTCGTCGCGGACGGCGCCCGGGCCGGTGACCTCGCGGACCTCGCGTCCGGGGAGGAAGGTGTAGCGGCCGGAGGCCTGGAGGGCCTCGCGGAGGTGGAGCTGCGCGGTGCGCGGCTCGACGGCCGCGTCCCGCTCGCACCACAGGGCCGCCTCGAAGGCGCCGCGCAGGGCCGGGTTGATCGCCCGCGCCTCGGCCGCGGTGACCAGCTGGTACCCGCGGGCGACGGCGTCCTCGCGGGCGACGGCCGCCTCGGCGACCGCGTGCTCACGGGCGTTGCGGACCGGGGTGAGGGATCCGATGGCGCGGAAGCCCAGGCCCGGGACCCGCTCCCCGATCCGCTCCCAGAGTTCGCGGGCCCGCAGCGCCGTGTCCAGCTCCGCACCGCCGGCCCGTCCACTGACCCAGATCTGTCCGAAATTGCGCAGTGACGCACCGCGCGCCTCGGCTTCGCGCTCGATCTGGACGACCTCGTGGCCGCGTTCGACTGCTTGCCAGGCGTGCATGGTGCCGACCACGCCGCCTCCGATGACTATGACTCTCACCCGGCCCACGGTGTCCGGGACCCATGGACCGGGAGGATCCATCAGGCGACGGATCGGTGAACAGCCCTCGACGCTTGGACCAGACCCGTTACTGTTCCGTGATCAGCATGTGCCCTGTTGGTCCAGTTTTCGGGTGGCTCGTCCTCGACTATTCGGGGCGCAGGTGCGTCGTGAAGCTGAACCGGTCGCCACGGTAGAGCGAACGCACCCGCTCCAGGGGACGCCCGTCCTGATCGCGCGAGAACCGGTGGATCAGCAGCATCGGCAGCGCGGGCGGCGTCCCGATGAGCAGCGCCTCGCGCGGGGTGGCCAGGACCGTCTCCAACTTCTCGTCGGCGTCGCCGAAGGCGATGCCGAGCCGCTCCCGGAGATATCCGTAGAAAGAGGAATCCGGCTGGAATTCGCCGTCCAGTCGGGGCGCGCGGGCCACCCGGACGTACGTGCTCTCCAGCCCCACCCGCTCGTCGTCGGCCAGCAGCACCCGCTCCAGGTGCCAGACGGGCTCGCCGGCCTCGGCGCCGATGCCGGGGGCGAGGTCGGGCGGGCAGGGGAACTGCTCCAAGCCGATGAGATTGCGCCCGGGGCGGCGCCCCTGGCGGCGGACCCCCTCGGTGTAACTGGCAAGGGACAGCGGCTGCTCCAGCTTCGGCCCGGCGACGACCGTGCCGCGCCCGGACCGGCGCAGCCTGCCTTCGAGGAGCAGCTCGCGCAGGGCCTGGCGGACGGTCTCGCGGGAGACCTCGTAGCGCTCGGCGAGGTCCCGCTCGGTGGGCAGCGTCCCGCCCTCGCCGAGCTCCTCGACGAGCTCGGCGAGGCGGGCCTTGACGGCGTAGTACTTGGGGATGCGCCCGTGCTCGGGAATGCCGGATCGGACCGGCGAGCCGGGGCGGTGCTTGGTCGGTTCCACTCTGGGACTGTACGGGGCGGGGCGGGGGCCTACGGCCCGGTGGTCGCCTCCCCGCGCAGGCGCCGGGCGGCCAACAGGAGGCCGCCGCCCGCCGCGAGGGCGCCGAGGGCGCCCCCTGCGGCCAGGTCCCGGGCGCGGGCGGCGGTGTCGGGGGCGCCGGTCTCGGCGAGGGCGTCGGCCCCGGACCACCCTCCGGACTCCGCCTCGGCCCCGGCCTCCGCCGGGGCCGGCTCCTGCGGGCCCTCGACCGAGAACCGGTAGCCGCCGCTGTCGCCGACCCAGTCGCCGTCGTCGCCCTTGCGCTGGACCAGGGCCGCGTCGGCGACCACCTCGCCGACGGGCGCCGTGGCGGCGAAGGCCAGCTGCACCTTGACCGTGGCCGAGCCGCCGGGCCCGACGGTGAAGCCGGGGAAGGCCTCCCCGCCGTCGAACACGGCGACGACCTCGTCCCGGTCGGTGCTCTCCAGGCTGACGGGGAAGGTGGCGCCCCGCGCCTCGAACTCCATCCGCAGGTGGGCGGGGCGCAGGGTGCGCGCCTTGTCGGTGAAGACGACCACGGGGTGGATGGCGGTGCACGCGGTGGCGGTGGTGTTGGTCAGGTCCAGGTACCAGGTCTGCGGTCCGGCGCCGGTGCGGTAGACGCTCGGTCCGCCGCGGATCCGGGCCCCGATGGGGAAGGCCGCGTTCTTGCCGTCCCCGCAGTTGGCCTTGGCGCGCGAGGGCAGCGCGGGTGCGGGGCGGGCGCCACCGCCGCCGGGGGGCGCGGGTGCGGCGACCGCGGGAAGGGCGACCGGTCCCGAGACGACGACGAGGACCGCGGAGAGGGCAAGGGCTTTGCGCAGTCGCATGGTGGGCCTTCGCTGGCTCGCCGGACGATGATCTGACGAAGCGACAATCACCCCGCCTTGGCCGCACCCTGCCATGCCCCTCCCCACCCCCCGCTGTCGCCGCGCCCCGGTCGGACCGGTTTACGCCCGATCGGCGCAGGGGGTCAAGCGCCGCCGAAGAGGGGGGACAGGACCAGTTCCGCCGCGCCCTCGGCCACTCCGCCCGGGGCCCGCTCCACCCGCACCGGTCCGCCGCCGAGGGCGCGGGCCGCCAGTACCGTACGGACCCCCTCGACGAACACCTCCGGCGCGGCCGCCACCACGCGCCCGCCCAGCAGCACCCGGTCCACGTCCAGCAGCGCCACCAGGTTCGCCGCCGCCTCCCCCAGCACCCGCGCGGCCCGGTCGAGGTCGCCCCGCGCCACCGCCTCCAGGCACAGCACCTCGGCGCAGCCGCGCGCCCCGCACCGGCACGGCGGCCCGTCCAGCAGCAGCACCTGGTGCCCGAACTCCCCCGCGCCCGAGCGGCTGCCCCGGTACACCTCGCCCCCGAGGCGCAGCCCCGCGCCCAGTCCGGTGCCCACGTGCAGGTATACGGAGCCGCCGGACCCCGACCCGGTGCCGGTGCCGGCCGCGCCCGCGTTGGTGTCCTTGTCCAGCACCACCGGCAGCCCGAGGCGCTCGGCCAGCGCCGCCCGCAGCGGATAGCCCTCCCAGCCCGGGAAGCCGGTCACCCGACCCAGCACCCCGGTCCGGTGGTCCAACGGCCCGGGCGCGGCCACGCCCACACCCAACGGCGCGCCCGAGCCCGAGCCCGCACCCACGCCCGCACCCGGCGGCCCGGCCGTGGCCGACCCGCCGGCGCATGCCCGTACGACCGCCTCCGCCACCGCCGCCACCACCGCGTCGGGCGCGGCCCCGAAGTCCAGGGGGCGGCGCGACTCGGCCACCACCCGCCCCAGCAGGTCCACGCGCACCACGCGCAGCTCGTCGCGGTCCAGGTGGGCGCCCACGGCGTACCGGGCCTCGGGCACCAGGCGCAGCAGGGTGCGCGGCTTGCCCCCGGTGGACGCGCCGCGGCCCGCCTCCGCGACCAGGCCCTCCGCCGTCAGCCGGGCCGTGATCTTGCTGACGGCCTGCGGGGTCAGTCCCGTACGGGCGGCCAGCTCGCCGCGGCCCGGCCCGGCCTCGCCGCGCAGCCCCGCCGCGCGCAGCAGGCCCAGGACCAGCGCGGCGTTGTGCCCGCGCAGCCCGGCCAGATTCGCTCCGCCGACCGCGTCGTCCCCACCACCACCGTTGCCTCTGATCACCCGCCCATTGTCTACCCTCCTTGCACTTAGGCAACAGTGTTGCCAAAGTGGACTCCATGGCTACCACCTCCCCCACCTCCCCCTCCGGCCCCACCACCCCCGCCGGCGCCCCGCTCCGCGTCGGCCTGATCGGCTACGGACTCGCCGGTTCCGTCTTCCACGCCCCGCTCGTGGCCGCGACCGAGGGGCTCGTCCTCGACACGGTCGTCACCTCCGACCCCGACCGCCGGGCCCAGGTGCACGCGCGATTCCCGGACGCACACGTCGTACCGTCGCCGGACGCGCTGTGGGAGCGGAGCGCGGAGCTGGACCTCGTGGTGATCGCCTCCCCCAACAAGACCCACGTCCCGCTCGCCACCACCGCCCTGGAGGCGGGCCTGGCCGTGGTGGTCGACAAGCCGCTCGCCGCCACCGCCGCGGAGGCCCGTGAACTGGCCGCGCTGGCCGACCGGACCGGGACCTTCCTGTCCGTCTTCCAGAACCGCCGCTGGGACAACGACTTCCTCACCGTGCGCCGCCTGATCGAAGAGGGGGAGCTCGGCGAGGTCCAGCGCTTCGAGTCCCGCTTCGAGCGCTGGCGCCCCCAGCTCAAGGGCGGCTGGCGCGAGTCCGGCGCCCCGGAGGAGATCGGCGGGCTGCTGTACGACTTGGGCAGCCACGTGGTGGACCAGGCCCTGGTGCTGTTCGGCCCGGCCGTCCGCGTCTACGCGGAGACGGACGTGCGCCGCCCCGGAGCCCGGGCGGACGACGACACCTTCATCGCGCTGACCCACGCGAACGGCGTCCGCTCCCACCTCTACGTCAGCGCGACCACGGCCCAGCTCGGCCCGCGCATGCGGGTGCTCGGTTCCTCCGCGGGCTACGTCAAGTACGGCCTGGACCCGCAGGAGGGCGCCCTGCGCGAGGGCAAGCGCCCGGGCGTGGACCTGCCGTGGGGCGAGGAGCCCGAGCACTGCCGGGGCCGGATCGGCTCCGGCGAGTCCCCGCTGACGGGTGGTGGGCGGCCCGTACCGACGGAGCCGGGCGACTACCCGGCCTACTACGCGGCGGTGGCCGCCGCGCTGCGCGACGGCGGCCCGGCTCCGGTCACCGCGCACGAGGCCGCGGACTGCCTGGAGGTCCTGGAGGCGGCCCGGCGCTCGTCCGAGGAGGGGTGTGCGGTGAACGTCTCACCGCGCGGGGCGGCTTCCGTCTGAAAATCGATCAAGCGATCAGCCCGGGCGCCCTAAGCTGTGAGAATCCTATGATCATCACAGTTGCGAAGAGTGGGTACTGCCAGTGAAGTTGTCCCGGATCGCCACGGCCGTCACCGTGGCCGCGATGGCTCCGGCCGTCCTGTTCGCCTCGCCGGCCTTCGCCGCCGACACCGGGACGGCGGCGGGCGCGACCTCCGCGTCGACCGCCCCGACCGTGCCGACGCCCGTGGACGCCAAGCCCGCTGACGCCAAGCCCGCTGACGGCAAGCCCGTCGACGGCAAGGACCAGGCAGCGGCCGACCGCGCCGCGATCGAGAAGATCCTGGCCGACCCGAAGAGCGGGCCCGGCGTGCGCGGGGCCGCGGCCAAGGCCCTCAAGGGCACGGACGCGGACCTGCGGCACTTCCTGACGGTCGAGCTGGCCGAGCAGCAGCTCGACGACGACCGGGTGCGGGTCTCGCAGCTCGTCCACGCCGGCGGCAAGGCCGTGCAGCGCGAGGGCAAGAAGGCCCTGCAGGTCGACACCCAGGCGGCGCTGACCGCGTTCCTGGAGACCGGGCAGCACGCGGCCCGGCTGGAGGACGACCGCGTCGAGCTGCTCAAGGCGCTCCAGGGCGCCGGTCCGGGCCTGACCGAAGGCATCCAGAAGATCCTTTCGAACGGCACCGCGGCCCAGGTCCGCGAGTTCGTCACGACCACGCAGCACCAGCTGCGCGACGACGACAACGCCGTCCTGATCTCGACCATGCTCGGCAAGAACCCGGGTCCCGAGCTGAAGAAGGCCGCGCAGGCCGCCCTCAAGGGCAGCGCGAAGGACCGCGCCGAATTCCTGAAGACCGGGCAGTTCACCGCCCGCGAGAAGGACAAGCGGGACGGGAACGGCAAGGCCGAGGAACCGGCCGGCGGCAAGAACGACGGCAAGGACAAGCCCAAGGACGAAGCCGGCAAGGTCGTCGTCACCCCGACCAACGGGTCCGGCGCCAACACCGCGGCCCCGGCCGGCGGCAAGGGCCCGCTCGCGTCCACCGGCAGCGGCGCCGAGACCCCGTGGATCGTCGGCGGCAGCGCCTTCGCCCTCGCGGCGGGCGCGGGCCTGGTGCTGACGGCGCGTCGGCGCGGCGCGGCGACCCGCGGCTGACGCTCCGCTTCGGGTTACCGGTACGAGTTCGCGGTACGAGAGGGGGCGGGCCCGCCATCACGGCGGCCCCGCCCCCTCTTCCGCGTCCGGCGCCTCAGGCGCTCTTGAACTCCTGGCGCTGGCGGCCGAGCTTCTCGATCTCCAGCTCCACGACGTCACCGGCCCGCAGGAACGGCTTCGGCTCCGGCTGCCCCATGGCCACGCCGGCCGGGGTGCCGGTGACGATGACGTCGCCCGGGTAGAGGGTCATGAACTGGCTCAGGTACCGCACGACCTCGCCGACCGGGAAGATCTGGTCCGAGGTGTTGCCGTCCTGCTTGAGCTCGCCGTTGACCCACAGCTTCACGTCCAGGACCTGCGGGTCCGGGATCTCGTCGGCGGTGACCAACCAGGGGCCGAGCGGGGTGAAGGTCTCGCAGTTCTTGCCCTTGTCCCAGGTGCCGCCGCGCTCGATCTGGAACTCGCGCTCCGATACGTCGTTCACGAGCAGGTAGCCGCCGACGTGCGCGAGGCCCTCCGCGGCCGAGCCGAGGTAGCGGGCGGTGCTGCCGATGACGACGCCCAGCTCCGCTTCCCAGTCGGTCTTCACGCTGCCGCGCGGGATCAGCACGGTGTCGTCGGGCCCGACGACCGTGTCCGGGGCCTTGAGGAAGAGGATCGGCTCCGCGGGGGCGTCGGCGCCGACCTCCGCCGCGTGACCGTGGTAGTTCAGCCCGATGCCCACGATCTTGCCGACCCGGCCGACGGGCGCGCCGACGCGCAGGCCCTCGGCGCCCAGCACCGGAAGATCCCCGGACCGCGCGGCTTCCCGGACGCGGGACAGTACGGAGTCGTCGGCGAGCAGCGCCCCGTCCACGTCCGTGATCAGGGCGGACAGGTCCCGCAGGGTCCCGTCCTGGTCGAGCAGCGCGGGGCGCTCGCCGCCCACCGGTCCGACGCGCAGCAGCTTCATGGGCATTCTCCCGTGGTCGTGGGTGGTCGGCCCGTGGGCGTGCCCCGGGCCGGCCGATGGGTTGCGGCCATCGGAGGATTGGTCGATCCTCCAAGATGTCCACCCAATCCGCAAGACCCTGTTCACAGACTGGAACGCTCACCTGCGAGCGCGATCCGCCCCGCGCGGTCCTTGCGGTGCTGGAGCCAGACCCGCTCCGCCACCGTCCACGCGGTCGTGGCCACCAGGTACAGGCCCGCCGCCAGCGGCACCACGGCCGCGGTGATCAGCGTGCCGAAGGAGAGCAGCGGCAGTACGCCGGACATCTTGCGCAGCATCTCCCGCTGCTCCGCGGGCACCGTGTCGGGCAGCTCGGGGCCGTTGCCCGAGCGTGCGGCCCGCCGCCCCCGTACGGCGCTCCACGCGGCGACGGCCGCGATGGCGGCGAACAGGCCCAGGAACACCAGCCCCGGCCCCCCGAAGAGGCCGCCGTCCCCCAGCGCGTCGGCCCACCGGTCCCCGAGCGGGGCGGCGAAGAGCCGCTCGCCCAGCAGCCCGCTGTCCACGGACGTGAACGCCCGGTACATGAAGAAGAAGACCGGCAGCTGCACGAGGACGGGCAGGCAGCCGGCCCGCGGGGTCGCGCCCCGGAAGGCCGCCCGGCTCAGCGGGTGCAGGGCGAGCCGCACCAGCACGGTGAACAGGACGATCGCGGCAGCGGTCGCGGCCGGGGCCGCCACCGGCTCCAGCAGCTCGGCGAGAGCGGCGACGGGCTGGGCGACGCCCTGGGTGAGGGCATGGGTGAGCGGGGTGAGAACGGACACGGGGTCCCTCCGGAAGGTCTCGTCGGACGTCGAAAGATGCGTCAGGTGCATTTCGGCGTGACGAGCCGTGCGGGGGCGCCGCGGGGGTCGCGATGGACCCGGGGAACGCCCCTACGCGGCCGTCAGGACGGACCGCCCGGGCGCCCTGGGCCGCGAGCGGCCGGAGGCGTCGGGATCGCGCTGCGGCAGGAAGGCCGTGCGCTGCTCGCGATCGCGGATCGCGGTGCGTATGCGGGTGCGGGGTACGGGTGGGGTGCACCGGGCGAGCAACGCCGCGCAACCCACCACCGCGGCGCCGACGGCGGCCGTGGCCGCGAAGGCGACGGCGGCGCCCAGCCCGCCCTCCCCGAGGGAGTGACCCAGGAGCAGCGTGAGGAGACCGGTGAGCAGGACGACGCTCAACAACCCACGGACACGCGCCACACGACCCACCCCCCTCCACCTAGCCACGGCTGGAGCCGACCAGGGACGACCGGCTCCGATGTCTTGACCCACTGCTCGACCAGCCTAACCCGCCCCGCTGACCATCGGGTCGGCGGCCAACACCTCCACGTCCGGCCGCCCGTCCCGCTCCCGCGGCCCGAGCCACGCCACCGCCAGCGCGACCGCCAGGTTCAGCGCGAGCGCGACCATCCCCGCGTTCACCCCCCACACCGGGTCGTGGCCCGTGAACACGAGCACGCAGACGGCCACGACCCCCACCACCAGCCCGCTCACCGCCGCGGTCAGGGTCAGGCGCCGCCACACCAGCCCCAGCAGCAGCATCGGCACCAACTGCGCCATCCCCTCGTAGGAGATGAGCGAGAGCCGCACCAAGGTGTTCGGCGCGGTGTACGTCATCACCAGGGCCAGCGTCCCGGCGATCACCACGACCACCTGCGAGGCCGGCTTCTGCCGCTCCGCCGCACTCCAGCGGGGCACCAACGACAGCACGCTGCGCCCCCACATCGTCCCGATCACCAGCATGAACACCGCCATCGGCACGATCGACGACAGCGCCGCCGCGACGCCGATCACCCCCACCGCCCACGCGGGCAAGGAGTCGACGACCAGCTCGAACAGCGCGAGGTTGGAGCCCGCACCGGTCAGCCCCGGCACCACGAACAGCGCGGCCATCCCCAGCAGCATCGGGACGAAGAGCAGCACGTTGTAGGCGGGCAACAGGATCGCGTTGCGCCGGAGCGCGTCCGCGTCACGCGCCCCCAGGTAGCCGGCCACGGTCGTCGGGAAGATCACCACGGTCAGCGCGTTGAGCACGGAGGTGGACACGAACCACCCCGTCCCGAGCCCGCTCCCGCCCCCACCGCCCCCGTGCCCGGGGAGGGTCAGCCACTCGGGCCGCTCCGCGACCAGCCGGTCGAAGAGCTCCCCGTACCCGCCGAAGTAGTGCACCGGCACGTACACCGCGAGGAAGCCCAGCGTCGCGATCACCAGCACGTCCTTGAGCACCGACACCCACGCGCTCCCGCGCAGCCCGCTGACCACCGCGAAGCCGGTGGTGACGGCGAACGCCACGAAGTAGGCCCACTCCAGCGGGACCGCCCCGTAGGTCACCGTGGAGACCACCACCCCCATCCCGGTGATCTGGAGCTGGATGTAGGGCAGCAGGAACACCGTCGCCAGCACCGCCACCAGCGCGCCGAGCCACGGGCGGCCGTACCGGTGCGCGACCATGTCCGAGATCCCGACCAGGCCGTGCCGGCGCGCGTAGTCCCACAGCAGGGGCCCGACGACGTACCCGACCGCGTACCCGCACGACATGTAGGCGACGACGTACATCACGGGCGCGCCGTAGTTGTAGCCCCAGCCCGCCGCGCCCAGGTAGCTGAAGCTGGTGTAGCCCTCGCCCGCCATCAGCACCCAGATGAAGACGGTGCCCAGCGACCGGCCGCCCACCGACCACTCGGCGAGCCCGCCGCCCCCGCCCCCGGCTCCCCCGCGGCCGCGCACCGCGTACAGGCCGAGCGCGACGGTCCCCACCATGAACACGGCGAAGACGGAGGTGGCCACCGCCGCCGCGCTCACCGGTGGTCACCCCGCCAGGCCAGCCAGACGGCGAGCGGGGTGACCAGCGTCGCCCCCACGCACCACACGAGCAGGAAGGGCACCCGCCCGAAGAGGAGCGGCTCCACCAGGTTGACCAGGGGGAGCGCCCCGAGGAAGAGCACGAAGGGCGTGGCGAGCCACACCAGCTGAGGACGTTTCACTCGTTTCGGACGCACCGCCCCACGGTAGGCGCACCGCACCGCGCCGGCGGCCCCGCCGCCGCGGTCAGCCCTTCAACTTCCCCCACACCACGAGCCGGTACTTGGAGGTGTACTCGGGCGTGCAGGTCGTCAGGGTGATGTACGCCCCCGGCTCGGCGTACCCGTAGTCGGGCTTCACCACGCTCCGCGGCACCGGCGCGATCACCCCCGAGTCCCGCTCGGTCGTCTCCGGGAGCACCTTGTCCACCACGTACGTGTACCGCCTGCCCTGCGTCTCGACCTGGATCTCGTCCCCGGCCCGCAGGCGGTTGACGTACCGGAAGGGCTCCCCGTGCGTGTTGCGGTGCCCCGCGAGCGCGAAGTTCCCCCGCGCCCCGGGCTGCGCGGTTTCCGGGTAGTGCCCGACGTACCCCTTGTCGAGCACCGCGGCCTTGGACACCCCCTGCGCGACGGGCACGGCCAGCCCCAGCCGCGGGATCCGCAGCACGGCGTACGCCTGCGACGCGGCCGGAGCCGCCGCGGCACCCGTCCGCCCCGGCTGCCCCGCGGCGGGCGGGCGTGCGGGGCGGGCGGCCGGGGTGCCGGGGCGGGCGGTCGGTGCGGCGGACCCCGCGCCCGCACCCGTACCGGGATCCACGTCCGCCCCGGCGTCGACCTCGCCCCCGGAGTCGCCCTCGCCCCCGCCTCCCGTAGCACCGGAATCGATCGGTCCGGACCCGTCCCAGGCCCGTTCCAGGGCCCGTACCCGGTCCCGCGCCGCCGCCACGGCCTCCCGGTTCGTCCACCACACCTGGTGCACCACCAGCAACAACACCACCAGGCCCACCGTCGTGGTCAGTTCGGCACAGGTCCACAGCACCCGCGCGATCCCCACGCGCCGTGCCCGCCGACCGTTCCCCTGCACCACCACAGGTATGTGATCCCGCACGGCCCGCACCTTAAGACCTGCCCCGCCAACTGACCAGCGGCAGTACGGTGTGAACCATGCGCCCCGACACGCCTGCCGAGCACATCGCCGAAGCCGAGCGCCTCATCCGCACGGCGAACCGCTACCCCGAGGACCAGGAGCCGCTGCTCCTGCAAGCCGCGGCCCACCTCGAACTGGCCGACGTACGCGAACGGGCGAGCGCGCTCTACGACCAACTGCTCTCCGGCACCCCGGTCAACACCCACCTGATCAAGGCCCTCCAGGCCGCGAACCTGTGGGAGTACGGGCACGAGGCCGAGGCCCGTGCCCTGATCTCCGGCATCCGCGCGGCCTCCCCCGACGACCCGGCGCCCTGGGAGGTCATCGCCGAGACCCTGGAGGCCCACGACGAACTCGACGCCTCCCACGACTGCTTCACCCAGGCCGCCCAGCTGCTCATCACGGACGAGGAACCCCTCACCACCTCCACCACGGCCCTCCTCACCGGCCGCCACCGCGTCCGCCGGCTCCTGGGGCTGGCCCACGACGACTGGGACATGGTCGCCGACACCCGCCACACCGGCCCGATCCCGCTCGACGAGCTCCACGACCCCAAGCGCATCTGGGCCCTGGGCTCCGACGACCCGGCCGAGCTGCGCGCCGAGATCGCCCGCCTGCGCGCCGAGCTCGGCGACCGCCGCGCCGCGCTCTCCCGGCCCTTCCCGGTGGCCCTGCTGCACTGGCCGCTCCAGGAGCTGACCGAGCTGCTCGCGTCCTACCCGACCCTGGCCAGCGAGTACCCCTCGCACGCCGCGCACCTGACGGACATCGAGACCTCGCTGCGCGCCCTGGCCGCTTCGGGCACCACGAACCTCGGCATCGTCACGGCGAGCGTCCCCTCCTTCGAGGCGTTCGCCGCCTCCGAGAAGACCTCCCCGGCCTCCCCCAGCCTGCTGGCCGAGTACGCCACCACCCTCGCCGCCCGCGGCAAGGCCACTCCCTGGCCCCCGTCCCCCACCACCCCCTGCTGGTGCGCCTCGACCAAGCCCTACGCCACCTGCCACGGCGGCCCACTGCTCTGACCCCCGTACCGGCCCGGTCCGGCCCCGTTCAGCCGAAGGGCAGCCGTAGCTGCTCGTGGCCGCGGGCCGTGGCCGTGGGCGGGGCGGGACGGTGGGCGGCGAGCCCGAGGAGGGCGCGCAGGGCCGCGACCACCTCTGCGGGGGCGTCGCGGACCATCGACGGGGTGGCGCTGACCACGAGGACGCCGTGCGCCTCCAACCGGAGCCGGCGCCGCAGGGTCGCGTGCCAGGAGTCCCGGGCGTAGTGGTACTCCGCCGAATCGATCTCCAGGGCCACGCCCTCGTCCGGCCAGTACGCGTCCGGGCTCGCCAGGAAGGTCCCGTCCGGGGTGTACAGCCGGGCGTTCCACAGCGGGGCCGGTAGGTCCGCGGCCGTCAGCGCGTCGCGGGCCCGGGCCTCGGCGATGGAGCGGACCCCGGCCACCAGCTCGGCGGCCGCGCCCCGCACCGCGGGTCGGGACAGGGCGCGCGCGGCGCGGAGTTCGCCGTGCAGGTCCTGCGGGTGGCACCAGCCGGCCTGGACCACGTTCGCCAGGACCGAGCGGACCAGGTCGGGGTCCTCGGCCAGGGCCGCGAAGTCGGCGGCGGCGCGCAACGGGCGCGCGCTCGGGATCCCGGACACCGTGATCGTGGCCGGCCAGCGCGCGGTGGTCAGCGGCCGGACCCCGGGGGCGGGCGCGACCGTGCGCGGGGCCCGGACCAGGACGTCCAGCGGGGTCGGCGGGGCGCCGCGTACGCCGATCAGCGCCAGGGCGGCTCCGCCGGTGAGCGCCGCCGCACCCCCGCCGAGGGGGTCACCGGCCGCGGGTCCGGCGGCGTACAGGACGGCGGAGAGGGCGCGTTGGCGCTCGTCCGGTGGCCCGGTCTGCAGGAGGTAGACGCGGGGCAGCAGCCGCTGCCAGGGGCCGCCGGGGCGGGTGCGGCCGGCGACCGTGGCGGACGGCACCCGGGCGGCCCTGAGCTGGTGGGCGGTCACGAGGTTCAGCTGACGGCGCGCGAGCGGGGCGACGGGCCGGGCGGGGGCGGGGACCGCGGGGGCAGGGTTCGTGATCATGCCCCCGGTATGCCCGTCGGGGCCGCGGGCAAGCCGGGCCTCAGGCCGCCGCCGAGGCCGTCGCCGCTTCCGGGTGGTCGGGGGAGAGGAAGACGATCACCGCGTTCTCCGTGCCGGGCAGCGGGGTGACCTCGTGCCAGCCGAGGCGGCGGTAGGTCGCGACGGTGTCGGTGGCGGCGCGGGCGGTGAGCAGCCAGGCGCGCCCCTCCGGGGCGTCGGCGGTGATCTCCGCGAGCAGGGCCCGGCCGGTGCCCTGGCCGCGGGCGTGGCGGCGTACGGCGAGCTCGTCCACCTCCAGGGCGTCGACCAGCAGCCGGCGCACGCGGGCGCGGCCGAGCTGGGCGCTGACCTGGGCGTAGCCGCGGTCGGCGGGGAAGGGGGCGCGGGTCAGCCAGGCGGTGGCGAAACCGTCGATGCCGTTCGGGGTCTGGGCGAAGGCGGTGCGGAAGCCGCGGCGGCGGGTGTCGGAATGGAGGCGGGACGCGAACTGGCGAATGGTTTCTTCACCTTCGTTCCACGGCGGGCCCGAGAAGACGTCGGCGTAGGTGTCGACCAGTTCGTCCGTCAGGTCGAGGACGGCCGGTCCGTAGCAGATCACGGTTGTCCGCTCCTGGGGTGGGTTGGGTGGTTTCTCTCCTGCGGAGAGCGAATCTACGCCCCCGCGGTTGCCTGGTGTGGCGCATGCCTCGATCGGGAGGTTCCCGGCAGATCCACCGTGCTGCCGTGTCACGGGCCGGTGTTGGGGCGTTGTTCCGGTGGCACGGCCCGTCCGGTGACCGTGACCGACGGTGGTGGTAGGGGTGTGGGTGGACGGATTCCTGCGTGGACTCGGCGCGTGTGCGCTGGCGTTCTTCCTGGTGCTGGGCGTGGTCGCCATGCTGCCGCCCGGCGTGCCGCACGGCGTCGTGGGCGGGGCCGTGCTGTTGCTCGGCGCCGTGGGTGCCCGCCGCTTCGCGCGGCGGTCGCGTTAGCCTCGTAGGAAGGATCGTTCGAAGCGTAGGACGTCCGTACGGCGGAGGGAATGCACATGGCACAGGTACCGACCTCGGTGGTGGCCGCGGCAGGGCTGGTCGGCGGCTACGCCGTCGCGCGGTGGACGCGCAAGCGGCCCCTGGGCGGGATCGTGCTCGGCGCGGCCGGAATCGCGGCCGGCCGGGAATGGCACCGGCGCGCGGGCGCCCCGGCCGCCGCCGGACTGGGCGCGCTGTACGTCGCCGGCTTCGCCGGATCGCACCCGCTGGCCAAGAAGATCGGCGCCTGGCCCGCGGTCTTCGGCGCGGCCGCCGTCGTGGCCGCCGCCTCCTGGGCCGTAGCCGACCGGACCTGAACCCGCCGGGGCCGCCGGGCCCCGGCGGCCCCGGTCGCCCTCCCCGCTACGCTCCCAGCGCCCGGCTGACCGTGTAGATCAGCAGGCCCGCCAGGGCTCCCACCACCGTGCCGTTGATCCGGATGAACTGCAGGTCGCGGCCGATGTGGGCCTCGATCTTGCGCGAGGTGTGCTCCGCGTCCCAGCCCGCCACCGTGTCCGTGATCAGCGAGGTGATCTCCGTCCGGTAGGTCGTCACGACGTACACCACCGCGCCCTCGATCCACCCCTCCACCTTCGCCTGCAGGCGGCCGTCCGTGGCCAGCCGCGAGCCGAGCGAGATCAGGGACGCCCGCACGCGCAGGCGCAGTTCGCTCTGCTCGTCCTGCGCCGCCGACAGGATCATCGTGCGCACCGCCGACCAGGCCGACGCGATGATGTCCTGGACCTCCCCGCGGGCCAGGACCTCGGACTTGAGCCGCTCCACCCGGGCTCGGGTGTCCGTGTCCGACTGGAGGTCGGCCGCGAAGTCGCTCAGGAACCGGTCCACCGCACCGCGCGCCGGGTGCTCCGGCATGTCGCGCATCTCCGTGACGAACCGCAGCAGTTCCTTGTAGACCCGGTCGCCGATCTTCCGGTCCACGAACCGCGGGGTCCAGCCCGGCGCCCCGCCCTGGACCGCGTCCATCACCGACTCGCCGTGCGTGACCAGCCAGTCGTGCGCCTTGACGCACACCAGGTCCACGGCCCGCCGGTGCCCGCCGTCCGCGACGATCCGCTCCAGGGTCTTGCCGAGGCCCGGCGCGATCTCGGCGTTCTCCGCCCGCCGCGTGATGGCCTCCCCGACGACCGCCTGCACGTCGGAGTCGCGCAGCACCGTCAGCGCACCGCGCAGCGCGGTCGCCAGCTCGTCGGTGACCCGGTCGGCGTGCGCGGGCTCGGCCAGCCAGACACCGAGCCGGCCGCCGATGCCGAGCGCGTGCAGCCGCGTACGCACGACGTCGGAGGAGAGGAAGTTCTCGCCGACGAACTCCCCCAGGGAGACGCCGAGCTGGTCCTTCTTCGTGGGGATGATCGCGGTGTGCGGAATGGGCAGGCCGAGCGGGCGCCGGAAGAGCGCGGTGACCGCGAACCAGTCCGCGAGCGCGCCCACCATGCCCGCCTCGGCGGCGGCCGCGACGTAGCCCGCCCAGCCGCCGTCACCGCCCCCGCCGCCCGCGTGCTGGGCCCACTTGGCCAGTACGTAGACCAGCGCGACCAGGATCAGCAGACCGGTCGCCGTCGTCTTCATCCGGCGGACGCCGCGCTGCCGCTCCTCGTCCGCCGCGTTGAAGACGAACTGACCGGATGCCGCTACGGGCGGCCGGGGCGCCGTCGGCGGCGCTCCGGTGCTCGTCCCTGTGTCGTTCACGGGTTCCTGCCTTCCCCCGGGGGCGCCGGTTCCTCTGCATAGCATCCGACTCCCGGGGCGGCCGCGGAGTTCCCGCCGCCACCCGGCGTGTCCCCGCGCTCACGGACCGCGGTCCACCCGGACCCGCGCCCCCGCAGGCCCCGCTACAGCTCCTTGCGCTTCGAGCGGCGCACCCCCGGGACCTTGCGGGCCTTCTGCTTCACGTCCACGCCGCCCCAGAAGGCCAACCCGTTCACGATCACCCGCGGAGCGCCCGGCTCCGGCGCGACGTCCATCTCCCGGTGGTCGAAGGCACCCATCACCCCGATGCCGTTCACCTCGACCTGCACCCCCGGCGGTACGACGATCTCGATCCCGCCCATGATCGCGACACAGGTGATCACCACCTCGCGCTCCTCGAAACGGGCCTCGCGCAGATCGATCTCGCCCCCGCCCCAGAACGCCACCGCCGAGAAGCGCGGGGGCATCGTCCACGCGCCCTTGCGCTGGAAGGCGGACATGATCGCCACGCCCCAGGACGACGTGCCCCGGCCGCCGATCCGCGCGGGCCAGGACTCCCGCGAGTCGGCGCCCGACAGCGGCGCGGGCGCCTTGCTGAAGGACACCGGCCCCCCGGAGACCTGCCCCGGCGCCGGAAGATCGCTGGTCAGGGGCTCCAGCTCGCCGTACGTGCGCGACGCGTAGGTCGCTTCCAGCCGCTCCTCGAACTCGTCCATGGCGAGCCGACCCTCGGCGACGGCGTCGCGCAGGCGCTCCACCACCCGCTCCCGGTCGGCATCGGACGCCCGCAGCTCCGGCAACGGCTTCTCCGGCCGCTCGTCACTCATACGGCACAGCCTATGCAGACGCCCGCCCGAACCGTAGGGGGCGAGGGGCCCGGCCCGGTCCCCTACTCCCGCCCCGCGTACATCCGCGCGATCACGTCCTCGATGTCCGGCTCCCGCACCGACAGGTCCACCAGCGGGTACCGCGCCGCCACCGCCGCCACCAGCGGGGCCGCCGAAGCCTCCGCCGGGAAGGCCAGCCACTGCCGCGGCCCCTCCACCTTCACCACGCGCGCACCCGCCACCGCGATCGGCGGCAGGTCCCGCTCCAGGTCGACCACCAGCGTCCGTTCGCCCCGCCCCCCGGGCCCCGCCGCGTGCAGTCCGTCGAGCGGGCCGTCGTACATCAACCGCCCGTGGTCGATCACCATCACCCGCTCGCACAGCTGCTCGATGTCCTGGAGGTCGTGCGTGGTCAGCAGCACCGTGGTGCCCGACTCCCCGTTCAGCTCGCGCAGGAACCCGCGCACCTTGGCCTTGCTCACCACGTCGAGCCCGATCGTCGGCTCGTCCAGGTACAGCACGTCCGGATCGTGCAGCAGCGCCGCCGCGATGTCCCCGCGCATCCGCTGCCCCAGCGACAACTGGCGCACCGGTACGTCGAGCAGCTCACCGAGGTCCAACCGCTCCACGCAGCGCTCCAGATTGCGGCGGAAGCGCTCGGGCGGGATCCGGTACATCCTGCGCACCAGGCCGTAGGAGTCCTTCAGCGGCAGGTCCCACCACAGGGTGGTCCGCTGCCCGAACACCACCCCGATCCGGTGCGCCAACCGCGTGCGCTCGCGCGCCGGATCGATGCCCGCGACCCGCAACCGGCCGTCGGTGGGCGTCAGGATGCCGGTCAGCATCTTGATCGTGGTGGACTTCCCGGCCCCGTTGGGCCCGATGTAGCCGACCATCTCGCCCCGCCCGACCCCGAAGCTGATCCCGTCCACGGCCTTGACCTGCCGCTTCTCCCGACGCAGCAGGCCGGTCCGGCGCCGCACGTCGAAGACCTTGCGTACGTCCACCAGCTCGATCAGCGGTTCCACCACTGCACTCCTCGCTCCCTCGTCCGCCTCCGGATCCCGCACGTCCCGCCCACCTCCCGCCCGCGTCCCGCCCCCACCCCTCAGCTCCCGGTGCTCCGGTAGGAGCGCAGCCCCGCCCGCCACGCCAGCGACGCCGGTACGAGGACCAGCCCCGCGACCAGCGGGCTCACGAACGCCAGCCACCCCGGCAGCCCCAGCGGGTCGGGCCGCCCCAGCACGTACAGGGCCGGCAGCCAGTTCACGAAGGCCAGCGGCACCACGAAGGTCACCCCGCGCAGCAGCTCCTTGCCGAAGACCGTCGGCGGGTACTGGAGCATCGTGTTGCCGCCGTAGGTGAAGGAGTTCTGCACCTCGGCCGCGTCACCGGCGACGAACTGGAACGCCGCCCCCGCCACCATCACCGCCCCGAAGATCGCGGCCCCCGCCAGCACCATCACCGGCAGCAGCAGCACCCGGCCCGGCGTCCAGTCCACGTCCAGCGCCGAGACCGACCAGCCCAGCACCCCCAGCCCCTGCACCACGCGCCCGAGCCGCCGCAGCGCGAACCGGTCCGCCGCGACCTGCGCCAACACCGGCACGGGGCGCACCAGCATCGTGTCGAGCGAGCCGTCGCGGATCCGGACCCCGATCCGGTCCGTATTGCCGAGCAGCAGGTCGGCGAGGCCCAGGGACGCCGAGCTGGACCCGTACAGCAGGGCGATCTCCGGCAGCGTGAAGCCGCCGAGGACGTGCACGTGCCGGAACATGATGAAGATCGCGACGAAGTCCAACAGGCTCCCGGCCGCGTTGCCGAAGAGGGCGATGAGGAAGGAGCTCCGGTAGGTCATGGTCGCGCGGATCCACATCGCCACGATCAGGCCGTAACCGCGCAGCCCCGTGCCCGCCTGTCGCCAGAAGCCGAGCCGCTCCCCCAGCACGTGCGCCGACTCAGCCACCCTGGACCACCACCTTGCGCGTCGCCGCCGACTGCACCAGCCGGCCCGCGCCCAGCAGCGCGCACGCCCACACCGCCTGGAAGCCGAGCGCCCGCGCCGCGCCCAGGGCCCCCACCTGCTTGCCCATCAGCACGTCCAGCGGCACCTGGAGCATCGCGCTCCAGGGCAGCATCCGGACCACCTCGCCGAAGCCGCCGGGGAAGACGGTCAGGGGCAGCAGCATCCCGGAGAAGAAGATCGAGACGAGGGTGGCCATCATGTTGATCCCCGACCCGTCCAACAGCCAGAAGGCGCACAGCCCCAGCAGGTAGCGCAGCGCGAAGCTCACCACCAGCCCGAGCAGTACGGACACCAGGAAGAGCAGCCAACGCCCGGGTGCCGTGGGCAGCGCGAGCCGGAAGGCGAGCGCCCCGGCGAGCAGCGGGGCCACCCCGCGCCCCAGCAGCTGGAAGGCGGCCCGCCCCATGTCGGCGGCCAACCACCACATCTGGAGGTCCGCGGGGCGGTAGAGGTCGACGGCGATGTCACCCGTTCGGATGCGCTCCTGCATCTCCTCCTGGAAGCCGCCGCCGATGAGCGCGCCCGCGGCGAGCAGGGACTGGCTGACCCAGACGAAGGTCAGGGCCTGCGCCTGGTCGTAGCCGCCGAGGCCCGGTCGTTGGTCCCACAGCGCGATGTAGGTGTACGCCACGATGAAGCCGAAGACGGTGTTGGTGAACACGCCCGCGGCGGTCGCCGTTCCGTAGGTGGCGTAGCGGCGGAAGCCGCCCGCCGCGATCGCCGCATAGAGGTACGCGGTCCGGTGCACCGATTCCTCCGTTTGCACGTTGTTCCTACGACGGCCAAAGCGCGCGAGCTTAGTGCGGTGGGGCGATCCACGCGAGGGATTTACCCCCGTCCGGCGCGGAATCATTGGTCATCGGGTAGACACCATTAGGTACAGACACGGATATTTCGTATGGCGCCGAGGAGCCCTGGAGACATGAGCGACCAGTCACCACCGCCGGGCTGGACCCCTCGGGACCCGGACACCCCCGCCGAACCACCGGCCGAACCGGACGCCGTACCCACCCCCGAGCCCGAGCCCGCCACCGAGCCGGCGCCCGAGCCCGAGGCCGCCACCGAGCCCGAGGCCGCCACCGAGCCGGCCGACGTCGAGCCCGAGCCCGAGCCCGCATCCGGGCCCGTCCCCGAGCCCAAGCCCGCCGCCGAGCCGGCGCCCGAGCCCGACCCGAAGCCCCCCACCCCCACAGCGGCGGCGGCGGCAGCGTCCCCGGCCCCGCCCCCCACCGCCCCCGGCCCGCCCACGGGCCCCCGGCCGCCCAAGGGCAAGCGCAAACGGACCGGTTGGCGCCGCGCGCTCCCCACCTGGCGGATGCTGCTCGGCGCGTTCCTGCTGCTGCTCCTCCTGATCAGCGGTGTCCTGATCGCGGGCTACCTCCTGGTCAAGATCCCGCCCGCCAACGCCGCGGCCACCGCCCAGTCCAACGTGTACCTGTACTCCGACGGCTCCCCGCTCGCCCGCGACGGCGAGGTCAACCGCGTCAACGTCTCGCTCTCCGAGATCCCCCGGACCGTCCAGGAGGCCGTACTCGCCGCCGAGGACCGGGACTTCTACTCCGAACGGGCGGTCGACCCCAAGGCGATGCTGCGCGCCGCCTGGAACACGGCGACCGGCAAGGGCACCCAGTCCGGCTCCACCATCACCCAGCAGTACGTCAAGAACTACTACCTGGGCCAGGAACAGACCGTGGAGCGCAAGGCCAAGGAGTTCTTCATCGCGATCAAGCTCGGCCGGGAGAAGTCCAAGGACTACATCCTGGAGGGCTACCTGAACACCAGCTACTTCGGCCGCAACGCCTACGGCATCCAGGCCGCCGCCCAGGCCTACTACGGCAAGGACGTCAGCAAGCTGACCACCGCCGAAGGCGCCTACCTGGCCACCCTGCTCAACTCCCCCAGCGCCTTCGACGTCGTCGCCCACCCCCAGGGCCGCCCCCGCGCGCTCGCCCGCTGGAACTACGTGCTCGACGGCATGGTGAAGAAGGGCTGGATGCCCGAGGCCGAACGGGCCGCCACCGCCTTCCCCGAGCCCGGCAAGGTCCGTCCGGCGGCCGGCCTCTCCGGCCAGCGCGGCTACCTGGTCGAGGCGATCAAGGAGTACATCGTCGACCGCAAGATCCTCGACGACAAGACCTTCTCCGAAGGCGGCTACCGCATCACCACCACCATCGACAAGCGCCGCCAGAACGCCTTCGTCGACTCCGTGCAGAAGCAGATGCTGAGCAAGCTCGACCCGGAAGCCCGCAAGGCGGACCGGGTCGTCCGCGCGGGCGGCGCCTCCATCGACCCGGCCACCGGCAAGGTCGTCGCGCTCTACGGCGGCATCGACTACACCAAGCAGTACGTCAACAACGCCACCCGGCACGACTTCCAAGTGGCCTCCACCTTCAAGCCGTTCGTCTTCACCTCCGCCGTCGAGAACGACGCGCGCACCCAGGACGGCCGCACGATCACCCCGAACACCGTCTACAGCGGGGCCAACAAGCGCCCGGTGGTCGGCAGCCGGATCCCCTTCGCCCCCTCCAACGAGGACGACGCCTCCTACGGGAACATCACCGTCCGCACCGCCACCGACCTCTCCGTGAACGCCGTGTACGCGCAGATGGCGGTCGACGTCGGCACCGACAAGGTCAAGAAGACCGCCGTCGACCTCGGCATCCCCGAGAACACCCCCAACTTCGACGCGGGCCCGGCCATCGCGCTCGGCACCGTGCAGGCCAGCGTCCTCGACATGACCCAGGCGTACGCGACCCTCGCCGACCACGGCCGCTACACCCCCTACACCTTCGTCGAGAAGATCTCCAAGGGCGACGACACGGTCCCCCTCCCGGACCGCTCCGGGCGCCAGGCCGTCACCCGCGAAGCCGCCGACACCACCACGTCGATGCTGGTCAGCGTGGTCGACAACGGAACGGGCACGGCCGCCCTCGCCGCCGGACACCCCGCGGCGGGCAAGACCGGCACCGCCGAGCAGGACCGGGCCGCCTGGTTCGCGGCGTACACCCCGGACCTGGTCACGGTCGTCTCGATCATGGGTCAGGACCCGGACAAGGGCACCACCGAACCCCTCTACAACGCCCTGGGCGAGCCGCGCATCAGCGGCGGCGGCTACCCGGCCCGGATCTGGGCGGCGTACACCAAGGCGGCGCTCGCCGGCAGCGACCCGCAGGACTTCGACCTGGACCTCCAGCCCGGTGGCGGCCTGCCGCCCCCGCCGCCGGTCACTCCGGACTCCCCGTTCACCCGCCCCCCGGCCACCGACAACGGCGGCACCACCGGGACCCCCGGCACGGGAGGCACCACCGGCACCCCCAGCAACGGCGGCACCACGGGCACCCCGAGCAACGGAGGCACGACCACCACCGGCACCCCGAGCAACGGCGGCACCACCTCCGGGAACCGCGGCGGCACCACCCAGGGAGACCAGGGCGGCACCACCGCGGGCAACCAGGGCGGCACCACGGCGGGCGATCAGGGCGGTACGACGACCCAGGGCGACCGCGGCGGCACGACGCTGGGACCGGACCTGTTCGGTCAGTGACCGCCCGGTCAGTGACCGGAGGTCGCCTTGAGCCCCACGACGGCGACCAGCAGCAGACAGATGAAGAAGATCCGGGCGGCGGTCACGGGCTCACCGAGGACCGCCATTCCCAGCACCGCCGCCCCGGCCGCGCCGATGCCGACCCACACGCCGTACGCCGTACCGATCGGCAGCGTCTTCGCGGCGTAGGACAGCAACACCATGCTCGCGACGATCCCGGCGCCGGTGAACACACTGGGCCACAGCCGGGTGAAACCCTCGGTGAACTTCATGCCGATCGACCAGCCGACTTCGAGCAGACCGGCGAGCAGAAGCAGGATCCATGCCATGACGGGCACCTCCGGACGAGAACGGACATCAGGTGCGTCGTCTTGTCGGACCCGGTACGGCGCGTCTCGTCGGGAATCCCCTCCACCGTAGCAAAGGCCGCGGGAGGAGCGGCCGAAGGGCCGGTGACCTCGGTCACCGGCCCTTCTTCACGTTCCTGCCTTCACGTTCCTGACGGACTCAGAGGTAGAGACCGGTCGAATCCTCGGCGCCTTCCAGCCGCTCCGCGGCCACGGCGTGCAGGTCCCGCTCGCGCATCAGGATGTAGGTCGCCCCGCGCACCTCGACCTCGGCCCGGTCCTCCGGGTCGTACAGCACCCGGTCGCCGGGCTCCACGCTGCGCACGTTCTGCCCGACCGCCACCACGGCGGCCCAGGCGAGCCGCTTGCCCACGGCGGCCGTCGCCGGGATCAGGATCCCGCCGCCCGAGCGGCGCTCGCCCTCGGGCGTGTCGGACCGTACGAGCACGCGGTCGTGCAGCATGCGGATGGGCAGCTTGTCGTCGTGGGTGCTGTTCTCGCTCACGCCCCGAACCTACCCGTCCGCGTCAGGCGCGCTTGCGGCGGGCGCCCAGCGCCAGCAGCCCCACGAGGGCCACCGCCACCAGCGCGACGGGCACGATCCGCTCGATGCGCGGGGCCCCGTCGTCGTCGCGCAGGCCGCCCTTCACATCGGTGACGAGCCGGTTGACGGCGACGAAGGCGCGGCCCGCGGTGTGGTCCACGGCTCCGGCGACCTTGGCCTTGGCGTCCCCGACAATCGTCTTCGGGTGCATGCGCACGCCGATCTCGTCGAGCGTCTCGGCGAGCTGCTCGCGCCTGCGGACGATGTCCGCCTCGATCTGCTCGGGGGTCCTGGCTTCCGGCACCGCGCTGCCTCCGTCGTCGTGGTCCTGGTCGTAAGGGGCGTAGTCCGCCGTGAACAGTCTGTCAGCTTAGTCTCGTCCCGTACCGATCCCCTCCCGAGGAGACTGCTGAGACATGAGCGAGCGACTGCAGCCCGGCGACACCGCGCCCGCCTTCACCCTGCCCGACGCGGACGGCAACGAGGTCTCGCTCGCCGACCACAAGGGCCGCAAGGTCATCGTCTACTTCTACCCGGCGGCCCTCACCCCGGGCTGCACGAAGCAGGCCTGCGACTTCACCGACAACCTCGCCCTGCTGGCCACGGCCGGCTACGACGTCATCGGCGTCTCCCCCGACAAGACGGAGAAGCTGGCGAAGTTCCGCGAGAAGGAGCACCTGAAGGTCACCCTGGTCGGCGACCCCGAGAAGGAGGTCCTGACGGCGTACGGCGCCTACGGCGAGAAGAAGCTGTACGGCAAGACCGTCACCGGCGTCATCCGCTCCACGGTGGTCGTGGACGAGGAGGGCAAGGTCGAGCACGCCTTCTACAACGTCAAGGCCACCGGCCACGTAGCCAAGATCATCAAGGACCTGGGCATCTGACCCCGGTCCGGGGCCGGATCCGCCCCGATCGCCGCGCCCTCGCACAGGGATGGCGCGGCGATCGGTGGCACAACTCCGCACGAGCCGGCCCCCGGCAGCCTTAGACTGACCGCAGCGCACCGGGGGATGTCCATATCGACCTGGTATGCATGCGGTTGTGGTGGAATTGGCAGTCACGCTAGGTTTAGGTCCTAGTGGGGTAACACCCGTGGGGGTTCGAGTCCCCCCAACCGCACGTCAACGCCGAGGGCCCGGTACGCAGCCGCGTACCGGGCCCTCGGCGTACCGGTGTCAGCCCAACAGCTCCCGGACCACCGGGGCCAGGGCGCGGAAGGCCTGGCCGCGGTGGGAGATGGCGTTCTTCTCCGCCGCGGTGAGTTCCGCGCAGGTGCGGGTCTCGCCCAGCGGCTGGAGGATCGGGTCGTAGCCGAAGCCGCCGGCGCCGGCGGGGGCGTGGCGCAGGGTGCCCAGGAGGCGGCCCTCGACGACGCGTTCGGTGCCGTCCGGGAGGGCGAGGGCGGCGGCGCAGGCGAAGTGGGCCGCGCGGTGCTCGTCGCCGATGTCGCCGAGCTGGGCCAGCAGCAGGTCCAGGTTGGCCTGGTCGTCGCCGTGGGCGCCGGCCCAGCGGGCCGAGAAGATGCCGGGGGCGCCGTTCAGCACGTCCACGCAGAGCCCGGAGTCGTCGGCGACGGCCGGGAGCCCGGTGGCCTGGGCCAGGGCGTGGGCCTTGAGCAGGGCGTTCTCGGCGAAGGTGACGCCGGTTTCCTTGACGTCGGGGATCTCCGGGTAGGCGTCCGCGCCGACCAGCTCGTGCGGCAGGCCGGCGTCGGACAGGATCGCGCGGAGTTCGGTGACCTTGCCCGCGTTGCGGGTGGCCAGGATCAGGCGGGGGGTCGTCGAGGTCATGCGGCCATTATCCCGTGGGCGCACGGCGGCTCGCGGCCGGTCAGCCCGGGGTGCAGACCTTGGAGATCTCCTTGGCCGCGTCGGCCACCGGGGTGATGTCCGGGGTCTTGTTGCCGCTCTCGATGGAGGTGCGGACGTTCTGGACGGCCTTGGTCATGGAGTCGACGGCCTTGCCGAGGTCGGCGTTGTCGGTCTGCTTGCCGACCTTCTTCAGGTTCTGCTCGATCTGATCGAGCGCGTTCTGGGCGTCCTGGGGGCTGTTGCCGGCCTGGGAGACGGCCTGCTGGAGGTCGTTGGCGCCGTCCGTGATGGCCACCGCCGTGTTCGCGCAGTCCATCGCCGTGGAGATCGCGTCGCAGGAGGTCAGGGCGGGCACGGCGAGCGCGGCCGCCAGCAGGACGGCGGACAGGCGACGGTACTGGGACATGCGGGCTCCCCCGGGTGGCCGGATACGTGGACGGGCGCACGGCTTCGACACCGTGCGCCCGTACCCGTCATGACGCGCGACCGCGCCCGGCGGTTGCTACAGCTCCAGGGCGCCGCGCTGGATGGCCTCCAGGTCGGCGCAGCCGCCCGCGGCGAGGTCGAGCAGGGCGTTGAGTTCCTTGCGGTCGAAGGGCTCGCCCTCGGCGGTGCCCTGGACCTCGACGAAGCGGCCGTCGCCGGTGCAGACGACGTTCATGTCGGTCTCGGCGCGGACGTCTTCCTCGTAGCAGAGGTCGAGCAGCGGCTCGCCGTCGACGATGCCGACGCTGACGGCGGCGACGGTGCCGGTGAGCGGCTTGCGGCCGGCCTTGATCAGCTTCTTCTGCTGGCCCCAGGCGACGGCGTCGGCGAGGGCGACGTAGGCACCGGTGATGGCCGCGGTGCGGGTGCCGCCGTCGGCCTGGAGGACGTCGCAGTCCAGGACGATGGTGTTCTCGCCGAGGGCCTTGTAGTCGATGACGGCGCGCAGCGAGCGGCCGATGAGGCGGGAGATCTCGTGGGTGCGGCCGCCGATCTTGCCGCGTACGGACTCGCGGTCGCCGCGGGTGTTGGTCGAGCGGGGCAGCATCGAGTACTCGGAGGTGACCCAGCCTTCGCCGCTGCCCTTGCGCCAGCGCGGGACGCCTTCACTGAAGGAGGCGGTGCAGAAGACCTTGGTGTCGCCGTAGGAGATGAGGACGGAGCCCTCGGCGTGCTTGCTCCATCCGCGTTCGATGGTGACCGGGCGGAGCTGTTCGGGCGTACGGCCGTCGATGCGAGACATGGCTCCGAGCCTAGCCGGTGCGCGCCCGCCCCACGGCGTCGCGCGAAAGACCCCGCCCGGTGCGCCCGGACGGGGTCTTTCGTGTGCGGCCGCCGGGGCGGCCGGGGTGTGCGAGCCGGGTGGGCTCAGCTCACATCATGTCTTCGATGTCGGCGGCGATCGGGTCGGCGTCGGTGCCGATGACGACCTGGATCGCGGTGCCCATCTTGACGACGCCGTGGGCGCCGGCGGCCTTGAGCGCGGCCTCGTCGACCTTGCTCGGGTCGATGACCTCGGTGCGCAGGCGCGTGATGCAGCCCTCGACCTCTTCGATGTTCTCGATACCGCCGAGCCCGGCGACGATCTTCTCAGCCTTGGTGGCCATCTGTTTCTCCCTGAGTTCTACGAAGAACGAGTCTCGGCGGCGCATACTCCGCGTGAGCGTCCGCTCTGTCACGGTAGCCCACGGTTGGCCCACTTACATGGGCACATGTCCGGTATATGGCGAATCATAACGATCAGCATCAGCCTGGACGCGACCGCGCCGGAAGTGGTCTACACCAGTGTGCCGCAAGTGTCGCAACTGCCAAAAACGGGCCGCTCCGACGGCCGGCCAGGGAGGACGCCGATGAGCGCGAGCAGCGCCGCAGCAGTGCCGCAGCAGAAGTGGTGGAACGGCATTTTCCAAGGGCTCCAGAAGATGGGCCGGAGCCTCCAGCTCCCGATCGCCGTCCTCCCCGCGGCCGGCATCCTCAACCGCCTCGGCCAGGACGACGTCTTCGGCAAGGACGGGTTGGGCTGGACGGACGTCGCCAAGGTGATGGCGAACGCGGGCGGCTCGCTGCTCAACGCCGACCTGGGCCTGCCCCTCCTCTTCTGCATCGGCGTGGCCATCGGCATGGCCAAGAAGGCCGACGGATCGACCGCCCTCGCCGCGGTCGTCGGCTTCCTCGTCTACCGCGGCGTCCTGCACGCCTTCCCCAAGGCGTGCCCGGAGGGCACCAAGGACATCAAGGGCGGCTGCCTGGGGCAGGGCGACGCCTTCGCCGAGTACACCTTCCAGAACCCGGGGGTCTTCGGCGGCATCATCATGGGCCTGCTGGCCGCGTGGTTCTGGCAGCGCTACCACCGGGTGAAGCTGGTCGACTGGCTCGGCTTCTTCAACGGCCGTCGGCTCGTCCCGATCATCATGGCCTTCGTCGCGATCGCGTTCGCCGTCATCTGCCTGGGCATCTGGCCGGCGATCGGCGACGCGCTGCAGAGCTTCTCGGACTGGCTGGTGGGGCTCGGCTCGTGGGGCGCCGGGATCTTCGGCGTGGCGAACCGCGCGCTGCTGGTGATCGGCCTGCACCAGTTCCTGAACGTGCCGGTGTGGTTCCAGTTCGGCAGCTTCACCAAGCCGGACGGTCAGGTGGTCCACGGTGACATCGCGATGTTCCTGGCGGGCGACCCGAAGGCGGGACAGTTCCTGTCCGGCTTCTTCCCCATCATGATGTTCGCGCTGCCCGCGGCGGCGCTGGCGATCACGCACTGCGCGAAGCCCGCCCGGCGCAAGCAGGTGGGCGGCCTGATGCTGTCCGTGGGCCTGACGTCCTTCGTCACCGGCATCACGGAGCCGCTGGAGTACTCCTTCCTGTTCATCGCGCCGGTGCTGTACGCGATCCACGCGGTGCTGACGGGCGTGTCGATGGCGGTCACCTGGGCGCTGGGGGTGCACGACGGCTTCAGCTTCTCGGCCGGCCTGATCGACTACGTCATCAACTGGGGGTTGGCGACGAAGCCCTGGATGATCATCCCGATCGGCCTGGCCTTCGCGGTGGTCTACTACGTCGTCTTCCGCTTCGCCATCACGAAGTTCGACCTCGCGACACCGGGGCGGGAGTCGGACGAGGAGATCGCGCAGATGGAGCTGGACAACATCAAGTAGCCCGGCGCCGCCGCGGAGCGCGAGCCGCCGCGCGACATAGAGCGCCAAACGGGACGGAAGGCCATCCGTCCCGGGCGAGAAGGCCCTCGGACCCCTCGGGTCCGGGGGCTTTTGTCGTTCATGTCCAGATGTGTCCGCCGCCACGGAATTGGTGGGTTCCTTACGCAGACCTCACCGTGCTACAACTGGTCTACACCACTTAGTGGTGTAGACCACGTGGGCACGACCCCGAGGTCCCCCCCCTTTCTGAGACGCCGCCGTCCCCCAGTCTGTCCTCTGGCGGCGCCTGCCCACTGGAGGAAGTTGATGTCCACAGCCACCGCTGCGGAAAAGAAGAAGGGCGCGGGCGTGATGGCCGTCATGCAGCGCATCGGCCGGAGCCTCATGCTCCCCGTTGCGGTGCTGCCTGCCGGAGCGCTGCTCATCCGCCTCGGCCAGGACGACATGCTGGGCAAGGCTTCGCTGCCCGACTTCGTCAACAAGATCGCCACGTACATGGCGGCCGGCGGCGACGCGATCATCGGCAACATGGCGCTGCTCTTCGCCGTCGGCATCGCCATCGGCTTCGCCAAGAAGTCGGACGGCTCGACGGCCCTCGCCGCCGTCACCGGCTACCTCGTCTTCGCCAAGGTCCTGGGGACCTTCACCGACTCCAGCCTCCCGCAGATCGAGAAGGTCGTCGACCACAAGGTCGTCCTCGTGGACGCGCCCGTCGACGCCAAGGTCCTCGGCGGCGTCGTGATGGGCATAGTCGTCGCCCTGCTCTACCAGAAGTTCTACCGGACCAAGCTGCCCGACTGGGCGGGCTTCTTCGGTGGCCGCCGTCTGGTCCCGATCCTCTCCGCCTTCGCGGGTCTGGTCATCGGCATCCTCTTCGGCCTGATCTGGCCGGTGCTCGGCACGGGCCTGCACAACTTCGGTGAGTGGCTCGTCGGTTCGGGTGCGGTCGGCGCCGGCATCTTCGGTGTCGCCAACCGTGCGCTGATCCCCGTCGGCATGCACCACCTGCTGAACTCCTTCCCCTGGTTCCAGGCCGGCGAGTACAACGGCAAGAGCGGCGACATCGCCCGGTTCCTCGCGGGTGACCCGAGCGCCGGACAGTTCATGACCGGCTTCTTCCCGATCATGATGTTCGCCCTCCCGGCGGCCTGCCTCGCGATCGTCCACTGCGCCCGCCCCGAGCGTCGCAAGGTCGTCGGCGGCATGATGTTCTCCCTCGCGCTCACCGCGTTCGTCACGGGTGTGACCGAGCCGATCGAGTTCACGTTCATGTTCATCGCCCCGGCTCTGTACGCGGTCCACGCGCTGCTGACCGGTGTCTCCATGGCACTCACCTGGGCCCTCGGCATGAAGGACGGGTTCGGCTTCTCCGCCGGCGCCATCGACTTCTTCCTGAACCTCGGCATCGCGACCAAGCCGTGGATGCTCGTCCTGGTCGGCCTCTGCTTCGCGGCGCTCTACTACGCGATCTTCCGGTTCGCCATCGTCAAGTTCAACCTTCCGACGCCGGGCCGCGAGTCCGACGAGGAGCTGGCCGAGCTGGCCAAGGCCGAGGCGAAGTAGCCCTCAGCCACACCTGTTCAAGGTCCGAAGCCCCTGTCATTCCTTCCGAATGACAGGGGCTTCGGCCGTGGTGCGTTGCCTAGCCTGGAACCATGACAGAACAGCGCATTCTCGACCTTGACCGCGAACAGCTCGCCGCCCTGCGCGGGCGGGCCCTGACCCGGGCCGTGGCCGCCGCCGAGGGGCGGACCATGGTCGCCGAGGTCTTCGGCGAGCGCGCCGCGCTGTCCCCGCACCCGGACGGCCGGGGGGTGCACAACGCCGAGCTGGTCGCCGCCTTCGGCGCGGACGTCGTCGTGCTGAACCTCATCGAGCGCGCCTGGGACGGGGAGCGGCTGCGGCTGCCGGGGCTGGGCGAGTTCACGTCGTTCACGGAGCTGGCCCAGGTGATCGGCCGCCCGATCGGCGTGAACCTGGAGCCCGGCGACGTACCGGAGATCCGCCGGGCGAAGCCGGAGTACGCCAAGCGGCTGATCGACATGGGCGCGGCGATGCTGTGCATCACCGCGAACCCCGGTACGGGCGGCTCGTACGACGCGATGGCCCGGGTGACCGAGGAGCTGCGCCGCGGGCTGGGCGCCGACGCGGCCCTGTGGTCGGGCAAGATGCACCACGCCGGGCACCCGGAGCGGGTGACCACGGCCCGGCTCACCGCGCTGGTCGACGCGGGCGCCGACGGGGTCGTCATGCCGCTGCCCGGCACGCTGCCCGGGGTGACGCGGGAGCTGGCGGCCGAGGCGGTGGCGGCGGTGCAGGACGCGGGCGCGATCGTGATGGGCGCCATCGGGACGAGCCAGGAGGGCAGCCACGCGAACGTGGTCCCGCAGCTCGCCCTGAACGCGAAGGAGGCGGGCTTCGACGCCCACCACTTCGGCGACTCCTACCTCCCGGGGATGTGCGACCCCGAGGTCATGTACGCGTACTCGGTGGCCATCCGCGGCCGGCGCCACACCTGGAACCGGATGGCCCTCTCCGGCCGCCGCGCCCGTTAGGCACCCCGGGGATCAGACCTCGTAGACCTCGCCCGCCCGGGCGAGGTCCACGCGGCCCCCGTACACGGCGCGGGCGTCGGCGAGGTTGCGCCCGGCGTCGGTCCACGGCGGGATGTGGGTCAGGACGAGCCGCCCGACCCGGCCGTCACGGGCGAACTCCCCCGCCTCGCGGCCGTTGAGGTGGAGGTCGGGGATGTCCTCCTTGCCGTGCGTGAACGACGCCTCGCAGAGGAAGAGGTCGGCGTCCTCGGCCAGCAGGCCGAGTTCGGCGCAGACGCCGGTGTCGCCGGAGTACGTCAGGGAGCGCCCGCCGTGTTCGAGGCGGATGGCGTAGGACTCGATGGGGTGGGCGACGCGCTCGGTGCGGACCTGGAAGGGGCCGATCTCGAAGGTCCCGGACTTCAGGGTGCGGAAGTCGAAGACCTCGCTCATGGAGCGCTCGTCCGGGACGTCCTCGTAGGCCGTGGTCAGGCGCTTCTCGGTGCCTTCGGGGCCGTAGACGGGGATGGTCCCGCAGCGGCCGCCCTCGTGGCGGTAGTAGCGGGCGACGAAGTAGCCGCACATGTCGATGCAGTGGTCCGCGTGCAGGTGGCTGAGGAAGACGGCGTCGAGGTCGTACAGACCGCAGTGTCGCTGCAGCTCACCGAGGGCGCCGTTGCCCATGTCGAGGAGCAGCCGGAAGCCGTCGGCCTCGACGAGGTAGCTCGAGCAGGCCGATTCCGCGGAGGGGAACGAGCCGGAGCAGCCGACGACGGTGAGCTTCATGGAGACGGGAACCTCCGTGGACGGTCCGTGGACGTTACACGGATACGGGGAGGGCGACGGGGGCGTGCGTGGAGTCGAGCGTAAAGCGCGAATCGTCCCGTCGCTCCTCCGCGGCGGGCCGTTGTGGGGCAACTCACCTGCGGTGTCACCCGGTGGAGCGACGGCCCGTACACGGGTTGCCGCGTGCGGGCCGGGTACGGGCCGGCGCGGGCCGTGCGGTCGGGTGGGGACGCGGTTACGGTCGATGCATGGACACGTCCTGGTGGCCCGGGGTGGCGGCGGTGGTGGCCGTGGCCCTCGTGCTGCTGGTGGCGGGGCGGCGGATGGCGGCGGTGCGGCCGGGGCGGGCCGGGGCGGCCGCGCACGGCCCGGGGCCGGCGCCGCGGCCGGTGGCGCGCGAGTTGTGGTGCCTGGCGGACGGGCGTTCCTATCTGGTCCTGGCGGTACGGGGGCCGCGTGCGCGGGTCGCACCGGTGACCGGGAAGTACCGGGACGCCCGGCCGGGAGTGATCGCGCTGCCGCCGGGGGTGCTCGGGGCGGCGCACGGCCGGGCCGCGTTCGTGGAGGCGGACCGGGCGCGGGAGGTCTCGGTGTGGGAGCTGCGCCGGCGGGTCGGTTCCGTGGATCCCGCGGTGTGGGACCAGGTGAAGGGGCTCGGACTCGGAGGTGAGGGCCGGTGACTCGGCGGGCGGTGCGGTTGCGGCGCGTCTACGATGCCCCGGACCCGGCGGCGGACGGTGTCCGCGTGCTGGTGGACCGGCTGTGGCCGCGGGGGCTGGCGAAGGCGGTGGCCGCGGTGGACGAGTGGCCCAAGGAGCTCACCCCGTCGGCGGAGCTGCGCCGGTGGTTCCACGGTGGGGGCGGGGACTTCGAGGAGTTCCGCGAGCGGTACGAGGCGGAGCTGGCCGGGGCCGGGGCGGTGGCCGCGCTGGAGCGGCTGCGGGCCCTGGCGGAGGCCGGCCCCCTGACCCTCCTGACCGCGGTCAAGGACCCGAAGACCAGCCACGCCGCGATCCTGGCAGCCCACCTAACCCCCTGACCCTGCGCCCAGCGTTCGAGCGCCACCCCGGCAAACCGCCCGGCGTTCGAGGGCCAGCCCGGAAACCCAGCCCGCCCGGCGTTTGAGGGCCCGCCGGAGGCACGTGGGGCCTCCGGCGGCGCCTCAAACTCCCCCAGCTACCGCTGGGAGGTGCCCCCGGGCGAGGCTGGATCGGGCGGGGCCGGATTCGGCAGCGCCAGCCCGGCAAACCCAGCCCGCCCGGCGCTTGAGGGCCAGCCCGGCAAACCCAGCCTGCCCGGCGATTGAGGGCCCGCCGGAGGCATGGGGGCCTTCGGCGGGGCCCGGTCGGGTGGGGCTAGGCCCAGAGTTGGCCCTGGAGGACTTCGATGGCTTCTTCGGTCGTGGCCGCCGTGTAGACGCCCGTCGAGAGGTACTTCCAGCCGCCGTCGGCGACGACGAAGACGATGTCCGCGGACTCGCCGGCGGCCACCGCCTTGCGGCCCACCCCGATCGCCGCGTGCAACGCCGCGCCCGTGGAGACGCCGGCGAAGATGCCCTCCTGCTGGAGCAGCTCCCGGGTCCGGGTCACCGCGTCCGCGGAACCCACCGAGAAGCGGGTGGTCAGCACGGAGGCGTCGTACAGCTCCGGGACGAAGCCCTCGTCCAGGTTGCGCAGCCCGTAGACGAGGTCGTCGTAGCGCGGCTCGGCCGCGACGATCCGGACCCCCTCGACGTGTTCGCGCAGGTAGCGGCCGACGCCCATGAGCGTCCCGGTGGTACCGAGGCCCGCCACGAAGTGGGTGATGGACGGGAGGTCGGCGAGGATCTCCGGGCCGGTCGTGGCGTAGTGGGCGCCCGCGTTGTCCGGGTTGCCGTACTGGTAGAGCATCACCCAGTCCGGGTGCTCCGCCGCCAGCTCCTTGGCGACGCGGACCGCCGTGTTGGAGCCGCCCGCGGCGGGCGACGGGATGATCTCGGCTCCCCACATGGCCAGGAGGTCACGGCGCTCCTGGCTGGTGTTCTCCGGCATGACGCACACGATCCGGTAGCCCTTGAGCTTCGCCGCCATGGCGAGCGAGATGCCCGTGTTGCCGGAGGTGGGCTCCAGGATCGTGCAGCCGGGGTAGAGGCGGCCCGACTTCTCGGCCTGCTCGACCATGTGGAGCGCGGGGCGGTCCTTGATCGAGCCGGTCGGATTGCGGTCCTCCAGCTTGGCCCAGATCCGGACGTCCTCCGAGGGGGACAACCGGGGAAGCCGGACCAGCGGGGTGTTGCCGACCGCCGCCAGCGGGGAGTCGTAGCGCATTACTTCGATCCGCCGGCCACGGCCGGGAGGATGGTGACGCTGTCGCCGTCGTTCAGCTCGGTGGAGATGCCGGCGAGGAAGCGGACGTCCTCGTCGTTCAGGTACACGTTCACGAAGCGGCGCAGCTCGCCGCCCTTGGCCGCGTCGATGATGCGCTCCTGGATGCCCTTGTGCCGGGTCTCCAGGTCGGCGAAGAGGTCGCCGAGGGTGGCGCCCTCACCGGAGACGGCCTTCTCGCCGTCGGTGTAGGTGCGGAGGATGGTCGGGATGCGGACCTCGATGGCCATGGCTGGCTCCAGTCGTGAAGGAAGCGGGAAGGGCGGCGGGAAGGGCGGAGCGGGGTAGCGGTGCGGCGCGCGACGACCGCGGGCATCGCGCGGCACTGCGGTACTCAGGCAGCGGCAGGACAGATGGCACTGGCGAGGCGGCACAGGTCGACGTGCAGCCGCGCCACGAGCAGCAGCCTGCCGGGCGTCTCGATGCTCACGTCGTGGGGAACCATGCGGTCATGTTAACGATTCCCGGTCCGGCGTTTGGAGTGTGATTCCGCATCATGGACGCCATCGGCTCACATACTGGGCAGTAACCCCTCAGTAACCGGCCACGACCTGCACTTCTTCCTCCGTGATCACTCCGTCGACGATCCGGTACGACCGGAACTGGAACTCCCCGAGGCCGTCCGCGTCCGCCGTGGAGACCAGGACGTAGTGCGCGCCGGGCTCGTTCGCGTAGGTCACGTCCGTGCGCGAGGGGTAGGCCTCGGTCGCGGTGTGCGAGTGGTAGACGATCACGGGCTCCTCGTCCCGGTCGTCCAGCTCGCGGTAGAGCTTCAGCAGGTCCTTGGAGTCGAACTCGTAGAACGTGGGCGACCGCGCGGCGTTCAGCATCGGGACGAACCGCTCGGGGCGGCCGGTGCCCGCCGGACCGGCGACGATCCCGCAGGCCTCGTCCGGGTGGTCCTTGCGGGCGTGCTCGACGATCCGGTCGTACAGGTCCTGGGTGAGGGTCAGCATGAGCGAAAGGATAAACAGACGGGCCCTCCCGTACCGAGGAGTGGTACGGAAGGGCCCGGATGCTGGACAGGAGCCTTACGAGGCCTTGACGAAGGCGTCCGCGTTCGGGTTGCGGCTCTTCATCAC
This sequence comes from Streptomyces sp. NPDC028419, assembly GCF_055565515.1. Classification (NCBI taxonomy): domain Bacteria; kingdom Bacillati; phylum Actinomycetota; class Actinomycetes; order Kitasatosporales; family Streptomycetaceae; genus Streptomyces; species Streptomyces sp. NPDC028419. The sequence continues at coordinate 14,827 of NZ_JBVHUE010000045.1, read as the reverse complement.
CAGGTAGGAGACGCCGAGGATCAGACCCCACAGCGGGGCGCAGTACAGCGAGACGCGGGCGTCCTTGTCGATGCCCATCATCACGATGACCATGGCGATGAAGGCGAGCGCGAACCAGCTCGTGTACGGGGCTCCGGGCGCCCGGAAGGGGGACGCGGGCAGCTCGCCGCGGTCGGACTTGGCGCGGTAGCGGATCTGGCAGACCAGGATCATGATCCAGGCCCACATGCCGGAGATGGTGGCGAAGGAGACGACGTACTCGAAGGCCTTGCCCGGGGCGACGTAGTTGATCCAGACGCCCACCAGCATCAGCGCGGCGGAGAAGGTGGTGCCGAGGAGCGGGGTGCCGCTCTTGGTCAGCTTGGTGAAGACCTTCGGGCCCTGGCCGTTCTGCGCGAGGTCGCGCAGCATGCGGCCGGTGGAGTACATGCCCGAGTTGCAGGAGGACAGGGCGGCGGTCAGCACCACGAAGTTGACGACGGCCGCGCCGATGCCGAGGCCCATCTTCTCGAAGGCCAGCACGAAGGGGCTCTCGCCCGCCTTGAACTGGTGCCACGGGATGACCGACAGGATCATGATCAGGGCGCCGACGTAGAAGACGGCGATCCGCCACGGCACGGTGTTGATGGCCTTGGGGAGGGTCTTCTCCGGGTCCTTGGACTCACCGGCGGTGACGCCGACGAGCTCGACCGCGAGGAAGGCGAACATCACGATCTGCAGGGTCATCAGCGTCTCGCCGATGCCGTTGGGGAAGAAGCCCCGGTCGTTCCACAGGTTCGAGACGCTCGCCGTGTCGGCCGCGTCGGAGAAGCCGATGGTCAGGATGCCGGCGCAGATCAGGATCATGCCGACGATGGCGGTGACCTTGACCATCGAGAACCAGAACTCCAGCTCGCCGAAGAGCTTCACGGAGATCAGGTTGGCGCCGTAGAGGATGAGCGTGAAGATCAGCGCGAAGCCCCACTGCGGGAAGCTGCCGTCCGTCCAGAACGCCATGTACTTCGCGGCGGCGGTGACCTCGACGATGCCGGTGACCACCCAGAAGAGCCAGTAGGTCCAGCCCGTCACGTACCCCCAGAAGGGGCCCAGGAACTCCCGGGCGTAGTCCGAGAAGGAGCCCGAGACCGGGCGGTACATGAGCAGCTCGCCCAGGGCCCGCATGATGAAGAAGATGACCAGGCCGGCGATGGCGTAGGCCAGGATCAGGCTCGGGCCCGCCTTGGAGATCGCCTTTCCGGCGCCCAGGAAGAGGCCGGTGCCGATGGCTCCGCCGATGGCGATCATCTGGATCTGCCGCGCGCCGAGCGTGCGGTGGTAACCCTCGCCCGCCTCGGCTTCGCCGCCGGCCGGCTTCGTGTCGTCGTGCTCGACCTGCACAGAGGTCATGTCTTGGTGCGCCTTTCTCCACGCCGACCCGCGCCTGAGAGTGGCTGCGGACCGGATCCTCGATCCCCCCGGATACGGATGGAGTTGCACCCGGCGGTCAGCCGGTTCGAGCGAGCCGGGGAACAGGGGTGGCGTCCCGTCGGCAGTCGTGAAGATTTATCACGGCCTTACGGGCGATCGAGGCGCGAAAAGGTGACCTGCGACACGAAAAAATGCGGACAAACTCCCTGAACGCGATCAGACCACCACATGGTGGTGATCTGATCGTTATCCGGATTTGAGCGTCCGCTGAGCGAACGGAGCGCCTCGGGAGCGTGACGGGAGTACGTCGCGCGCGTGACGCGAACTCCCTCAGAGGGTCTCGATCAGCGTCTCCTGGAGGCCGCCGAGCCACAGGTACGCCATCACCATCGGCTTGCGCGGGTCGTCGTCCGGCAGCTGGAAGAGGACCGCGCTCTCGTCGTCCTCGGTGATCTCCAGCCGCGCCGCGATGGTGAGCCGCAGGTCGTTGAGCGAGCCGAGCCAGCGCAGCGGCAGCTCCCCGGTCAGCTCCAACACCGCGCCGCCGCCGGCGTCGGCGGGCTCCTCGTCCAGGCCGTCGTCGAGCGTCAGCGCGTCGAGGCTGCGTACGACGGCCAGCGCGTCCTCGCGCTTGCGGGTGCGCAGGTCGTTCTCGGTGAAGCGGCGGAACTCGGCCGCGTGGGCGCGGACTTCCTCCGGGTCGGCCCCTTCGTCGCCGCCGGGACCGCCGTAGGCGTCCGGGAAGAGCCGGGCCAACGCCGGGTCGGAGGGCGGCTCGGTGGGGCCGTCGGCGGCGAACAGGACCGCCAGCGGGTCGGCGTCCTCGGCCGGTTCGGCCGCGCCGGGGCCGATCAGCTCCAGCAGCTGGACGGCCAGCGAGCGCAGGATCTGGATCTCGATCTCGTCGAGGGCGACGGCCGCGCCGCCGCCGTCGAGCGGCACGAAGGTGCCCGTCTCGCGCTCCATCAGTTGCGGTCCTGGGAGAGGGTCGCCCACAGGCCGTAGCCGTGCATGGCCTGCACGTCGCGTTCCATCTCCTCGCGGCTGCCGCTGGAGACGACCGCCCGCCCCTTGTGGTGGACGTCGAGCATCAGTTTGTTCGCCTTGTCCTTGGAGTAGCCGAAGTACGCCTGGAACACGTACGCGACGTAGCTCATGAGATTGACGGGGTCGTTGTGCACCAGCGTCACCCAGGGGACGTCGGGCTCGGGGACCGCGAAGGTCTCCTCGGCGGATTCGGTGCGTTCGATCTCAATGGGGGCGACACTCACTCGTCCCATGCTGCCACTGCGACGGGCCCGTCGCACAAACGGGGCCTACATCTCGTCACTTTGACGAGATGTGCGCTAGCATCCGTGCCATGAACCCTGCGGACCTGGGCCTGCCGGTGGACGTGCCGTCGACAGCGCTCTTCACGGACCATTACGAGCTGACGATGCTGCAGGCCGCCCTGGCCAACGGCACCGCCGACCGGCGCTCGGTCTTCGAGGTCTTCACCCGGCGGCTGCCGGAAGGCCGGCGCTACGGAGTGTTGGCCGGAACGGGCCGGGTGCTGGACGCGGTGGAGAACTTCCGCTTCGACGCCGCCGTGCTGGAATTCCTGCGCGAGCGGGCCGTCGTCGACATGCGGACCCTGGACTGGCTGGCCTCGTACCGCTTCTCCGGCGACATCTGGGGCTACCCGGAGGGCGAGGTCTACTTCCCCGGCTCCCCGGTGCTGCGCGTCGAGGGCAGCTTCGCCGAGTGCGTGCTGCTGGAGACCGTGATCCTCTCGATCCTCAACCACGACTCGGCGATCGCCGCCGCCGCCTCCCGGATGTCCTCGGCGGCGGGCGGGCGGCCGCTGATCGAGATGGGCGCGCGGCGCACCCACGAGCTGGCCGCGGTGGCCGCGGCGCGGGCCGCGTACGTCGGCGGCTTCGCCTCCACCTCGGACCTGGCGGCGGGCTTCCGGTACGGGATCCCCACGGTGGGCACCAGCGCGCACGCCTTCACCCTGGTGCACGACAGCGAGCGGGACGCCTTCGAGGCCCAGGTGGCCTCGCTGGGCGGATCCACCACGCTGCTGGTGGACACGTACGACGTCGCCGAGGCGGTGCGGACGGCCGTCGAGGTGGCGGGGACCGGGCTCGGCGCGGTCCGCATCGACTCCGGTGACCTGCTGCTCGTCGCGCACCGGGTGCGCCAGCAGCTGGACGAGCTGGGGGCCACCGACACGCGCATCGTGGTCACCTCCGACCTGGACGAGTACGCGATCGCCTCGCTGGCCGCGGCGCCGGTGGACGCGTACGGGGTGGGGACGCAGCTGGTCACCGGCAGCGGGCACCCGACGTGCTCGATGGTCTACAAGCTGGTCGCCCGGGCCACCTCCGCCGACCCGAAGGCGGTCCTGCACCCGGTGGCGAAGAAGTCCTCCGGCGGCAAGACCTCGGTGGGCGGCCGCAAGTGGGCGGCCCGGCGGCGGGACGCCGACGGGGTGGCCGAGGCGGAGGTCGTGGGTACCGGGGCCGTGCCGTCCGCTCTGGCCGGGGAGCAGTTGCTGGTGCAGCTGGTCAAGGGCGGCGAGGTGGTCGCCCGCGAGCCGCTGGAGGCGGCGCGCGACCGCCACCGCGCGGCGCTGGCGGCCCTTCCCCTCTCCGCGACCCAGCTCTCCCGCGGCGAGGCCGTGATCCCGACCGAGTACGCCTGACCCTCCCGGGGGGGCGGCCCGGGGACGCCTCAAACGCCGGCGGGGCTGGGATGGGCCACACCCGCCCCGCCGGCGCGGCCGAGCGGGCCGAAGCGGGCCGAGGCGGGCCGAGGCGGGCCGAACCAGCCTCGCCGGCGTTTGAGGCGCCGCCGGAGGCACAGCGCGCACGCGAACCCGACCACCGGACCCCGACCGTCCCGCCCTCCGGGGGCGCCTCAAACGCCGGCAGGGCTGGGATGGGCCCAGGCCCGGGGCGCCTCAAACGCCGGCGGGGCTGGGGTGGGCCACACCAGCCTCGCCGCCGGCGCCGAAGCGGGCCGAAGCAGCCTCGCCGGCGTTTGAGGCGCCGCCGGAGGCACAGCGCGCACGCGGACCCGACCCCCGGACCCCGGCCACCGGCCGTACCGCCCTCCGGGGGCGCCTCAAACGCCGGCGAGGCTGGGATGGCCCTCGGGTTCGGGGGGCGGGGAGTGGGGAAGGGGGGCAGCGGAGGGACGGGCGGGCGGAGGCAGGGTAGAGATGTCACACCGAGCGAAGGACACCCGAACATGCACCGCGCACTGATCGTCGTCGACGTACAGAACGACTTCTGCGAGGGCGGCAGCCTCGCGGTCACCGGGGGCGCCGACGTGGCCGCCTCCATCACGGAGCTGATCGGCCAGGCCACCCCCGGCTACCGGCACGTCGTCGCCACCCGCGACCACCACATCGACCCCGGCGCGCACTTCGCCCACCCCCCGGCCGAGCCGGACTACGAGACCTCCTGGCCGGTGCACTGCGTGGCCGGGACCGAGGGCGTCGGGTTCCACCCGAACTTCGCCCCCGCCGTCGCCTCGGGCGCCGTCGCGGCCGTCTTCGACAAGGGCGCCTACGACGCCGCGTACAGCGGTTTCGAGGGCGCCGACGAGAACGGCGTCACCCTCGCGGACTGGCTGCGCGCCCGCGAGGTCACCGAGGTCGACGTGGTCGGCATCGCCACGGACCACTGCGTACGGGCGACCGCCCTGGACGCCGTCCGCGCCGGCTTCGACACCCGCGTGCTGCTCGACCTCACGGCGGGAGTGGCCCCGCACAGCACGGAGCGGGCCCTGGAGGAGCTCAGGACGGCCGGGGTGAAGCTCTCCGGCTCCCCGCACGTGACCGGCCCGTAGGACGCCCCGCAGGCCCCGCGGGGCCCGTACGCCCCACAGGGCCCACGCACAGCGGGCGCACAGGTTTTGCCCAGGCTTTGCCCAGGCCGGCCTCAGGCGCCCGGCAGCAGGGCCCTGATCGGGTGCCACAGCTCCGCGACCCGGTCGGGGGCGGCGCGCCACAGCAGGCCGTCCGGATGGTGCAGGACCGCCGTCACCTCGTCGGGCGTCGGCGGCTGCGCGTTCCCGCGCAGGTACACCGCCCGCATCCCGAGGTTCCGCAGCCTGGTCAGGGCGCGGGCCCGGTTCACGGCGTGCACCAGCACGCGGACATTTCCGCCCTCACCGGACGGTCTGGGCAGCGTGAGCGCGACCACCACGCTGCCGCCGGGCAATCGGACGAAACCTCCACCGGGCATGCTTGTCATCTCCCCCGTCAATAAGAAACTCGCACGGGCATCTAAACGCGAACGGCCGCCGCCCGCTAGAGGGCGACGGCCGATCATGCTCTGACCTGCGGTGATGCGTGTTACTTGCCGGCGGGGCCGACCGAGACCGTCATCTGGAGACCGTCGTAGGACTCCTTCTCGATCTTGATCTTGGTGTTGGTGTCAGTGACCTTCACGCTGCCGGTCGGGTTCTCGTCGTAGTAGTACTTGCCCTTGTGGTCGTCGAAGACGCCGTTACCGGCCGACGGCTTGATCCGCTGCGCGACACCGTCCTTGTGGAGGGTGATGTCGTCCGTGGAGTACCAGCTGAACGGGGCGTCGAACGGCTGGATCTTGTTGCGCATCAGGCTGCCGTCCGCCCACTTCAGCGGCTTGGCCTTCGAGTCGATCGGAAGGATCAGACCCGAACCCGGGTGCTGGCTGGTGTTGTTGTCCTTCTGGGAGGTGTCCCAGAGCCAGATCAGCAGGCCGTCCTGGTAGGCGTAGTGCTCGACCCACTGCGGACGGTCGGAGTTGGCGAAGCCGAAGTTGTACGGGCCCACCTTGAGGGTGGAGTCGTACGAGACGTAGCGGCGGTTCTCGGCCAGGTAGTACTGCGCGTACTCCTTGGTGAAGCCGGCGCCGATGCGGGAGAAGCCCTTGCCCGTCCAGCCGTTGTCGCCGTTCTCGGCGCCGTCGGTGAAGAGGGCCTGGCCGTCCGCGGTCACGGTGATGGCGTCGGCGGTGAAGCCCTTGCCGCCCGCGCCGCCGTCCGTCTGGTAGCGGAAGCGGAGGTCGATCTTCTTGCCCGCGTAGCCGTCGAGCGGGTACTTCAGGTCCTGCCAGGCGCCGGAGACGTCCGTCAGGGCCGGGTTGCCGCCCGCGTCGAGCGGGATGGCCTTGCCGTTCGCGGTGCCGGCGAGGGCGGTCCAGGTGGCGCCGCCGTCGGTGGAAGCCTCCGCGTAGAGGAAGTCGTAGTCCTTCTCGATGTCCCACCAGCCCTTGAGGGACAGGGCCGCGGAGGACTTGCCGGTCAGGTCGACCGGGCGCGAGAGGGTGTTCTTGAGGTCGTCACCCATGTTGCTCCACCACTGGCTGGCGCCTTCGGCGGGAGCGACGATGTCCGTCTTGACCTGCTTCGCGGGCAGGTCGACGATCAGGGCCTGCTTGTCCTTGGTGTTGTACTCCGACACACCCAGCTTGTGGGTGGACTTCGTCGCCGCCTTGGCCCGGTCGTAGTTCAGCCAGCCGAGCTGGTACTTGTCCCAGGCCGTCATGTCGCCCGGGAGGTCGCCTATGGAGTCCTTGCCCTGGCCGAGCCAGGAGCCCGCCGACATCAGGGACCAGAAGCCGACCGAGTTCTCGCCGCCGCCGGAGGTGTCGTACAGGTCCGGGAGGCCGAGGTCGTGGCCGTACTCGTGCGCGAAGACGCCGAGGCCGCCGTTCTCGGGCTGCATCGTGTAGTCGCCGACCCAGATGCCGGTGTTGCCGATCTGGGTGCCGCCGGCCTTGTTGTTCGCCGGGCCGGTCTTGCCCGCGTCGGTGCCGTAGGCGTACCAACGGTGCGCCCACAGGGCGTTGGTGCCCTGCACGCCGCCGCCGGCCGACTCGTCCTCGCCCGCGTGGACGATCTGGAAGTGGTCGATGTAGCCGTCGGGCTCGTTGAAGTTGCCGTCGCCGTCGAAGTCGTTGCGGTCCCACTGGTCGTACTGCGCCAGCTGGGCCTTGATCTCGGCGTCGGTCTTGCCGGCCTTCTTCTGGGCGTCGGCCCAGGCGGTGACGCCGTCGCGGACGGTGTCCCAGACGTTGGAGCAGTTGGTCTGACCGCAGTAGTTCGAGCCGTAACGGGCCTCGTTGTACGGGATCTTGACCCAGTCCTGGACCTGGCCCTCGACCGAGTAGCGACCCGAGGAGGTCTTCTCGTAGTAGGTCTTCAGCGAGTTCTTGCCCTGGCCCGTACCGAAGTACAGGTCCTGGAAGTAGTCGCGGCTGAAGTCCTTGCGCCAGGCGGTGCTGTTGTTCTTCGCGCGGTCGGGCTGCGCGATCTGGTTGTGCGCCGGGCCGGGGTTGCCGCCGTACTTCTGCACGGGGGGCTTCGGGCCGTCGGCGCCGTCCGGGTCGAACATGGTGGTGCTGTCCACCTGGTCGCCGAAGTCGACGAGGATCGTGAAGATCTTGTCGGTCTTCTCGCGGCCCAGCTCGACGTACTTCTTGTCGTCGAGCTTGACGACCTTCGACGCGCCACGCTGCTCGACGTTGGTCTTGCCCGACAGCACCTGCTCCAGGGCGGCCTTGCGGGCCTGCTCCTGCTGCTTGCTGAACGGACCGTCGAGGTTGTGGTTGACCGAGTTGGCCGGAGCCGTCGGGTCCTGATGAACGGCCGCCGCGACGGGCGCGGGGGCCACGGGGCCCGACGCGGTCGCAGTGGTGAAGGCTGCGCCGCTGGCGGCGCACGCGGCGATGGTCACGGCGACAGCCGTGGCGCGCAGCGCCCGCCTTCTGGCGGAGTCTGAGTTGCTGGTCACTTGATGTCGTTCCCCTCCCGCGGCCGCCAGGACGTTCGGAACGTCTCCATCGGAGCGGGGGGTTCCGCGCGGCACGCGTCTCAAGTGACGACATTTGACCGGAGTAACGCGAGAAAAGACAGACCTTGACTTGTTCCCTACAACTGCACTATGCGGTCAGGGAGTTCCGTTATTCGGACGTTCCCCTGCCATACCGGACGAACGGTGCTTCCCGCCCGCGCCCGCGCCCCCTCATCTCGGGCCAACGCATGACTCCGTGCGCCCCCCGTGCTCCGGGAGACCGGTGCCAAGGGGTTAGGACACGCTTACCGTTGGTCAGGCTCGGGCATCCCCCGTCGTAGAGTTCCCTCCCTCCTTGAGGACGGATACCGCCATGCCGCGACCGACCGCCGTTCAGCTCACTTCCGGTTCCGTCACCGTCGTCGTGTCGACGATCGCCATGCTGCTGCTCTCGCAGACGAGCACGGGCCTCGGCGTCGCGGTCATCTCCGCCGCGGCCCTCGCCCTCGGCCTGCTCGTCGCCCTCACCGTGCCCATGCCGAAGCGGCGGCGCCGTGGATCCGACACCGCCGTGGACGCGCCGACGGCCGCCCGGGTCCCCTCACCCCGGACGGCCGCCGCCGAACATTCCGTGCACCACTAGGGCCTGTTGACGCCTACCCGGCCGAGCTGACCACCACGGTCTTGGCGACCTTGTCGTGCCACGCCTGCTTGTACGGCTTGTCGATGAGCATCGAGATGACGAGCGCGATCGGCCACAGGCAGAAGCAGCAGAGCAGCGTCGGCAGCCAGAGCACGGCGGCGCGGGACAGCGCGGCGTTGGACGGCGGGACGCTGCCGTCGTTCAGCATGGCCACGCGCACGCTCATCATCCTCTTGCCGATGGTCTGACCGTTCTTCTTGGTCATGAACCAGTCGTAGCCGACGTAGGCGAGGATCCCGATCAGCGTCCAGATCAGACCGCTGCCGCTGTAGGACCTGACGACGACGTCGCTGATGTCGTCGCCCTTGCTGGTGTCGACGACGTAGCGCTTGCTGCTGAAGATCCACTGCAAGAGGTACAGCGGCACGCTGATGATCAGCAGGTCGATGACGCGGGCCGCGAGCCGCTTGCCGAAGTCCGCGAGCGGAGGCATCCCGGCGAGCGGGTCGGGCATGCCGTAGCCGCCCCCGCCGTACGGCCCGCCGCCGCCGTAGGGCGGCGGGGGCGGGGGCGGATATCCGCCTCCACCGGGCGGGCTCCCGCCGTAGGGTCCGCCGCCCTGCGGCGGGGTGGGCCCGCCGGGCGGCGGTGAGCCGTACGGCGAGCCGCCCGACGGCGGCGTCGGCTGCTGGGGCTTCTTGAGGAACGGGTCGTCCTCGGGCGACGGGCCCGGCGGCGGCTGGTCGGTGCTCATGGCCCGAGTCGAACCCGGCCGCGCACCCCCCGCAATGCGACCGCGTCCGTTCGGGCGAGACGCCCGGCCGAACGGGCCCTCAGCGGACCACGTACGTCCCCGCCGCCCGGTCGTGCCAGCCCTGCCGGCGCGCCCGGTCGCCCAGGCACCGCAGCGAGCCGGGCAGGCCCAGCAGCGCGAACACCAGCCACCGGCGCAGCGCCGCGGCGAAGGACGGCGGGCGCCGGGTCGCGACCGAGAGCACCCTGACCCCGAACAGCTTCTTGCCCAACGTGCGCCCCCACCGCGCGGTCGGCAGCACCTCGCAGAAGACGCCGAAGAGCAGTACGGCACCGAGTACGACGCCCAGGTAGCCGGCGGTGGTCCCGTCGAGCAGCCACACCGTGACGGTGCGCCCGCTCCCCCGGGCCGCCTCCACCTTGGCGTCCAGGTGCGCGGTGACGGCCGGCACGAGGGGCTGGGCCACGGCCACCGCGACGGCGCCCAGCACCACCGAGTCCACGGCCCGCGCGAGCAGTCGGCGGACCGGACCGGCGGGGCGCGCGGCCCGCTCGGCCATCCGCTCGAAGACGGCGTGATCGGTGCGCCGGGGGGCACGGACCGCGTCCTCGGCCGGCGCCGGCGCCGGCGCAGCGGCGGCGGTCGCGGGAACGGGCGCGGCGGCCGCGGGCGCTGGCGCGGGCGCGGCGACGGGCTCGGGGGCCGGGTCGGGAGCGGGCGCCACGGCGGTGCGGGCGGGGGCCGGCGGGGCCGCGGGGGCGCCGCGACTGCCCTGCGGTTCGGGCCAGTCGGGGACCGGGGCGGCGGGCGCCGCGGGCGCGGTGGGCGCGGCCGGCGCCACCGGTGACCTCGCCGAGAGGATGCCGACGCCGTCGAAGGTCCCGACCGGGGCGGCGGGCGGCGCGGGGGCGCGGCCGATCCGGACCCCGGAGGCGGAGGCGCGGACGGCCGCCGGTTCGCGCACCGACTCCCAGCGCGGCTCCGGGAACGGCTCCGGGTGGGATTCCGGTTGTGCCTCGATGAGCGGCTCGGGGCGGCTCCGGCCGAGCGAGACACCACCCGGACGGGATGCGGCGTGCGCGTGCTCGGACTCTCCCTGGCCCCAGGAAACCATCTGGTCACGGGGGCCGCCGAAGCCCGCCTGGTGGACCGGGTCGGCCTGCCAGCGCACCGGATCGGGCTCTGGCGCCCGTACCGGATCCGGCTGCGCGGTGGATTCCGGTTCGCGACAGGCGGCGGTCAGGGAGGTCTCGTCGAGGAAGACCGGGCCGGTCTCCTCCGCGGGCGCGGGGCGGCTCGTACCGGGAACCCAGGACCCGCCGTTCCAGTACCGGACGTACCCGGGGATGGACGGGTCGGGGTAGTACCCCTCGCGGGCCGCGTGCCCGCCGTCTCCAGGGGAGGCCGTCAATGTCCCCAACTCCGTTCGTGGCGCGAGGCATGTGCAGGGGAGGACCATAGCCAAGAACCGCGGTGCCGCAGGGCGGGTAACGCAAGAGTGCAGCCCTTCGGGCGAACCTCGTCCCATGCGCCTGCTTTCGGTCAACCGATGGTTTTCGGCCATCCTTCGGAACGTTCGCGGAAGTCGCGTCATCGTCGCGTGCCGGCGCGCTCTCTCCGGGTGCGGGGTCGGACACCGGCCCCGCACGAGGCGAAGCGAAGCGAAGTGAGGCTGCCATGCACTACCCCGTCATCGAGCGCGAGCTGGAACTGCGACTGGTCCTGTCCCCCGAGCGCGGCATCTGCGTGCCCGCCAAGCTGTCCTACCGCGCGGCCGACCCGTACGCGGTCCACATCACCTTCCACACCGGCACCAGCGCGCCGGTCAACTGGACCTTCGCCCGGGAGCTGCTCGTGGAGGGCGTCTTCCGCCCCAGCGGCCACGGCGACGTCCGGATCTGGCCCACCAAGATCGAGGGGCGCAGCGTGCTCTGCATGGCGCTCAGCTCCCCGGACGGGGACGCCCTGCTGGAGGCGCCGTCCGGGGCGGTGTCGGCCTGGCTGGAGCGCACCTTGCGGATGGTGCCGCCCGGCACCGAGGCCGAACGCCTGGGCCTGGACGACGCGTTGGCCGCGCTGCTCGCGCCGACCCCGGCCGATGACCTGTGGATGCGCGACCCCTGGCCCTCCGACGAGTCCGCGGACGGCGACGTGTGAGCGGGGCCGCCGAGCGGCGGCGGGGGCCCGCTCCCGCCTCAGAACAGCTTGCCGGGGTTGAGCAGGCCCAGCGGGTCGAAGGCCCGCTTGACCGCGCGCTGCACCTCCATGCCGACCGGCCCCAACTCGCGGGCCAGCCACTCCTTCTTCAGCACGCCGACCCCGTGTTCGCCGGTGATCGTGCCGCCCAGCGCCAGGCCCAGCGCCATGATCTCGTCGAAGGACCGGCGGGCCCGGGCGGTCTCGTCGGCGTCCGCCGGGTCGAAGCAGACCACGGGGTGCGTGTTGCCGTCGCCCGCGTGCGCGCACACCCCGATGGTGAGGTCGTGCGCCCGGGCGATCTCCGCGGTGCCGTCCAGCATCTCGGCGAGGCGCGAGCGGGGCACGCACACGTCGTCGATCATCGTGGCCGGGCGCAGGGTGTCGAGCGCGGTCAGGGCCATCCTGCGGGCCTGCAGCAGCAGTTCGGACTCGGCCTCGTCGTCGGCCGGTACGACGGCGCTCGCGCCGGCCGCCGTGCACAGCGCGCCGACGGCCGCGAGGTCGGCGGGCGCGTCGGGGGTGTCGAAGGCCGCGAGGAGCAGCGCCTCGGTGGTCTCGGGCAGGCCCATCGTGCCGAGCGCGTTGACGGCGCGGACCGTCGTGCGGTCCATCAGTTCCAGCAGCGAGGGCGTCAGCCCGGCCTCCATGACCGCGCAGACGGCCGCGCAGGCCGCGGCGGCCGAGGGGAACTCGGCGGCGAGCGCGAGCTGGCGCGGCGGCGCGGGGCGCAGCGCGAGGACGGCCTGCACGACGACGCCCAGGGTGCCCTCGGAGCCGACGAAGAGCCGGGTCAGGTCGTAACCGGCGACGCCCTTGGCGGTACGCCGTCCCGTGCGCAGCAGCCGCCCGTCGGCCAGGACCACGTCCAGCCCGAGCACGTACTCGGCGGTGACCCCGTACTTGACGCAGCACAGGCCGCCCGAGGCGGTGCCGATGTTGCCGCCGATCGTGCACTGTTCCCAGCTGGAGGGGTCGGGCGGGTAGTACAGGCCGCGCTCCGCGACGGCGCGCGAGAGCACGGCGTTGACCACGCCCGGTTCCACGACGGCGAGCCGGTCGACCGCGTCGATCTCCAGGATCCGGTCCATGGCGGTCAGCGAGAGCACGATGCAGCCGTCGGAGGCGTTGGCCGCGCCCGACAGGCCCGTGCGGGCGCCCTGCGGGACGACGGGGACCCGTAGCTCCGTCGCGGTGCGCATCACGTGCTGGACCTGTTCGACCGTGCGGGGCAGGACCACGGCGGCCGGGGTGCCGGCCGCGCAGAAGCCCGCCATGTCGGTCGCGTACCCGGAGGTCACCTCGGGGTCGGTGATCAGGGCCGCGGCCGGCAGCCCCGCGTGCAGGCGTGCCAAGAGATCGTCCATGGGGCCAGCGTGGCACCCGCCGCCATCGGTGTGAACCCGGGCGCGACCCTCTTCGGACACCTCCGCGCGCTCTTCATATTGACGCACAGTGACCCCATGGACGAGGAATCGCGCCCCGCGCCACCCGTGACCTTCACCGGCCGCAAGACGCTCGTGCCGGCCGTCGTCGCCGTGGTCCTGATCGTCGGGGCCCTGGTGATCCGGCCGGTCGAGAACGGCGACGACGCCCGACCGCCCGGGCCCAGCGAGCGGGCCGCCTCCGCGGTCGGCATGGGCGCGCCCGCCTCCGCGGTCGACCTGAGCGCGCTGATCGCCGACCGGGAGAAGTGGGTGGCCGCGCACGCCGACGACGACGGCTCGTGGGCGGTGCTGGGGGCGGCGTACCTGGAGCAGGCGCGGCGCACCGGCGACACGCTGTGGTGTCCCAAGGCGGAGCGGGCGCTGAAGCGTTCGCTGGAGCTGCGGCCCGCGGAGAAGGGCAACTTCGACGCGATGACGGGCATGGGCGCCCTGGCGGTGGCCCGGCGGGACTACGGGACCGCGAAGAAGTGGGGCGAGCTGGTGCGGGCGCAGTCGCCCAAGCGCTGGACGGCGTACCCGGTGCTCGTGGACGCCTACAGCGGGCTGGGCGACTACAAGGCCGCCGAGAAGGCGATGAACGAGCTGCTGGAGCTGCGGCCGGGACTGGCGGCCTTCACCCGGGCCGCGCAGGTCTACCGGGACCACGGCTGGCGCGAGGACGCGGTGGCCGCGATGGCGAACGCGTCGGGCGCGGCGAAGGCGCCGGTGGAGAAGGCGTACGTGCTGGACCGGATGGGCGACCTGTCCTGGGAGCGCGGCGACGCGGGCGAGGCACTGCGGATGTTCGAGGGCGCGCTGCGCACCGATCCGGGGCAGGCGGAGGCGCTGGGCGGGCGGGCGCGGGCGCTGGCCTCGCTGGGGCGTGCGGGCGAGGCGGTGCGGGACTACCGGATGGCGCTGGGCCGGGCGCCGGTGCCGCGCCTCGCGCTGGAGCTGGGCGAGCTGCTGGAGTCGCTCGGCCGGACGGAGGAGGCGCGCACGCCGTACGAGCTGCTGGGCTCGCTGGCTTCGAGGGGCGTGGCGAACGGGGTCTCGGACGAGGTGACGCTCGGCCTGTACGAGGCGGACCACGGCGATCCGGCGGCGGCGGTGCGGCGGCTGACGGCCGAGTGGAGCCGGCACAAGAACCTGCAGGTGGCGGACGCCCTGGGGTGGGCGCTGCACCGGACCGGGGACGACGCGGCGGCGCTGGAGTACGCGAAGAAGGCGACCGAGCTGGGGCTGCGGAGCGCGGACTTCTCCTACCACCGGGGACAGATCGAGCGGGGCCTGGGCGACGTGGCGGCGGCCCGCCGTCACTTCCAGGACGCGCTGCGGACCAACCCGCGGTTCTCGCCGCTGCGGGGGCCGCAGGCGAAGGAGGCGCTGGACGCGGTGGGCCAGCCCGCGGCCGGCGGGCCGGAGAACATGCAGCCGAAGGGGCCGTGGGTGGCTCCGGTGATGCCGAAGCCGTCGGCGAAGGCCTCCCCGTCGCCTTCGCCGTCGGCCCGCTGACCCCTCCGACGCACGCGCGGCGGGGGGGGGGGGGGGGGGGGGGGGGGGGGGGGGGGGGGGGGGGGGGGGGGGGGGGGGGGGGGGGGGGGGGGGGGTGGGGGGGGGGGGGGGGG
>NZ_JBVHUE010000044.1:57025-61937 GCF_055565515.1 Streptomyces sp. NPDC028419 | reverse complement strand
GCAGAGGAGACAGAGAAAACCCCACCCCCCCACCCACCCCCCCCCCCACCCCCCCCCCCCCCCCCCCCCCCCCCCCCCCCCCCCCCCCCCCCCCCCCCCCCCCCACGCCCGTTCCCGGAGCGGCCGACACGCGTCAGGGATCCGTCAGGGATGGCCGTACGGGGGTTCATCTGCGCGTATTCGGTCGACTCGTCCCGGAGAATGAGCGCATGGGACGCGGCAAACTACGGATCTACCTCGGCGCGGCGCCCGGCGTGGGCAAGACCTACGCCATGCTGTCCGAGGGCCACCGGCGGGTGGAGCGCGGGACGGACTGCGTGGTGGGCTTCGTCGAGCACCACGGGCGCCCGCGCACCGAGGTGATGCTGCACGGCCTGGAGCAGACGCCGCGCCGCGAGGCGACGTACCGCGGGGCCGCCTTCACCGAGATGGACGTGGACGCGCTCCTCGCCCGCAGGCCGGCGATAGCCCTGGTGGACGAGCTGGCGCACACGAACGTGCCGGGCTCGCGCAACGCCAAGCGCTGGCAGGACGTCGAGGAGCTGCTCAAGGCCGGCATCGACGTGATCTCCACGGTGAACATCCAGCACCTGGAGTCCCTGGGCGACGTGGTCGAGGCGATCACGGGGGTCCGCCAGCGGGAGACCGTCCCCGACGAGGTGGTCCGGCGGGCGGACCAGATCGAACTGGTCGACATGTCCCCGCAGGCGCTGCGCCGCCGCATGGCGCACGGCAACGTCTACAAGCCCGACAAGGTCGACGCGGCCCTGTCCAACTACTTCCGGCCCGGCAACCTCACCGCCCTGCGCGAGCTGGCCCTCCTGTGGGTCGCGGACCGGGTCGACGAGTACCTCAACGAGTACCGGGGCGAGCACGGCATCCGCTCCACCTGGCAGGCGCGCGAGCGGATCGTGGTCGGCCTGACCGGCGGCCCGGAGGGACGCACGCTGATCCGTCGTGCGGCCCGGATGGCGGCCAAGGGATCCGGCAGCGAGATCATGGCCGTCTACATCGCCCGCAGCGACGGGCTGACCGCGGCCTCGCCCAAGGAGCTGGCGGTCCAGCGGACCCTGGTCGAGGACCTTGGCGGAACGTTTCACCATGTGATCGGCGACGACATCCCCGACGCCCTGCTGGAATTCGCCAAGGGGGTCAACGCCACCCAGATCGTCCTCGGCTCCAGCCGCCGCAAGGCCTGGCAGTACGTCTTCGGGCCCGGCGTCGGCGCCACCGTGGCCCGCGACTCCGGACCCGACCTCGACGTCCACATCGTCACCCACGAAGGGGTGGCCAAGGGGCGCGGGCTGCCCGTCGTGCGCTCCGCCGCCCGGCTCGGGCGGGGCAGGATCGTGGCGGGCTGGGTGGTCGGGGTACCGCTGCCCGGGCTGCTCGCGCTGTTCCTCACGCACATCGACTCCGACCCCGGCATCGCCAACGAGATGCTGCTCTTCCTCTCGCTGACGGTCGGCGCCGCGCTGCTCGGCGGGCTCTGGCCGGCGCTCGCCTCGGCGGCCTTCGGCTCCCTGCTGCTGAACTTCTACTTCGCGCCGCCCGTGCACCGGTTCACCATCGCCGACCCCAAGAACATCGTGGCTATCGCGGTCTTCTTCGGGGTGGCCGTGTCGGTGGCCTCCGTGGTCGACCTGGCCGCCCGGCGCACCCACCAGGCGGCCCGGCTGCGCGCCGAGTCCGAGATCCTCTCCTTCCTGGCGGGCAGCGTCCTGCGCGGCGAGACCACCCTCGACGCCCTGCTGGAGCGGGTCCGGGAGACCTTCGCGATGGAGTCGGTGGCCCTGCTGGAACGCGCGGCCGACGTGGAACCCTGGACCCCCGCCGGGAGCGTCGGCCCCAATCCGGTGGCCCGCCCCGAGGACGCCGATGTGGACATGCCCATCGGCGACCACATGGCGCTGGCCCTGAGCGGGCGCGTGCTGCCCGCGGAGGACCGCCGGGTGCTGGGCGCCTTCGCCGCGCAGGCCGCCGTCGTACTGGACCGCCAGCGCCTGGTCGGCGAGGCCGAGGACGCCCGCCGGATGGCCGAGGGCAACCGGATCCGCACCGCGCTGCTCGCCGCCGTCAGCCATGACCTGCGCACCCCGCTCGCCTCGATCAAGGCCTCCGTGAGCTCGCTGCGCTCCGACGACGTGGAATGGTCCGAGGAGGACAGCGCCGAGCTGCTGGCGGGGATCGAGGAGGGCGCCGACCGGCTCGACCACCTCGTGGGCAACCTGCTCGACATGTCCCGGCTGCAGACCGGCACGGTCACCCCGCTGATCCGGGAGATCGACCTCGACGAGGTGGTCCCGATGGCGCTGGGCGGCGTACCGGAGGACAGCGTCGTGCTCGACGTGCCGGAGTCGCTGCCCATGGTCGCGGTGGATCCCGGACTGCTGGAACGGGCCGTGGCCAACGTCGTGGAGAACGCCGTCAAGTACAGCCCGGGAGGGGAACCGGTGACCGTCGCCGCGAGTTTCCTCGGTGACCGGGTCGAGGTCCGCGTGGTGGACCGGGGCCCCGGCGTGCCCGACGAAGCCAAGGACAAGATCTTCGCGCCCTTCCAGCGCCACGGGGACGCCCCGCGGGGCGCCGGGGTCGGCCTCGGCCTCGCCGTCGCCCGCGGTTTCGCCGAAGCCATGGGCGGCACCCTGGCGGCCGAGGACACCCCCGGCGGGGGACTGACGATGGTGCTCACCCTGCGCGCCGCCGGCAGGGCCCCGTCGCCCGCGGCCGAGGACATCGTGCGCACGCCGACGGACATCGTGCTCACACCCACCGACATGCGACAGAAGGCAGGACCCCAATGACCCGGGTGCTCGTGGTGGACGACGAGCCGCAGATCGTCCGAGCCCTCGTGATCAACCTCAAGGCGCGCAAGTACGAGGTCGACGCCGCCGCCGACGGGGCGCAGGCCCTGGAGCTGGCCGCGGCCCGTCACCCCGACGTGGTCGTGCTCGACCTCGGCCTGCCCGACATGGACGGGGTCGAGGTGATCAGGGGGCTGCGCGGCTGGACCCGCGTGCCCATCCTGGTGCTCTCCGCCCGCCACAGCTCCGACGAGAAGGTCGAGGCGCTCGACGCGGGCGCCGACGACTACGTCACCAAGCCCTTCGGCATGGACGAGCTGCTCGCCCGGCTGCGCGCCGCCGTTCGCCGGGCCGAGCCCGGCGCCGGCGCGGGCGAGGACGAGGTGGTCGTGCGGACCGAGGGGTTCACCGTGGACCTGGCCGCGAAGAAGGCGGTGCGCGAGGGGCGCGACGTACGCCTGACCCCCACCGAGTGGCACCTGTTGGAGGTCCTGGTCCGCAACGGGGGCAAGCTGGTCAGCCAGAAGCAGCTGCTCCAGGAGGTCTGGGGGCCCTCGTACGGCACCGAGACGAACTACCTGCGGGTCTACATGGCGCAGCTGCGCCGCAAGCTGGAGGCCGACCCCTCGCACCCCCGGCACTTCATCACCGAACCGGGCATGGGATACCGCTTCGAGAGGTAGCCGACGCGCCGGTACGCTTCCTGTATGAGTGCTGAACCGCGTCCCGAGAAGCCCGCGAAACCGGCCAGGCCGGGGGGCCGGTTCCGCCGGATGATAGAGCGGCTGTCCACCTCCCAGGAGGAGCTGCATTCGGCGGAGCTGCAAGAGGACGCAGAAGCCGCGGGGTGCACGCGGATCTGCGACTGCCACGACCGCCAGATAGTCAAGGTCACCGGTACGCTGCGCACGGTCACGCTGCGGCCGAGGGCGGGCGTGCCGGCGCTGGAGGCGGAGCTGTTCGACGGCTCCGCCGCGCTGGACGTGGTCTGGCTCGGCCGTCGCTCGATCGTGGGTATCGAACCGGGCAGGCGCATGATCGCCTCCGGGCGGATCTCCATGAGCCATGGGCGCCGGGTCCTCTTCAACCCGAAGTACGAACTCCGACCGCTCGGACAGGAGCACTAGCCGGTGACGTCATTCGACAAACCGACCCATCAGCCGACGGGCCCGTCGCAGGAGGCGCGGGCGCGCCACGCGCGGGTGCCCGACGCGCAGCTGCCGGACGCGCAGCCGACCGAGGACCAGAAGGCCGTGACCCAGGCGGCCCTCTTCGACGCCTTCGGCGGGATCCGGGGCACGGTCGAGACCATGCTCCCGGGCCTGCTCTTCGTCATGATCTACACGATCAACAAGAACGTGACGATGTCCGCCATCGCGGCGGGCGCGGTGGCGGTCCTGCTGGTCATCGTGCGGCTCGCCCGCAAGGACACGGTCAAGCACGCCTTCAGCGGCGTCTTCGGCGTGGGCGTCGGCGTGGCCTTCGCCCTGTTCACCGGCACCGCCAAGGGCTTCTACCTGCCCGGGATGATCTACGGCGCCGGGCTGGGCGTGGCCTTCACGCTCTCCGCGCTCGTGGGCTTCCCGTTGCTCGGGGTGATGCTCGGGCCGGTCTTCAAGGAGAACCTGTCCTGGCGCACCCGCAACCCGGGGCGCAAGAAGGCGTACACCAAGGCCAGCCTGGCCTGGGGCCTGATCTTCCTCGCCAAGTACGCGATCCTCTTCCCGCTGTACTTCTGGGGTGACGAGACGCAGCTGGGCTGGGTGCTGATCGCGCTCAAGCTGCCGCCGATGGTGCTGGCCGTCTACTTCACCTGGCTCTTCCTGGCGAAGGCGCCGCCGCCGATCAACGTGCTGGCGGAGTGGGAGGCCGAGGAGGCCGCCGAGAAGGAGCGCAAGGCGGCGGCGAAGGCCGCGAAGGCGGCGCGCAACCAGCAGGCCTGACCACCGCGCACTGCGCGGGGACGCGGAAGGGGGGGGGGGGGGGGGGGGGGGGGGGCGACCCCCCCCCCCCCCCCCCCCCAACCCCCAAAACCCCCCCCCCCCCCCCCCCCCCCCCCCCCCCCCCCACACCCACAAGGGAGGTGGCGCCCCCCCTACCACCAACCC
>NZ_JBVHUE010000044.1:0-57015 GCF_055565515.1 Streptomyces sp. NPDC028419 | reverse complement strand
GGGGAGACGAGAAAGAGGAAGAAAAGGAGGGAGGAAAAGACAAAAAAGGGAGAGAAAAACAAAGAGGCAGAACAACTAGGCAGGGGGGGGGGGGGGGGGGGGGGGGGCCGCCCCCCCCCCCCCCCCCCCCTTCCGTCTACCCGTGCGCACCCCGGCCCTGCCGGGACGGGCCGGGGCCCGCGGCGCCACTCCAACTTCAGCCCCGCCGGCGTTCGAGGCGCCGCCGGAGGCCACGCCTGCCGTCGGACGCCACCCGCCCCCGGCCACCACCTGCTCCGGAGGCGACGGCGGCTCGGGGAGGGCCCGCGCGTGCGCATCCCGCGCGCGCCCGGCCGTCCGGCCCGTAGAGGCGGTGGCCCGGTGTCAGCGGCGGGCCTGGAGGAGTTCCTCCAGCTGCTCCTCGCGGGCCTGGGCGGCGACGAAGAGGAGCTCGTCGCCGGATTCCAGGGTCTCCTCCGGGTGCGGGGTCAGCACCCGGTTGCCGCGGATGATGGTGACCAGCGAGGTGTCCTCGGGCCAGCTGATCTCGCCGATCTGGGTCCCGGCGAACGGGGACTCCGGCGGCAGGGTCAGCTCGACGAGGTTGGCGTCGCCGTGGCTGAAGCGCAGCAGCCGGACCAGGTCGCCGACGCTCACCGCCTCTTCGACCAGGGCCGACATGAGGCGCGGGGTGGAGACGGCGACGTCCACGCCCCAGGCCTCGTTGAAGAGCCACTCGTTCTTCGGGTTGTTGACGCGGGCCACCACGCGCGGCACCCCGTACTCGGTCTTCGCGAGCAGCGAGACGACGAGGTTCACCTTGTCGTCACCGGTGGCCGCGATGACCACGTTGCAGCGCTGGAGCGCGGCCTCGTCCAGCGAGGTGATCTCGCAGGCGTCGGCCAGCAGCCACTCGGCCTGCGGCACCCGCTCCACCGAGATGGCGGTCGGCGCCTTGTCGACGAGGAGGACCTCGTGCCCGTTCTCCAGCAGTTCGCCCGCGATGGAGCGGCCCACGGCGCCTGCGCCGGCGATCGCGACCCTCATGCGTGTGCCTCCTCGGGGCCCTCGGCGAAGGCCGCCTCGACCTTCTCGATCTCGTCCGTGCGCATCATCACGTGGACGAGGTCGCCTTCCTGGAGCACGGTCTGGGAAGTCGGCAGCATCGCCTCGCCCAGTCGGGTGAGGAACGCGACGCGCACGCCGGTCTCCTCCTGCAGGTTGCTCACCTTGTGGCCGATCCAGGCCGCGGAGGTGTGCACCTCGGCGAGCTGGACCCCGCCGCTCGGGTCGCGCCACAGCGGCTCGGCCCCGGACGGGAGCAGCCGGCGCAGCATCTGGTCGGCGGTCCACCGCACGGTCGCGACGGTGGGGATGCCGAGGCGCTGGTAGACCTCGGCGCGCTTGGGGTCGTAGATGCGGGCGGCGACGTTCTCGATGCCGAACATCTCCCGGGCCACCCGGGCGGCGATGATGTTGGAATTATCACCACTGCTGACCGCGGCGAACGCCCCCGCCTCCTCGATGCCGGCCTCGCGCAGGGTGTCCTGGTCGAAGCCGACGCCCGTGACGCGGCGGCCGCCGAAGGACGCCCCCAGCCGGCGGAACGCGGTGGGGTCCTGGTCGATCACGGCGACCGTGTGCCCCTGCTGCTCCAAGGTCTGCGCGAGGGCGGAGCCCACCCTTCCGCAGCCCATAATGACGATGTGCACGGCCGTCCTTCCGGCTGTCGGCGGCTGGCGGCCTGCCGTGGATCGCCTTTCGGGTTTCCGTCGGGTTTCCGTCGGGGGTTCCATCGGAGTTCCGTCCGGGTTCCTTCGGGGTTCCACGGGGGCCAGCCTTGTTACCTGCTCAGGCTTAACAGGGTCTCAGACCGTGGCCCAAGCTACACACGGGCGGTCACCAGTGTGACCCCAGTGTCGTCTGTTGGGGTCCCGTGGTCTGCAAATACGCCGACGTGGGGGTGGTGGTTGGCCAGCGGAATTTCCCAACGCTTACGATCCTCTGCGTGTCCAAACTGACCGACGTGCCCAAACGGATCCTGATCGGCCGGGCGCTACGCAGCGACCGCCTCGGAGAAACGCTCCTCCCCAAGCGGATCGCCCTACCCGTCTTCGCCTCCGACCCGCTCTCCTCAGTGGCATATGCCCCTGGCGAGGTACTGCTGGTCCTGTCGATCGCGGGCGTGTCGGCGTACCACTTCAGCCCGTGGATCGCGGTGGCGGTGGTCGTGCTGATGTTCACCGTCGTCGCCTCCTACCGGCAGAACGTCCACGCCTACCCGAGCGGTGGCGGCGACTACGAGGTCGCCAACACCAACCTCGGCCCCAAAGCGGGCCTCACCGTGGCCAGTGCCCTGCTGGTCGACTACGTCCTGACCGTCGCCGTCTCCATCTCCTCCGGCGTCGAGAACCTCGGCTCCGCCGTCGATTTCGTCATCGAGCACAAAGTGCTCTCCGCGATGATCATGATTCTGCTGCTCACGCTGATGAATCTGCGCGGAGTGAAGGAATCCGGGAATCTCTTCGCGATCCCGACCTATGTCTTCGTCGGCGCGGTATTCGTGATGATCGCCTGGGGCGCCTGGCGCGGCCTCGTCATGGGCGACACGATGGAGGCCCCGACGGCCCATCTGGAGATCAAGGCCGAGCACCAGGGTCTGGCGGGCTTCGCGCTCGTGTTCCTGCTGCTACGGGCCTTCTCGTCCGGCTGCGCCGCGCTCACGGGCGTCGAGGCGATCAGCAACGGCGTCCCCGCCTTCCGCAAGCCCAAGAGCAAGAACGCGGCGACCACCCTCGCCCTCATGGGCGGCCTGGCCGTGACCATGTTCTGCGGCATCATCGGCCTGGCCATGGCCACCGACGTGAAGATGGCCGAGACGCCGGCCAGCGACCTGCTCGACAAGGGCGTCCCGGTCGGCTCCGGATTCGTCCAGCACCCGGTGATCTCCCAGGTCGCCGAGGCCGTCTTCGGCAACGGCAGCTTCCTGTTCATCGTGCTCGCCGCGGCCACGGCGCTCGTCCTCTTCCTGGCCGCCAACACCGCGTACAACGGCTTCCCGCTGCTCGGCTCGATCCTCGCCCAGGACCGGTACCTGCCGCGTCAGCTGCACACCCGCGGTGACCGGCTCGCCTTCTCGAACGGCATCGTGCTGCTCGCCGGCGCCGCGATGCTGCTGGTGTGGGTCTACGACGCCGACTCGACGAAGCTCATCCAGCTCTACATCGTCGGCGTGTTCGTCTCCTTCACGCTGAGCCAGATCGGCATGGTCCGGCACTGGAACCGCCACCTGCGGACCGAGAAGGACACGGCGGCCCGCCGCCGGATGCACCGCTCCCGGGCGATCAACACCTTCGGCGCGATCTTCACCGGGCTGGTGCTGGTCGTCGTGCTCGCCACCAAGTTCACGCACGGAGCCTGGGTCGCCCTGCTCGGCATGGTGATCTTCTACGGCACGATGACCGCGATCCGCAAGCACTACGACCGGGTCTCCGCGGAGATCGCGGCGGCCGACGGTCCCTCCGAGGACAGCGTGCGGCCCTCCCGGGTCCACTCGATCGTCCTGGTCTCCAAGGTCCACAAGCCCACGCTGCGGGCCCTGGCCTTCGCCAAGCTGACCCGCTCGGACACCCTGGAGGCGCTCAGCATCAGCGTCGACCCGGTGGAGACGAAGGCGCTGCGCCAGGAGTGGGAGCGGCGCGGGATCAACGTTCCGCTCAAGATCCTCGACTCGCCGTACCGGGAGATCACCCGGCCGGTGGTGGAGTACGTGAAGGGGCTGCGCAGCGAGAACCCGCGCGACGCCGTCAGCGTCTACATCCCGGAGTACGTCGTCGGACGCTGGTACGAGCACCTGCTGCACAACCAGAGCGCGCTGCGGCTCAAGGGCCGACTGCTCTTCACCCCCGGCGTGATGGTCACCTCGGTGCCCTATCAGCTGGAGTCCTCCGAGCTGGCGAAGAAGCGGGCCAAGCGGCGGCAGGACTGGAACGCCCCGGGTGCGGTGCGCCGCGGACCCGTGGACACGCCGCGCCCGCCCCGGCCGCCGAAGTCGAAGGACAAGGACGCGGCGGCGAAGTAGGCCGTGAAGCAGAAGTGGGCCGTGAAGTAGACGCCGCCCCGTGGTGGTGAACGGCCGGACGAGATCCACGTAAACTGGTGGGTCGGTCGTCCGGCCGTTCCCGTGCGCCCCGCGATCCCCGCACCGCCCTGCACCGCCCGTGCAGATTTTCGCCCTTGAACCTTGGAGTTCCCCCACCATGACCGAGCAGCACGAGACGAAGAAGTCACTGGTCGGGGAAGAGTACGAGGTCGAGGTCGGCGCCGTTGCCCACGGCGGCCACTGCATCGCCCGCACCGCCGAGGGCCGGGTCCTGTTCGTCCGGCACACCCTGCCCGGCGAGAAGATCATCGCGAAGGTCACCGAGGGCGACGAGGACTCCCGCTTCCTGCGCGCCGACGCGGTGACCGTGCTCGAAGCCTCCAAGGACCGCATCGAGGCCCCGTGCCCCTACGCCGGCCCGGGCAAGTGCGGCGGCTGCGACTGGCAGCACGCCAAGCCCGGCGCCCAGCGCCGCCTCAAGGGCGAGGTGGTGGCCGAGCAGCTCCAGCGCCTCGCCGGGCTCACCCCCGAAGAGGCCGGCTGGGACGGCACGGTCCTGCCCGCCGAGGGCGACAAGCTGCCCGCCGGACAGGTCCCCGCCTGGCGCACCCGGGTGCAGTTCGCGATCGACGAGGACGGCCACGCGGGCCTGCGCAAGCACCGCTCGCACGACATCCAGCCCGTCGACCAGTGCCTGATCGCCTCCCCGGGCGTCACCGAGCTGGGCATCGAGAAGCGCGAGTGGCCCCAGCTGGCCGCCGTCGAGGCCATCGCGGCCTCCGGCTCCGGCGACCGCCAGGTCGTCCTCACCCCGCAGCCCGGCGGCCGCCTGCCGCTGGTCGAGCTGGACAAGCCCGTCTCGGTCCTGCGGGTCGAGGAGAAGGACGGCGGCGTCCACCGCGTCCACGGCCGCGCCTTCGTGCGCGAGCGCTCCGACGGCCGCACCTACCGCGTCGGCATGGGCGGCTTCTGGCAGATCCACCCGCAGGCCGCCGACACCCTGGTCAAGGCCGTCATGCAGGGCCTGATGCCGCGCAAGGGCGAGATGGCCCTCGACCTCTACTGCGGCGTCGGCATCTTCGCGGGCGCCCTGGCCGAGCGGCTCGGCGACACGGGCGCGGTGCTCGGCATCGAGTCGACGAAGCGCGCGGTCGAGGACGCCCGGCACAACCTCCAGGACATGGAGCGGGTCCGCATCGAGCACGGCAAGGTCGAGCAGGTCCTGCCGCGCACCAAGATCAGCGAGTGCGACCTGATCGTCCTGGACCCGCCCCGCGCGGGCGCCGGCAAGCAGACCGTCCGCCACCTGGCCGGCCTCTCCCCGCGCCGCATCGCCTACGTCGCCTGCGACCCGGCAGCCCTGGCCCGAGACCTGGCGTACTTCAAGGACAACGGCTACAAGGTCCGCACGATGCGCGTCTTCGACCTCTTCCCGATGACCCACCACGTGGAGTGCGTGGCGATCCTGGAGCCGGTGGCGAAGGGCGCCTGACCTGGGGGTTTTGCCCGTGCGCATGATGTGCTGTATGGGCGTTACGGACGATATCTTGACGCTGAAATGACGCTCGTGACGCTCATTTGACGCTCGTTCTGATGGAAAGCCAGTTGGTACTTCCTGCGGTGACGGTGGGCCGGGGTCCTCCTGCGGGAGGTGAGGGCACGAACGGTCCGCAGCTCCTATCCGGACACTGTCCAGTACGCGCTCAGGAGTAGTTGCTTGCCCAGAGGCGCTTCGGTGCCATGCCGGCGCATCTTCATCTCGCTGTAGTGGAAGTCCGCCGAGCCTGGTTCGTTTGGCCATGTTCCAACGCTTAGAGAAGTTCGGGTCTGGCAGCACGCGCAGGCTCCGGGGCCGATCGGCAAGAGCACGTCGAGGAGGTCCCAAAGCTGGACCATGGGACGGCGGCTGCCGTGTCTGGCAAAGTGGCGTCACTGCTAGACGATTCTCGTGAGGAACCTTGTGAGCACGCTCGGTAGCTTCATCTGGTCAATCGCTGACCAGCTTCGGGGCCCATATCGCCCCAACCAGTACGGGACGGTGATTCTCCCGTTCACGATCTTGAGACGGCTCGACTGCATCCTCGAGCCGGACCGCGCGGCGGTACGGGGGCTGGCTGCGAGATACGAGAACCCGAACCGGCTCAAGGTCGAGGTCAAGAAGGTCACGGGGCGGACGTTCTACAACACCTCCAACTACGAGTTCGCGAACCTACTGGCCGATGCGGACGGGCTGGCGGACAACCTCGCCGACTACATCGACCGGTTCTCCGCCGATGTGGACGTATTCGAGTACTTCGACTTCAAGAAGGAGATCCTGGCCCTGGAGAAGGCCGGGCTCCTGCGCGAGATTGTCAAGTCCTTCAGTGCTGTCGACCTGCATCCCGGTGTGGTGTCGAACTCCGACATGGGGGATGCGTTCGAGTACGTCATCCGCAAGTTCAACGAGGCCGCGAATGAGACCTCCGGAGACCACTACACGCCGCGTGATGCGATCCGGCTGCTGGTCGACCTGCTCTTCGCGGAGAAGGACGTCGACCTCACCGAGGGCGGCATCATCCGGTCGCTGTACGACCCCACCGCTGGCACCGGTGGCATGCTCTCGCTGGCAGAGGAACACTTGCTCGCCGAGAACCCCGAAGCGAAGCTGAGCCTGTACGGCCAGGAGTACAACCCGCAGTCGTACGCCATCTGTAAGTCCGACCTGCTCGCCAAGGGCCACGACGCGACCAACATCGCCTTCGGCAACACGCTCACCGACGATGCCTTCAAGGGCCGCCAGTTCGACTATTGCATGTCCAACCCCCCCTACGGGGTGGACTGGAAGCAGTACGCCAAGGCAGTCAAGGAGGAGCGCGACTCCGCCGGCCCCTACGGCCGCTTCGCCCCGGGACTCCCCGCGACCTCGGACGGCCAGATGCTCTTCCTGCTCCACTTGGCCCATAAGATGCGCGCACCCGAGGACGGCGGCGGCCGCGTCGGCATCGTCATGAACGGCTCGCCGCTGTTCAACGGTGCCGCCGATTCGGGCCCCTCCAACATCCGCAGGTGGCTGCTGGAGAACGACCTGGTCGAGGCGATCGTCGCGCTGCCGACCAACATGTTCTTCAACACCGGCATCGCCACCTACATCTGGATCCTCGACAACGCCAAGCACCCCGACCGCGAGGGCAAGGTCCAACTCATCGACGGCACGTCGTTCTGGACCAAGATGCGCAAGAACCTCGGGTCCAAGGGACGGGAGATCAGCGACGCTGACCGCGCCAAGGTCGTGCGGCTGTACGCCGACTTCAAGGACGCCGAACCCGAACTCTCCAAGGCGCTGCGCAACGACGAGTTCGGCTACTGGACCATCACACTCGAGCGTCCTCTTCTCGATGAGGACGGTAACCCTGTCGTCGACCGCAAGGGCAACCCGAAGCCTGACTCGAAGAAGCGTGACACCGAAAATGTGCCCTTCACCTACGGCAGCTCGACCGCCGGCCCGGCAGGGGAGCGCGAAGTCATCCAGGCGTACTTCGACGCGGAGGTGAAGCCGCACGTTCCTGACGCCTGGATCGACTGGGCGAAGACCAAGATCGGCTACGAGATCCCCTTCCCCCGCCATTTTTACAAGTACGTTCCGCCCCGCCCGCTAGCGGAGATCGACGCCGACCTGGAGAAGCAGGTCGCCAAGATCCTCGAGATGCTGCGAGAGGTGGAAGGATGACTCCCTTGCGCGCTGAACATTTGACGAGGATCGGATGGCTTCAAGGGCTTTCGATTCCGTCCGATTGGACCGAGTCGAAGGTCAAGTACGTTGCTCCGGGAATGCAGGCGGGAGAAGCAATCACGGCCGAATCCATCGAACCGACGGGGACTTACCCCGTGTACGGGGGCAACGGTCTCCGGGGCTACACGGAACAGAGGACCCACCACGGGACTCGCATCCTGATCGGGAGGCAGGGCGCGCTGTGCGGCAACGTGCACCTCGTGTCGGGAGAATTCTGGGCATCCGAGCATGCGATTGTTGCGCGTCCCGGCGACACCGTCGATGCACGATGGCTTGCCTATGTCCTTGAGGTCATGAACCTCGGGCAGTACTCCCAGACCGCTGCACAGCCCGGTATTGGCACCGGCCAGATCAATGCGCTATCCGTCCCGGTGCCACCTGCCCAAGAGCAGCGTGCCATCGCCGACTACCTCGACCGCGAGACGGCCTGCATCGACACGCTCATCGAGGAGCAGCAACACTTGGTTCAGATGCTGCATCTGCGCCGGCGTGCGGTTGTCGACGCGGTTCTCTCGCAGGGCCTGGAATCGGAGGCCGTGCTCTCCAAAACCGGCAGCCCGTGGCTCCCGGAGCTCCCCGATGGCTGGGAGGCAGTTCGCGCAAAGCGAGTGCTGTCGTTCGGCCCTGCGAACGGCGTGTCTCCTGCGGCTGGCGACACTGATGACCTGAAGTCGCTGTCCCTCGGAGCGATCAGGGATGGTCGGGTCATCATGGGCCCCGCGGTGACAAAGTTCGTCGACCGGTCCAGCGTCGCGAGCACGGAAGCGCTCAGGCTTCATCCTGGCGACATCTTGCTTGTTCGGGGCAACGGGAACGTGGACCTCGTGGCGCGCGCGGGCCTCGTCGGTCCTGAGTTCGCCGCCGAGGAATACATCTATCCTGACTTGCTCATCCGAATCCGCGTGAACTCGTCCATGCTCCCCGAGTTCTTCGTGTGGGCATGCAACGCGAGCCCCACGCGCGCGCAGGTGCGGGCCCAGGCTCGAACAGCAGTCGGCACCTTCAAGGTGGCGGGTGGAGACGTCCGCTCGCTGTTCCTACCCTTGCCCCCGTTGGACGAGCAGCGAGCCATCGTGGCGTACCTCGATAAGCAGACGTCGAAGATCCACACGCTCATCGCAGAGACGGAGCGATTCATCGAGCTCGCTCGGGAGCGCCGGTCGGCGTTGATCACGGCGGCGGTGACGGGGCAGATCGACGTACGAGAGGTGGCGTGATGGCCGACCACAACGAGGTGGTCTTCGAGACGGAGATCTGCGAGTACCTGCGGGATCACGGATGGCTGTACTCGAAGAATGACCGTGACGGTGGGGAGTACGACCGGGAGCGGGCCCTGTTCCCGGCGGATCTGTTCGCGTGGCTGGAGGCGACGCAGGGGCCAACGTACGAGAAGGCGTTGAAGGCGGCCGGGTCGCAGGCGAAGTTTCTCGACGTGCTAACAGCAGCGCTCGACCGACCGCTGGAACATGGCGGTGGGACGTTGAACATCCTGCGTAACGGCGTGCAGTACATCGGCGGTGGTCGGTTGAAGATGGCACAGTTTCGTCCGGAGACGTCGCTCAACGAGACCACCACGGCGCACTACGAGGCGATGCGGGTGCGAGCGGTGCGGCAGGTGCACTTCTCGACCGCCAACCAGCGCAATATCGATCTGGTGTTCTTCATCAATGGGCTCCCAGTGGCTACGGTGGAGCTGAAGACTGACTTCACCCAGTCGCTGGACGCGGCGGTCAACCAGTACAAGCAGGATCGCAATCCGTTGACGAACGGGCGGCCGGAGCCGTTGCTGTCGTTCGGTCACCGGGCTCTGGTGCACTTCGCGGTCTCGAACGGCCTGGCGGCGATGACCACGAGGCTGGAGGGGGATAAGACCCACTTCTTGCCGTTCAACGTCGGCTTCGACAGCGGTGCCGGCAACCCGCCCGGCGCGGACGGACGGTCGGCGACGGCGTACCTGTGGGAGCGGGTGTGGGAGAAGCATGCTTGGCTGAACATCATCGGGCGGTTGATGATCGTGCAGATCAAGGAAGATTGGGACGTCGCTACCGGCACCTCGGTGCGGCGAACGAGCATGCTCTTCCCACGGTTCCATCAGTGGGAGGCCGTCACGAACATCGTCGACGCGGTGAAAGAGGAGGGTGTCGGGCAGCGATACCTGATTGAGCACTCGGCCGGCTCGGGGAAGACGAACACCATTGCCTGGACGGCCCACCGGCTGGCGCGGCTGCATGTCGATGATCGGAAGGTCTTCGACTCGGTCATCGTGGTCGTGGACCGCACCGTGCTCGACTCCCAGCTGCAGGATGCGATCCGGCAGATTGACGGTACCGGAAAGATCGTCGCGACTATCAGCCCCGAGGACGTCCGTAAGGCTGGCGCGAAGTCGAAGTCGGGTCTGCTGGCACAGGCGTTGAAAAGCGGCGAGCTGATCATTGCGGTGACGGTGCAGACCTTCCCGTATGCGCTCGACGAGATCCGGACCGACGCTGGCCTGAAGGGCAAGCGGTTTGCCGTCATCGCTGATGAGGCGCACTCCTCCCAGTCGGGACAGATCTCCTCGAAGCTGAAGCAGGTGCTGACCGCTGAGGAGGTGAAGGAGATCGAGGAGGGTGGTGAGATAGATGTGGAGTCGGTGCTGGCCTCGGAGATGACCGAGCGTGCCGAGTCGGAGAACATCTCCTACTTCGCCTTCACCGCGACGCCGAAGAACAAGACGCTGGAGCTGTTCGGTCGCAAGGGACCCGACGGCAAGCCGCGAGAGTTCCACCTGTACTCGATGAAGCAGGCCATCGAGGAGGGCTACATCCTCGACGTCCTCAAGGGCTACCAGTCCTACGACACCGCGCTGAAGATCGCCGGCAAGGCCGCGAGCGGTGACGGGGGAGAGGTCGAGGAGGCCACCGCCCGCAAGGGCCTGATGCGGTGGGTGCAGCTGCACCCGACGAACATCAGCCAGAAGGCCCAGATCATCGTCGAGCACTTCCACGCCAACGTCGCCTACCTGCTCGAAGGTAAGGCGAAGGCGATGGTGGTGACCGACTGGCGCAAGTCCGCAGTGAAGTACAAGCTGGCCATCGACGCCTACATCGACAGGCGCCGCGCCGAGGACCCCGCGTACAACTACCGCACCCTGGTTGCCTTCTCCGCCGGGGTGACGATGGCCGAGGATGAAACTTGGCACAGCGGCTGGGGCCCGCAGCCGTCGCAGGATGACGAGTTCACCGAGGCGAACATGAACCCCGGTGCCGGAGCTGATCTGGCAGCCGCGTTCAAGGGCGAGACATACAAGATCATGCTAGTCGCCAACAAGTTCCAGACAGGCTTCGACCAGCCCCTGCTTTCGGCGATGTACGTCGACAAGAAGCTGCCGGGGGTGACCGCGGTGCAAACGCTCTCGAGGCTCAACCGCACCCACCGCACTGCTGGCGGAGAGCAGAAGCGCAAGACGTTCGTCATCGACTTCGCCAACAAGCCCGAGGACATCAAGGCAGCCTTCGAGCCGTACTTCAAGAACGCGACTCTAGAGACCGAGAGCGATCCGTACGTCGTCGTCCACCTGGCTGCCAAGCTCGCCCAGGCCGGAATCTACGCTGAGGACGACGTCCGCAAGGTCGCCGAGCTGTGGGTGACCCGGAAGGGCAACAATGCGCTCTCGGCGGCGATCAGCCCGGCGCAGCATGACTTCCGGCGCCGCTATGCGCGGGCGATTGAGGATGAGGACAAGGTCGCGCTCAACGCGCTCGACCTGTTCCGTAAGGATGTGTCCACCTACGTAC
Source organism: Streptomyces sp. NPDC028419 (assembly GCF_055565515.1). Classification (NCBI taxonomy): domain Bacteria; kingdom Bacillati; phylum Actinomycetota; class Actinomycetes; order Kitasatosporales; family Streptomycetaceae; genus Streptomyces; species Streptomyces sp. NPDC028419. Next base: position 45,389 of record NZ_JBVHUE010000044.1, on the reverse strand, counting down.
GCCTCTATGACTTCATGTCTCAGATCGTCGACTACGGCGACCCCTACATGGAGATGCTTTCGATCTTCCTGCGCCTGCTGGAGAAGGTCATCGCCGAGTCTGCCTGGGCTGCTGAAGTAGACCTCTCCGACGTGGTGCTGGTCGGGGTCAAGCACAACAAGGCGATCCTGGTCGACATCTCGCTCGTGGGCGACGGGCAGCTGAAGGGTATCAGCGCTGCCGGCACGGGCACGAAGAAGGAGCCGAAGTACGTCGCGCTCCAGGTCGTCATAGACAAGATGAACGACCTCTTCGGCGCCGCAGCGTTCGCCGAGTCCCAGGTCAGGGAGTTCGTACAAGGGCTCGTCCAACGATTGCTGGCTGACCCGAACCTGATCAAGCAGACCAAGGTGAATTCCAAGAAGCAGTTCGTGGAGTCGCAGGACTTTCAAGCAGCCGTTACGGAGGCGGTTGCAGACAACCAGGACGCCCACAACACGATGGCTGACTACTTCTTCACCGACGGGCCGGCTATCAACTCCATCATTATCGCTCTCGCGGATGCCTTCTACGAAGCAGCGGTCGATCAGCAGGATTCCTAGGTACGACAGCACGCAGGCGGTCCCTGGCCTGCATCCCTAAAACCTAGATGCTAGGTGTTAGGCATTCTCCGGGGTGCATGTGGGATGGGCCGGCGTGCTCGGGGCGCCTCGTTTCTGGCTGTGCGCCGACCCGGCCGAAGGTGGTCAGCTTGCTGACCGGCGGAGGACGCCGCAGAAGCTAGTCCGTTCGATCGCTAACGGACTCGCTGAAGGGCCTCGCCGGGGCGGCAGCTCCTCCCCGGCGAGTTGGGGGTACGCCTGTCTTCCGAGGTATTGGGTGACGTGCTGGTGTCGCTCCACGTACGCTCCGTGCATGGTTTACGTCATCGCTCTTAGTGCCAAAGAGTTGGACCGTATCGATGAGGAGCTGCTGGTCAAGCAGTCCTTCACGAAAACGGTTGCTACAGCCTCTCTTCCTAGCGATCGAACGCCCCACATCGCTCTGCTCGTCACGCGATCTGCCGGCGAGGCCGGCCAGTGTCCGTTGCGCTGGCTGGGAGTCGTGCGGCAGCCTCGTGGGGACAAGGTGGCGGCCGTTGATTCCCGCATCACCGTCGAGTTGGTACGGGAGACTCCGGTGCCGGTCCTGATGCGGTCACTTAGTGACGAGACGTCGCTTCCTCTGCGGCGCACCCTGGAGAGTGCCTGGACAAGTGAAGTCACGGTGCTCGAAGCCGAGGACTCCGAGGTTCTGCTGGAGGGTCTGGCTCGGCAGGGTGACGTGCTGCGAAGGATGCTCGACTTCTTGGGTGAGGCGGCCGAGCCCGACCCGTTCGACCCTCGACGCCCTGAGGATCGTGCTTGGCAGGAGCAGTACGACATGACGCGCCTGGGTCTGGCCATCGCTAACATCCCTCCAGCGCGGCTCGCAGCTTGGCGGCGCCCGAGTGACCCGGATGCCCCTCACTTGGCCGGGCTCATCCCGGAGCCGTTTGAACAAGGCTTGATCGAAAACGATGCCCGTCACATCGATTTCGATTCGGACGTGTTCACCGAGGCGGGGTGGTCTTCCGGCAGTGGTGCCACCGGGGCGTCGTTCCGGTGTGACATCCATGTCTTCGAACATCTCGGCAACCGTATCGAGGTGGCGAACATCAATGCAACGCCGGTGGAATCTCGACTCGGGGCGGACCTGATCTATTACCACGAGGCCACCCAGAGTTTCATTCTTGTTCAAGTGAAGCGGCTCCCCTCTGAGGCGGGTGCTCGGTGGATGTATGCGGATAAGCAACTCCTTGGGCAGATGGATCGTTTGGACCGAGTGGCCGCGATGAGTAGGGCGCCATCGGCACCTCATGAATGGCGTCTGGGTTCGGACCCCTGTTTTGTCAAACTCGCCTACTGGTCACAAAAGGAAACTGTCGACCCAGGGCCGGCGCCGGGCATGTATCTCCCGGTGCCATATGTGCGAATGCTGTTGGATGACGATGTGACGAGCGGCCCGAACAAGGGGAGCCGCCTCGGATACGGGCATGTCGAACGGTACTTGGGGAACACTGAGTTCACTCAGCTCGTGAAGAACGGGCTGGTAGGCACAGTGGGCACCACACTCGATGATCTGAGGGCGCTCGGCAGGGAGCGGGCAGAGGAAGGAATGTCCGTATCCATCGTTGTGGACCGGGCCACCGCCCCGACAAGTGAGGTGGTTAAGGAACGGCACAAGCGAAACCACACGCGGGGATACGATAAGACCCTCGCCAAGAAGGTGCGCCGTAGGCAATCTCGTGATCCCGGCCCCGGCCAGCAGCCGATCTTCGGATCTTGAATCAGGTGACGGGTGATTGCCGTGTATCAAATTCCCCGGCCGGAAGAGACTGCTGTGCTCTATTGCCCAAGTCGTCTGGGTGCCGTCGGGTGGGGCAGCTGTGGCATTGGAACCCCCACGATCTCCGGAGCGCGTCCACCTGCGCCCCAGACGAGTCGCACTTCACCACTCTTGGGTCCATGCGACTCGATGAGCTACGGACGGATGGCCGCGATAGGGCAGAGCGAGAAACTGGCTGGTGCTACTGAACTTTGTATGTCCCGGCGAGGTTGTCCGTCGGCGAGGTGTGGCCGGTGCTGGATTTAGGCTAACTTCGCGGGTCTGGCCAACTGGTGTGCGCGGCGTCTCGGCGATTTTCCGGCCTCGTCCGCACCGCGGCTGCTTGCACCCGTGGAGAGTCTCCATCTTCCATGGTTCCGCGGCCTCATTGTCGCGCTCGATCGCCCGATGGGCCGGCTGCTGCCACGACCAGACGTGCCGACTCCGGGCCCTCTCCCCGCTCGTGAGGCGTTCCACGAACTGAAGTCGGATTCGCTCCCGCGCGGCCCTCTCGGCGTTGGTCAAACCGCTGCCTTGCGCGTACCTCGCAGCGTCAGGGCTACCGGAATGACAGGGGCAATGTCAGGCGAACAGCCTCGATATCACCCAATCAAGTTCAGTACAAAGCATGGCTCCTGCTTCTCGGCGGTATTGCTGGAAGGCGCTGTGATGGAGCGGGTGCTTAGAAGGCACCTGCTCCATGGTTGGAGAGTTGCCAGGGTGTGTCGTCCCGTTTGCGCCGCGTCCGCAATGCGCAGTTTGGGGCATCTGCCCACATTTCAGGCCCAGGTGATGTCGCAGATGGAAGCCCCTGCTATCACAGCCTTCGTGATTTCGATAATCCCGGATTCCCCGGATAATTAGTGATGTCCGCGTCGTTCAGTAACGGCGGTACTCGTCGCGTCGATCTGTGTGGCGGCTGACTTCATCCAGCATCGTCTGGGTGGGTTCGCCGACGGCAGGCCATCTCGGTGGGGAGCAGGCTGGAAGTGTTCGGGAAGCCATGTCAACCTTGGGTTCTCCGGCGAATAGCGGCCTCGGAAATTCTCGCTGAAATCTGCAACCACAAGGGGAGTCGGTCTGTGTCCACCGTCATTGTTGGTGACGAATGCCTAGTGTCGGCCCGGCGGCGGGACATGCTGCTGGAGGGTATCGGTCGAAGTCCTCATAACGGCCAAGTGCTGAGAGCCTTCTTTTCTACGGTGGCTTTCGCTGCGTTGCGCCCGTCGGAGGCACTTGCGTTGCGAGTCCGAGACATCCAGGCGACTGACGGGGGCTCTGGAGTGTTGATGGTGAACTCCAGAGGGCGTGGAATCGCGGCTGCCGAGGCTGTAGGCGGAGCGGCTCGACGGGTTCCCCTTGGCGCCCGTCTAGCTCGGGTCCTCAAGGAGGAGGTCGCCAGACGTGGCCTCGGATCGTGCGACACGGTGTTCGTGAGGGACGACGGCCGGCCGCTGACGGCGGCGATGTACCGCCGGGCGTGGGAGGGGGCCTGGGAAGCAGCTCGGCTAGAGAGTCGCGAGACTGGCTTGCGGCTTGACGGTGGCATCTCCGTGCTTCGTGATGCGTGCATTGCCGACTGGATGAAGGCGGGCCCACTGACCGCGGGACAGTTGGTGGCGATTGCCGAGATCGTTGGCGTCAGCGCCGCCTATCTCGCATCGCGATTTGCGTACTGCCTTCAGGTGTCGGCGGAAATTGATTTCAGCCACCTGGAGGCCGCCTTCGAGCTGCCCGACGTGACGTCGAGTGCAAGCTTGCGGTAAGAGTTCCCGGTTCGGGCTGATACCGCTCAAGCGGATCTGGATGTGCGCCTGCTCGCCGCCCCTTCGCTATGTCATATGTACCGATGCGAACCACGGAGACACTGCTGTTCACACGCTTGCTGTCCATTCCGGCGGTCGCTTCTGCCCTGGACGTCGACCGCCGTACGGTCTACCGCTTCATCGCCGCCGGCGAATTGCCCGTAGTCGACCTGAGAACCGGACCGGGCCGCTCTCGGGTCCGTGTACCTGAGGCAGGACTCTACGAGTTCATCAACCGCCGGGCTGTCGCTCCCGTTGCGGTCCGCCACTGACCTCGGGCCACCGTTTCTACTTCACCTTCAACGCAAGGAGCGGACCTGTACCTGCGTAAGCTGCAGACTGGCAACTGGCAGGCCACCGTCAGGAACCGTGCCGGTGACCGATTCAGCGAATCGTTTCCTCTCAAGACTCAGGCGCGGGCCTGGGGCATCGAATTGGAGACGCAGTTCGCCCGCGGAACCCTTCGTGACCCTCGTGCGGGCGAGATCACGTTCCGCGAATGGCACGATCGCTCGTGGAACGCCAGGATCGCCGAGCCTCACACTCTGCGTGGAGATGCCTCCAGCATCAAGAACCACGTGCTGCCGCACTGGGGAGACTGGGAGATGCGGGCCGTCACCCGCATGGACATCCAGAGCTGGATCCGCGCATTGGCCGAGAAGGGGACAGGCGCGTCCGCGATCAAGCGGGCCTACAACCTGACGTCTTCCATCATGCGAGCGGCCGTGGACGACGACGTGCTCGCCGTGAGCCCCTGCCGCAGCATCGATCTGCCGACGATCGCGGTCAAGCCGCCGCAATGGTTCACCCTCGACCAGGCACAGAGCATCCTGGACGAACTTCCCGCCCCATGGCGCACCATGTGCTTGCTCGGCCTCTACACCGGACTGCGATGGGGTGAGCTCTCCGGTCTGCACTGCCACCGCATCGACCGACGCCGAGCGCGCCTGTTCGTGGTTGAGGTCAACACCAAGAGCGGGATCAAGGAGTATCCCAAGAGCTCGAAGAGCCGCAGGGAAGTTCCGATCCCGGCCTACGCCCTGGAGGCCCTCGAACGCCACATCCAAGGGCTCGGCCGAGACGCGCTGGTCTTCACCACCGTCACCAAGGGCAGAGCGGGCCGTCGCCTCGACGACGGCAACTGGCGGCGGCAGACCTGGTGGCCGGCCCTCGCCAGCGCCTCCTACTTCGATTCAGACGGCGACCAGCGGCCCGTCCCGCACTATCCGCCGCACTCCATGCGGCACACCTGTGCCTCGTGGCTGGTACAGAAAGGGGTATCCCTCTACGAGGTCCAGCACCTTCTGGGCCACGAAAGCTTCCAGACCACCCAGCGCTACGCGCACCTGCAACCAGACGCCCACAAAGCCGTCCTGGCGGCGTGGGAGAGGCTGGATGCTCCGCTGACCATCGCTGGATGAACGCGCTTCGGCCCCTGTCCGCCTGCCACGGACAGGGGCCGAAGTGCTTTCGATCATTTTCGCTGAGGGTCCGGACCGGCCGCGGGGAGTGCCCAGCGGCCACGGCTGTCGAACGGCCAGGGATGGGCGTGAGGGGCGACCCTCAGCAGCCCGCGCAGGTCTTCGCGTCCTGCCGGCGGATCCTGCGGATGCCGCAAGGGCGCACTGAGAGGGTCGATCCGCGCCGCATACGCCTCGGCCCATTGCAGCCATTCCGCCTCGCCTTCCGGGACGGTATCGCCGGCTGTCCGCGCACGGGCGGCGAGGCAGAAGGCGCGGATCTCTTCGGCCCGGGACCACGACTCCGCCTGCTCGACGAGAACCTTCGCGCGATGCTGCTCGATCTGCAGCTCCCGCGCCCGAGCAACGGCCGCGTACCATTCGCGCTGCTGCTCGGCCTCGCGGAGTTCCGCTTCCTGCTTCCGGCGTTCGGACTCCGCCGCCCGGTGTTCAAGACCCTGCAGAAGGAGTCCGAGGCGCGACTCCAGCGTCCACCTCGCGCCGTCACTGTACGTATAGGAATGCTGATACCACGTTCCGGTGGGCGCCCCGATTTCGAGACGCCCGTTGAACTCGTGATCGTATTTCGCAAGACGCGTCCAGGGACTGCGCTCCTGCTGGCGCAGCTCCTGCGCGGTGGGCTCGTGGGGCACCTTCGTTGTCCGCTCCGTGATGGTGAGCGGGTAGGCGTGCCCGTTGATGACGATGACCAGCTGGTGCAGCGTTCGGCCTCGCTCCAGGTCGGTTCGCGTCTCGACCCCGTACCCGCGGCTTTCCGCCTCGGTCAGAAGCGCATGCATGATCCGCAGGGCCCGGTCGGCGAGCGGGCGGGACACGTGCAGGGGGATGGCGCCGGGCTTATCGCGGGTATCGATCGCGGCCTGAGACCTTCCGAGAGCCTTGCGCGTCGCGCGGACCAGGGCGTGAGGGCGGTCAAGGACGTCGGGCACGTCGATCGACGGGACCGGTGTTGGCCGAGCCGATTCCTCTGCCTTCTCGTTGATCAGCGTGAAGACGCTGTCACCTTGCTGTCGGCCGGTCCAGCGCAGCTTGTGTTCATCCGGTACGCGACGGTGGTGGAGCGCGTCGTAGTAGGCCGCACGCCACCTGCCCCGGGTCTGAGGGCCGGGGTTCGGGACCGTGATCCTTCCCGACGCTGAGCGCAACCGGGAGATCAGCTCGGTTCCGCCGGCGGGAGCGCGCGCTGCTTGTTCTGCGTCCCCCTCCAGCCGCTTCTTCTCCGCCTGCACTTCCCGAGGGTGCTTGCCGTGCTTGAGGTAGAAGCGGCCTTCCTCGGTGACGATCGCGTCTTGCCCGCTGCCGTGCCACGTCCTCTTGATCAGGCCCCGCTTCTCCAGCGCCCAGGTCGTGTGTGTGCTCGCGGGTGGGACAGGGGTAGGGGCCGTGCTGGCCGCGAGTTCCTGGAGCATGGCGGCCTGCTTCTCCGACAACGCGTACTTCACGGTTCCGGCCTCGACTCGACGAGCTGCGGGGGACAGCCACGATAGGCCGGGTCGAAGTACTGGAACGGGTGGGCTTCCCTCGTCTGGGTCCTCTTCACCGATACTGGTCGTTCCAAAGCGTGCTGCCGGTGTAGAAGCCCGGACTCGCGACGGGCGGTTGCTGACCCCCTGTTACTGCCGGCCGTGACGCTCATTTGACGCTCAGAGCCCCCAGCGACCCGCCTTCTGGGTCAAGAGACCCCCTCTGACCTGCTGTTTCCATAGGCCCCGCACTTTGTGTCCTCTTCCCGATGACGCACCACGTGGAGTGCGTGGCGATCCTGGAGCCGGTGGCGAAGGCGGGCTGAGCTGGCTGGTGCGCTCGGCACCGGCCGATGTCGAGCTGTGGAAGCGGTGGTGTGCGGGTCGGTGGCGGGTGTTCGTGTCAGGCGGGCTCGAGGGTGGCCGCGCCGAAGGAGACGTCGAAGCGGTCGCACCAGATGGTGACGCTGCTGTAGTCGGCGAGGTTCACGGCGGCCGGGATCTCGTAGTTCTGGTCGCCCTTGTTGCCCTTGAGCTTGCCGAGGCTGACGTACTTGCCGTCGTCGAAGACGGTCCAGCCGGCCGCGCCCTCCTTGACGGGGGCGTCGGTGAGCCAGACCCGCAGGTCCGGGCCGTTGCTGGTGTCCAGGTCCTCCAGGCGCAGGGTGTGCGAGCCGTCGGCGAGCCGGAGGAGCTTCACCCTGCCGGTGGTCGTGTGTTCGTGGCTGATCAGGGTGCCCTGGGCGAGGGTCCGTGGGCCGGCAGCGACGGTCGGCGGCGCGGGGCTCGGCGCTCCCGCGGCGGGCGCGGCGGACGGCAGTGCCTCGTGGACGGTGTCGTCCTGCCACAGCTTCCACGGCTGGAACCAGTACAGCCCGGTGCCCAGCACCACCGCTGCGATCACCGGACCGAGCACGATCCTGCCGCGCCGCCCTCTGCCTGCCTTCACCGAAGCCTCTTCCTCGCGAGTGTGTAGCCCGCATTCAAGCGCGGTGGACCGCACGGATGCCAGACCGGACCGGGTGACGAAACTCTTACGTCCCGTCGGCAGGCCCTGAGGTCAGCGGGGTCGGGCGGCCACCCGCACGGCGGGTCACCACTGGTCGAGGAGCGCGGGATCCTGCCACCGGCCAGTGTTCCCGCGATGCCCTGCATGCCCTGCATGCCGGTGAAGCCGGCCGAGGCGGCAGGACATCGGCAGCGGCAGGCCGTTCGCACCGTCGCGTCGGACGCCCGGTGGTGCCGTCGGCGTACAGCATCCGGCTCGCTTCGACGCCGGTGCGCTGCAGGACGGTGCTGCCCAGACGGTCGCAGGCCCGGCGCAGGTGGTCCCGGGCGCCGAGTTCGCCGCGGGCGACCAGCGTCACCGACAGGCCCGGCCGGGATTCGGCAGGGCCGAGGGGCGGGAGGCCGCGTCGAAGGTGGGCTCGGCCGGGCCGAGTTCGCCGCCGTCGTCACCGTGGCCGCCGAGCGCGTGGAGCGGCGTGGCGTAGCCGAGCTCCGCGTCGCCGCCGGCTTCGACCTGGTGCTCGGGGGCGACGGCGGTGCCACGGGGCTGCGGGGTCGTGGTCTCCTGACCGGCGGTGAGCTGGTGCAGCCGCAGCCGCTCCACGGCATCCGGCACGGCGTTGACGACGGTGGTCTCCGCATCCGCCGGGGACAGCCGGCGGGCCGGGTTGCCAGCCGGGTGGGGCCCGGCGCAGCCGGCGCCGAGGGCGACGGCGCGGGCTCGGTGACGTGAGCGGAACGGTGCGTCGATTCCCGACAGGAACCCGATGTGACAGCCGAGACGCCGGGGAGTTCCGCTCCCGGCCGCTGTTCACCGACCTCGGCCCACGCCCCGCCGCCAGGCGATCCGCACCTGCCTTGAGGCCGGCGAGGGCAACCGCGAACAGCTCACCCGCGGGCCCAGGGCGCCGGGCCTTCCCCGTCGGCACCGGGCGGATCGTCCGCCCGAGGCGCAGGCTTTGGCCGTATGCCTACGTCGAGGCTAGGGTTTGCCGCCGTACTCGGTGGATCGCTCCCCTGGGGGAAGGTGGGAATGGGGCTCATTGACGCAGACCACGTGGGGCTCGTCGTCGCGGCGCAGGCCGGTGACGATCGGGTGCGCGAGGAACTGATCGCCGCCTACCTGCCGTTGGTCTACAACATCGTCGGGCGCGCGCTGAGCGGGCATGCCGACGTCGACGACGTCGTCCAGGAGACCTTGCTGCGCGTGGTGCGCGACCTGCCCGCCCTGCGCGCCCCGGAGAGCTTCCGGTCCTGGCTGGTGTCGATCACGCTCCGCCAGATCAACTCCCACTGGCAACGCCAGCACGCCCTCGCCGACCGCACCACGGTCATCGACGAGGCACACCGGATACCCGACGTCGGCGCCGAGCCCGTGGACGCCGCGATCCTGCGGCTGCACGTGTCGGACGAGCGGCGCCGGGTCGTCGAAGCCGGCCGGTGGCTCGACCCGGACCACCGGCTGCTGCTGTCGCTGTGGTGGCAGGAATGCGCCGGCCTGCTCAGCCGGGAGGACCTGGCCGCCGCGACGGGTCTCACGGTCGCGCACGCCGGAGTGCGCCTGCAACGCATGCGCGAGCAGTTGGAACTGTGCCGGACGATCGTCGACGCGCTGGAGGCCGACCCGCGCTGTCCGCAGCTGGACGGGACCGTCGTCGGCTGGGACGGTGACCGCGCATCGGTGTGGCGCAAGCGGATCGCGCGGCACACCCGTGACTGCCCGCTCTGCACGGGGACGTCGACGGAACGGATTCCGGCCGAACTGCTGCCCCTCAGCCTCACGTCGCTGGCCGTCCCGGCCGCACTGATCGCCGCGCTGGCCGCCAAGGGCCTGCTGTCGGGTACGGCGACCAGCGCTGCCTGGCTGGCCGCGGCCCCGGTCGCCGTCGGCGCGGGGACGGCGACGGGGGGCGGCGGACTGCACGGCGTGCTGATCGGCAAACTCCAGGCGGTGACCGCTCATCAGCTGGTGAGCCTCGCGGCCGGCGCGGTGCTCATCGCCGGGGCCGCCACCTACGCGAGCTGGCCCGAATCGGCGCCCCACGTGCCCGGCGCCACCGCAGCCCCCGCGGTCGGCACGCCCACGCCCCTCCCCTCGCGCACCACCACCTCGGCCGGACCGTCACCGGCGAGCCCGCCCCCGGGCGGCCCGTCCGCGGCCGCGGGCACCGTCGCGCTGGGCGCACGGTCGCTGGAGTCCGCGGACAGTCCCGGCCTGTTCGTCACGTACACCGGCGACTTCGCGGCGCTCGGCGGCTTCGGCGCGTCCAGCAGCGCGCAGGATCGTCAGCGGGTCACCTTCACGGTCGTCGGGGGACTGGCCGACACACGGTGCGTCACCTTCCGCGCCGCGGACGGCCGGTACCTTCGCCACCACTACCTGCGGCTGCAACTGAGCGCCGACGACGGCAGCGCACTGTTCCGTGAGGACGCCACCTTCTGTCCCCGTCCCGGGGCGGTCGCCGGGTCCGTCGCCCTGCACGCGCACAACTATCCGGGATCGCTCCTCCGCCACCGCGACGGCGGTATCTGGCTCGACGGCTCCGACGGCACGCGGGCCTTCGCCGGCCAGGCCTCCTTCATCGTGCGCGGCCCCGGCGCCTGAGCACCGCTCCTCCGGATCCCCGCGTTTCCCGCGTCCCGCGCCCGGTGCCGTGCGCCGTGACCGGCGTTCGCCGCAGATGCGTGCGGCGCCCCTTCCCCGGGCGCGACCAGGTCACGGGGTCCGGCGTAACGCTTTCTGCCTGCGAGATCCGTCACGGGGCAATTCCGCGGGCAGCACGACTTTTCTGTTACGAGGCCGCGCGCTCGGAAGCCTCCACTTCAGGGGGGTCCTCCCCGCCGCACGTCATGACGTGCGGCGGGGCAGGTCCCGCTTCCCCCACTGACGTATCCCCTGAAGAAAGCCCCTCACATGACGCAACACACCCACGGACCCAGAGCGACCGGTACGCGGAACCCCGGAGGAGAATCATGAAGGGCCTGCACCGGCTCCGCCGGGGTCGCCGGACATGGGCGATCGGGCTGTCGGCCACCGCGCTGGTGGCCGGCGTCGTGACGCTCCTCCCCAGCTCCGCCGGAGCCGCGGGCCTGGGCACCCAGGCCGCCCCCTCGGGCCGGTACTTCGGCACGGCCGTGGCCGCCGGCAGGCTCGGTGACTCCGCGTACACCGCGCTCGCCGACCGGGAGTTCAACATGGTCACCCCGGAGAACGAGATGAAGTGGGACGCCGTCGAACCGTCCCGCGGCAATTTCAACTTCGGCCCCGCGGACCGGATCGTCGATCGCGCCCTGGCACACGGCCAGCGCCTGCGCGGCCACACCACGGTCTGGCACTCGCAGCTCCCCGCCTGGGTCGGCTCCATCCGCGACGCGAACACGCTGCGCAGCGTGATGAACCATCACATCACCACCGAGCTGACCCACTACAAGGGCAAGATCTACGCCTGGGACGTGGTCAACGAGGCGTTCGCCGACGGCGGCAGCGGTCGGCTCCGCGACTCGGTCTTCCAGAAGGTGCTGGGCGACGGCTTCATAGAAGAGGCGTTCCGCACCGCCCGTGCGGCCGATTCCTCGGCCAAGCTCTGCTACAACGACTACAACATCGAGAACTGGACGGACGCCAAGACCCAGGGCGTCTACCGCATGGTCAAGGACTTCACGTCCCGCGGCGTGCCGATCGACTGCGTCGGGTTCCAGAGCCACTTCGGGGCGGGCGGCCCGCCGGCGAGCTTCAAGACCACCCTGGCCGGCTTCGCCGCCCTGGGGGTCGACGTCCAGATCACCGAGCTGGACATCGCCCAGGCCGCGCCCGCCCACTACGAGAGCGCGGTCAACACCTGCCTGTCCGTGCTCCGTTGCACCGGCATCACGGTGTGGGGCGTGCGGGACAGCGACTCCTGGCGCGCCGGCGAGAACCCGTTGTTGTTCGACGGCGCCGGCAAGCCCAAGCCCGCCTACACCGCCGTCACGAGCGCTCTGCGTTCCGGCTCCGCCGTCACCCCGCCCAAGCCGACCGAGGGTACGGGGGAGATCAAGGGCGTCGGCTCCGGCCGTTGTCTCGACGTCCCGGGCTCCGCGCCCGCCAACGGCACCCGGGTCCGCTTGCAGGACTGCGCCGGACAGGGCGACCAGCGCTGGACCTACACCGCCGGCAAGCAGCTGAAGACGCGCGGCGACAAGTGTCTGGACGCCAAGGGCAGGGGCACCAGCAACGGCACCGCGGTGGTCGTCTGGGACTGCAACGGTGGCGCCAACCAGCAGTGGAACGTCAACGCCGACAGCTCGATCGCCGGCGTCCAGTCCGGGCTGTGCCTCGACGCCGTCGGCGCCGGCACCGCCAACGGCACCACGATCCAGCTGTACACCTGCGTGTCCGTCGGCAACCAGAAGTGGACCGGCCCCTCCTCGACGGGCGGCGGTGCGACCTGCACCCTTCCGGCGACGTACAAGTGGAGTTCGACGGGTCCCCTCGCACAGCCGTCGAACGGGTGGGCCGCGCTGAAGGACTTCACCCACGTGGTGGTGGGCGGCAAGCACCTGGTGTACGCGTCGAGCGCTTCGGCGACCGGCTACGGCTCGATGGCGTTCAGCCCCTTCACGAACTGGCCGGACATGGCGTCGGCCGGGCAGGTCCGGATGAGCGAGAAGGCGGTGGCGCCCACCCTGTTCTACTTCGCGCCCAAGAAGATCTGGGTGCTGGCGTACCAGTGGGGTGCCTCGCCCTTCAGCTACCGCACGTCGAGCGATCCGACCGACCCCAACGGCTGGTCCGCGCCGCAGCCGCTGTTCACCGGCAGCATCCCGCGCGCCGAATCCGGCACGGGACCGATCGACCAGACCCTGATCGCCGACGACAAGAACATGTACCTGTTCTTCGCCGGTGACAACGGCAAGATCTACCGGGCGAGCATGCCGATCGGGAACTTCCCGGGCAACTTCGGCTCGTCGTACACGACGGTCATGAGTGACACGGTGAAGGACCTGTTCGAGGCTCCGCAGGTCTACAAGGTCCAGGGCCAGAACCAGTACCTCATGATCGTCGAGGCCCGGGGCGCCAACGAGCGGCGCTACTTCCGCTCGTTCACCGCCACCAGCCTGAACGGTTCCTGGACCCCGCAGGCCGCCACCGAGGGCAACCCCTTCGCGGGCAAGGCCAACAGCGGCGCCACCTGGAGCGACGACATCAGCCACGGTGACCTGATCCGCACCAACCCGGACCAGACCATGACCATCGACCCCTGCAACCTGCAGCTCCTGTACCAGGGCAAGTCCCCTACCGCGAGCGAGCCCTACGACCTGCTGCCGTACCGGCCGGGCGTCCTCACCCTGCGGCGCTGACACCTACGGGCGCGTCCACAGAGGCGCGATCACTGACGGACTGCCGCCCTCGGGCCGAGGGGACACCTCGGCCGGGGGCGGCTTTCCGTGGTGGAGGGGTCGTGGGCGGCGGTCGCGGAGCGGTGGGGTGTCAGGTGGGCCGGGTGGTGATGGTGCACAGGCGTTTGGTGGCTCGGGTGAGGGCTACGTAGAGGTCTCTTTCGCCGGCGGGGCGGGAGGTGGTGATTTCTTCGGGGTTCATGACCACGACCCCGTCGAATTCCAGGCCGCGGGCTTCGGAGGCCGGGACGATGCGGGCGTGGTCCGCGATGCCGTGGGCCGTCAGCTCGCCGACCCTGGCGTCCGCGCAGATCACGCCCAGGAGCTCGCCCGGGTGTGCGGTGCGCTGGCTGTGGAGTTCCTCGGCGAGTGCCTGGAGCGAGCCGTGCGGGGGCGTGGTCACCGTGCGCGGGGGTTCGCCGCCGCGCAGGGAGCGGGTGGGCTGTTGGTCCGGGGCGATCCGGGTGAGCAGGTCCCGCACGCTCTCCAGGATCTGCTGGGTGGTGCGGTAACTGACCGTCAGGTTGTGGAGTTTGAAGCGCGGGCCGACGTGGGGGCCCAGTGCTTCCTTCCAGTCGCGCGCCGTCGCGACCGGGCCCGCCTGGGCGAAGTCGCCCACCAGCGTCATCGCCCGTGACGGGCAGCGGCGCAGGATCATCCGCCACTGCATGGCGGTCAGTTCCTGGGCCTCGTCGACGACGACGTGGCCGTACGTGCGCTCGGGCGGACCGGCGACCAAGCTCGCCGCCTCGTCCAGCAGGGGGAGGTCGGCATCGGTCCACGGGGCGTCCGGGGCGCGCAGCAGGAGGGACCGCTCCTCGGCGGTCAGGTGGGGCAGGTGCTCGGCGAGGGCGTCGGCCCGCGTCAGGAGCGCCTGCACGAGGTCGGCGGGTGCCAGCCGCGGCCACAGCGCTTCGACCGCCCGGTCGAAGCCGGGGTCGTCGAGGAGGTCGGCTCGGAGGGCATCCAGGTCCAGCTCGTGGACCGGACCCGGGGCGGCCGCGCCTTCGACACGGCGCTGGGCGGCCCCCGTGAACCGGTCCAGGTCCAAGCCGGTCATCTTGGCGGTGTCCGCGTCGATCTGGTCGAGGATGTCGCCCACGTCCCGTCGCATCGCGTCGGTGACGGCGTCGACCAAGAGTTCCGTGAACACCCGGCGCGCGGGGTCGTGCCCGGGTGCGGCCGCCAGGGCGGCGTCGCGCGCCGCGGCGACTTCCACGGCGGACAGGTGGACCGGTTCCTGTCCGACCCGCACGGTGAAGGCGCCCGCGGGGGCTTGGTGGCGGCGCAGCAGAGCGGACAGGGCTTCGGCGAGGTCGCAACCGCCCTTGAGGCGCGCCGCGTCGAAGGGGTCCGTGGCGTCCGGGGACACTCCGGCCAGTTCCCGACAGGTCGCCAGTACGACGTCGTTCTCTCCGAGCGAGGGGAGGACCTGGGAGATGTAGTCGAGGAACCGGGCGTTCGGGCCGACCACCAGGACGCCCTCTTCCGCGGCGCGCGGGAACGCGTACAGGACGTAGGCCGCCCGGTGCAGCGCGACCACCGTCTTGCCGGTGCCGGGTCCGCCCTGAACCACCGTCACCCCGCGGTGGGCGGAGCGCACGATCTCGTCCTGCTCGGCCTGCAGCGTCGCGACGGCCGCCTGCATCGTGCCCGTGCGCCGCGCCGAGAGGGCGTCGGTCAACGGGCCGTCCCCCACGACGTCTTCGTCGGTCGGGGCGGTGCCGTCGAGGAGCTCGTCGCTCACCGAGACGACCGTGCGCTCTTCGAGGCGCAGGTGTCGGCGGCGCCGCAGGTCCATCGGGTGGACCGGGGTCGCCTCGTAGAAGGGCCGCGCCGCCCTCGCGCGCCAGTCCACGAGCAGCGGCAGGTCGTCCTCCTCCGTGTGCAGTCCGATCCGCCCGATCCGCAGGGCGGTGCCGTCCGTCCCGTCGATGCGGCCGAACACCAACCCTCTTTCGGCGCCCTCCAGCCGCCCGATCTCCTTGGCCAGGCGCTCGGCGGCGACCTCCCTCTCGTACGCCGCGCCGGCGCCTTCCGCCGGGGCCCTCAGCACGCTCGCCCGGCTCGCCCGCGCCTCGGAGAGCCGCTCGCCGAGCAGCTCGTACAAGGAGGACACGTAATCCCGCTCCGATTCGACCGCACGCACCGCGGGGTCCTTCGTTTCCGACACCATGGGCTCCTTCGATTCGACCCACACCATAGGGACGAATTTCCGCGAAGGTAAGTCTTGACTTACCTGGCGATATGTATCCTCGGCGAATTTGCGCACCGAATGTTTTTGTGCCTCCGGTCGGATTTCCGGTAAGGGGTGTCAGGTGAGTGTTGTCAGGTGAGGGGGGCCGCCGGGCGGGCCGGTGTGGCATGGGTCCAGGTCGCCTCGAACTGGCGGAGGGCGGCGGTGTACAGGATGCCGGGAGCCCGGGCGTACAGGCACGGAGAATTCCGGCCGTGGGCGGACGCGCTGTAGAACGTGAGGTAGGCGGCGCGGTCGGTCGCTATCACGCGACAGTTGTTCGGCAGGTTGTATGTGCGCAATTCGATGTCGTCGCGCGACCGGGTGGCCCGGGTCAGGTATTCGATGTTCGTCCGGACCTGATCTCTGAGCAGGTCCCGCGTGAAGCCGGGGTCGAATCGGGACACCTCCTGAAAGCGCCGATCGAGCCACGAGTCCTCTCGGGGATCGGGGTTGGGCAACAGGATCTGCACGGATCGTGGGGACGGCGCCCCCGACCACAAGGGGGAGAACACCTCGCGGGTGAGCACGTTCCCGCGGCCGGCCAGGACTTTGACCCAACGCGCACGCCGCAGGTCGTGGGCGAGGTCCCGTTCGGCGGCGGACTGGTGCCGGTAAGCAGTCGTTGGACCCGAGCAACTTCCGTCGCAAGGTGCTGGGGACCGCGGGGTTCGTGGAGCCCACCGGCGAGCAGCGGATGCCGGTGACCGGGCGTCCGGCAGCGCTCTACCGCCGGGGGAGCGCGTGGGTGTTGAGCCCGCCGCTCCTGCGGCCCGGCGGGGCGGCCCCCTTGGGCTGACCGCGCAACGGTGGCTTCGGCCCGCCGGGTTGGCCGGATCTCGTGGGCATGAGGGGTCGGGGTGGGGGCGCTTGACCCCGTCGGGCGGGAGGTGGGTCAGGCCAAGGTGAGGGGGAGGGCGGTGAGGCCGCGGGTGAGGCGGGTTCGGCGCCAGGGCGGGGGGGTGGTGGGGGTGGTCAGGTGGGTGTTCGGGAAGCGGGTCAGGAGGGTGTGGAGGGCGATTTCGGCTTCGGCGCGGGCCAGGGGGGCGCCCGGGCAGCGGTGGATGCCGTGGCCGAAGGAGAGGTGGGCGGTGGCGTCGCGGTCGAGGTCGAGGCGGTCCGGGTCGGGGAACGCCGCCGGGTCGCGGTTCGCGGCGCCGGGGGCGATGAGCACCGGGTGGCCGGCCGGGATGTCGACCCCGCCGATCCGGAGGTCCCGCGTGCTGTGCCGGAAGGTGGCCACGCTCACCGGGGAGTCGTAGCGCAGCAGTTCGTCGAGGGCGCCGGGGATCAGCTCCGGGTCCCGGCGCAGGCGGTCGAACGCCTCGGGGTGGCGGAGCAGGGCCAGGACGGCGTTGCCGATGAGGTGGGTGGTGGTCTCGTGCCCGGCGACCAGCAGGAGGGCGGCCAGCGAGACGGTCTCGTCCCGGTCGAGGCCGCCCTCGGCGCAGTCGCGCACGAGCGAGGGGAGGGGGCCCTCGCCCGGGGTGGCGCGGGCCGCGTCGACGAGGTGGGTCAGGTAGTCGCCGATGTGGTGCGAGGCGGCGTCGACGCGGGCGGTGTCGGTCGCGTCGAAGAGGTCGTGGGAATGGGCGGCGAGGGTGGCGCGGTCGGCTTCGGGCACGCCCAGCAGTTCGCAGACGACGGTGACCGGGAGGGGCACCGCCAGCTCCGCCACCAGGTCGACCTCCGTGCCCGGCCGCCACGCGGCGGTCAGGTCGTCGACGACGCGGGTGATGAACGGGCGCAGTCGCCGGACGCGGCCCGTGGTGAACAGGGGCGTCGCCACCCGCCGGTGGCGGGTGTGCTCGGGGGGATCGCTCGCCAGCATGTTGCGGGCGAGCGCCGGGTGCAGGTCGCGCTGCGAGGGCTTGTCGGCGAAGAAGCGGACCGTGTCCTTGGACAGGCCCGGGTCGGTGAACGCCTCGCGGGCCTCGGCGTGGCCGGTGATCAGGTACGAGTGGTGTCCGCCGGAGCCGGTGGGGACCCGCTGGACGGGACAGCCCGCGCGCAGCCCGGCGTAGGTGGGGTAGGGGTCGGCGAAGAAGCGCGGGTCGCGCAGCGGGTCCTGCCGGGGGGCGCTCACGAGGCCGCGCCCGCGGTCTCGGGCTCCGGCTCCGGCCGCGCGGGGCGGGCCGCGTAGGCGCTCGCCACGAGCAGCAGCCACGCGGTCTCCGCCGGGAGGTCGCCCTTGCGCGAGCGGGTGCCGGCGGCGGGCGGTGCCTCGTCGCCGTCGAGGGGGAGGCCGGTGCGCTTGGCGTGGACGGCCGCGGCGATGACCGCGGCCTCCACCGCGGCGTCGCCCTCGGGAGTGTCGCTCGCGCCCCTGCGCGCGACCTCGGCGGCCGCGGCGTCCCGTACCGACGCCTGCCGGTAGCGGCGCAGGGCCAGGACGCAGTCGTTGATCTCGATGACCCGGCGGTGCAGGTGGAAGTCGAGGTCGTGGGTGTCGGCGTCGGCGTCGGTGTGGCCCGGGTCCAGCACGACCTCGGGGACCGCCGAGGTGACCTCGCGCCACAGGGGTTCCAGCGCGGTGAAGGAGGTGCGTTCCCAGCGCCGGCGCCGCAGTTGGCTGAGCGGCCACAGCAGGGCGGGGAGGGTGAGCCCGAGGGTGATGAGGAGCACGGCGACGGCGGGCGCGGTCACGCTGAACGTGCAGCGCAGCGGGGTCACCAGGGTCGAGCACCGGGCCTGGTCGGGTACGAGCCCCAGACCGAGGCCGATGGAGACCAGGGCGAAGAGCTTGTACGCCGCGTAGACGAGGGCGAAGCCGCAGCCGACCGAGGTCGTGCGCAGGCCCCAGCGCTGACTGCGGCGGGTCGAACGGGTGGACTGGGCCCACGTCTGGAGCAGGAAGTCCTTGGCCGTGTACCCCAGGTAGGAGATGTAGATGAGCACGTAGCACGCGTACAACGCCGGGTTGCGGACCGTCAGTTGCTCGGCGACGAAGAACACGGTCATACCGGCGACGCAGAGCCCGAGGGCGATGACGCGCAGCCGGATCTGCCGCCGGGCCCGCTCCCGGTCCAGGTTGAGCTGGAAGAGGAAGGCGAGCACCGAGGTGGCCGCCGTCAGGGTGAAGGAGTTGCTGAGGAGCCGGGCGACGTGGGGGACCACCGATTCGACCGCGCGCTCCACGGCCGGGGCGTACGAGGCGAAGGCGAGGGCGAAGGAGGTCAGCAGCGCGGCCATCGCCCAGCTGCCCGTGGGCCGGTGCCCGCCGCGTCCGCGCACCCAGTACGCGGCGAAGCACAGCAGCACGACGGCCGTGCCCGAGAAGAGGATGTCGATCATTTGCGGTGGCGCTTCTTCCTGTGTGGCTCGGCGAACAGTGCGTCCCAGCTCTCGGTGCCGCTGGCGGGCCGGCTCGACGGGGCCTCGCGCCCCCGGTACATGAGCTGTCGGATCACGCTGGCCATCACCTCGGCCTCGCGCTCGTCCTCGCTGGTGTAGCTGGTCCGGCCGGACATGCGCTGGACGAGGGTGGGGTTGAACCCGATCGCGCGCAGGGTGTCCGGGTCCAGTTCCAGGCTGCCGGGGTGGTCGCAGATGATGTGGCTGATCTCGTGGGCGAGGATGTGGTTCTGGTGGAGGGGGGAGGTGGCCTCCTCGTAGAACAGCAGGTCCGCGTCCGGGGTCTCCAGGCGGATGCCGCACGGAGCGTCCGCGGCGCCCAGGGTGCTCAAGGGGCGCAGGATGATGGGGCGTCCGCGTTGTTCGGCCACGGCGTCGCGCAGGTCGCGGGTGCTGAAGCGGTGCGGGAGCCCGAGGGCCTCGACGCGCGCCTCGCACGCGGCGCGAAGCTGCTCAAGGTCCATGTCCTCACTCTGGTGGCGCCGGTCGGGGGTGGTCGGCCGCGGCGGACCCCACCCCGGAAGTCCGCCCCGTGCGCCCCCATGCTGACATGTTCGCGACTCCACTCCGAGGTCGGGGGTCGCCGCGCACGCGCCCCCGCGGTTCAGTCGTCCAGGTCCAGGCCGAGGTCCTGGGCGGGGTCCTCGGCGGTGAGCCCTTCGAGCTTGCGGGCCTGCTCGATCACGGTGGACAGCATCTTCAGGCTGTCGACGCTCAGGCCGTTGGCCCGCAGGGCCACCTTGCGGACGTCCTGGTCGCGCATGGCGGCGAGCAGGTCGATCTCCGCCCGGGTGCGTTCGGCCGCCGCGCTGTCGACGAAGTAGCCCGCCGGTACGCCGAAGAAGTCGGCCAGGGCCTTGATGGTGTGGCGGGTCGGGTTCCGCTTGGCCCCCGTGCGCAGCTGTTGGATGGCGCTCGCCGTCACCCCGCGGCCCTCTCCGGTCGCGGCCCTGAGGATGCCCTCGGCGACCTCCGCGTAGGTGTAGGGCCCCCGGGAAGGGGGGTGCACCGTGCGGAAGAGGTGGTCCAGAAGCTGGGCGAAGGTGGGTGACTGGTCATCCTCCACGTACACGTCCTCCTTGGCGTGATGCCGAGCCTTTGCCCACCACAGTGTTGCTCGAAGCCCATCGGGCCGGCCCCGGCAGCACTTTGGTTGACGCCGGACAGTCACTCTGGTGTACGTTACCAATGCTTCGTCGCCACTGGAGTGTTGAGGGGAGTGGCGGCGACGCCGGGGCGCAGCTGAGCTTCACGGGGGTGAGCTCGGCCGACGGCCCGGCGCCCGGACCCGTCAGGGAGCAGGGGCCGCCACCACCGGGAGCGCCCGCAGGGCGTGGAACCTGAAGGTGGTGGTCCAGCGGAGGTCCCCGGCGGGGGAGGCGAGGCCGAGGTGGGGGAGTCGGTCGAGCAGGGTGTCGAGGGCCAGGGTGACCTGGAGCCGGGCCAGCGGCGCGCCGAGGCAGTGGTGGAGTCCGTGGCCCAGCGCGAGGTGCCCCTGGTCCGTCCGCGTGATGTCGAAGCGGTCCGGATCCCGGTAGCGCGCCGGATCCCGGTGCGCGGCGGCCAGCGAGAAGAGCACCGTGTCGCCGCGGGGGACGCGGATCCCGCCGATCTCGACGTCCTCGGTGGGGAAGCGGCGGATGGCCGTGTGGTTCGGGTGGGCGAAGCGGAACAGCTCCTCGACCGCCCCCGCGAGCAGCTCGGGGCGGGCCCGTAGGGCGGCCAGTTGAGCGGGGTGCTCCAGGAGCGCGAGCAGGCCGTTGCTGATGAGGTGCTGGACGTTCTCGCTGCCCGCCATGAGGAGGAGGAAGGCGAGCGAGACGAGTTCGTCCTCGCTGAGCCGGTCGTCCGCGTCGCGCGCGCGGATCAGGCCGGACAGGACGTCGTCGCCCGGCTCCTCGCGGCGCTCGGCCACCAGGGCGATGAGGAACCGGTGGATCTGGTCGATCGCGTCCGTCAGCTCCTCGCGCGTGGCCGGTGCCAGCATGGCGGAGATCCACCCCGAGAACCGCTCCCGGTCGGCCTCCGCGACGACGAGGAGGTCTCCGATGACCTTCAGGGGGAGGGGCCCCGCCAACTCGGCCACCACGTCGGCGCCGCCTTCGGCGTCGACGCGCTCCACGAGCCGGTCGACGAGGGCGTCCACGGCGCCCTGGACGTGGCCCCGCAGGCCCTCGGTGTGCCGGGGGGTGAACCCCTGCGCGACGAGGCGGCGCAGTCGGAGGTGGTCGACCGCGTCGACGTTGAGGAGGTTCGCGTCCAGGGCGGGGGGCAGCGAGAAGCCCTTGAAGCCCGTGCCGGAGTGCCGCTTGTTCACGGAGAGCCGGGGGTCGACGAGGCCGCGGCGGACGTCGGCCTCATGGGTCACCAGCCACACGGGCGAGCCGTCGGGCAGGGCGACGCGGTGTACGGACCCCCGCGCGCGCAGCCGTGCGTAGGCCGCGTGGGGGTCGGCCCGGAAGGCGTCCGTGAACGGCCGGGGGAGCTCCGGCGCCGCGGCGCCCGGGCTCACGGGGTCGTCCCGAGCGTCGCGCCCACCGGGGCGGTGCGGCCGACCGACCGCAGGGCGACGGGGGAGGTCATGGCCCGGGCCAGCCTCTGCTGGAAGGCGAGTTCGGCGGCGAGGTCGCCCGGTGCGATGACGACGGGCGTCTGCGGCGGCTGCTCGGGCGGCTGGTCGCGGCGCTTGGCCTCGATCGCGCCGAGGAGCTGGCTGGCCTCCACGACGGCCGCGAGCTCGTCGCCGCGCAGACCGGCGGCCTCGGCCTCGGCCCGGACGGCGCGGGCGATCTCGGGGTCCATCCAGGTGCGCAACTCCCATTGGGCGTCGCGGATCTCGATCAGCATGCGGTACAGCCGGGTCTGCAGGTCCAGGGCCGGGCCCATGGGGATGACCGGTTCCGGCACCTCGGCGGTGAGCGTGCGGTGGAGCGGGGTGAGGGCGCGGTAGGCCCGGCGGTTGCGCAGCCGGTCCCCGGCGGAGGTCACGTGCGGGCCCCAGTCCGGCAGGATCCACCCCACGGTCTGCACGATGACGGCGATCCCCACGCCGAGTTGGGCGAGGGACTCCCACGACCGGCCGGACCCGCCGAACTGCGCGGCGATGAGGTCGGCGGTGCGGCAGCCGGTGTAGACGAGCGCGAACGGCAGGGTGAAGGCCACCATGCGCAGCCCGCGGCGCAGCCAGGCGGACGGCGCGATCTTGGAGTACCGCCAGCCCATCACGCCGATCTCGACCTGGTTCGCGGTGAAGGCCGCGAGGTAGACGGCGAGGTAGGCCGGCATGTACCGGGCGTGCGTGACGGCGAAGTCGTCCGGTGTCTCCCCCTGCTTCGTCGCTCCGGCGAACAGCACGGTCATGGAGATCAGCACCGCGGCGAGCGCCAGGATGCGGGGCAGCGTCTTGCGCCGCGCGGCCTGCGGTCCGTGCGTCAGGTGGAGCAGCACGAGCTGCTGACACGCGGTCATGACGATGACGCAGCTCTGGGTCAGCAGACCGGAGAAGTTGACGATCCCGACGAAGTCGCTCGTGGCCGCCCATACCGAGGGGGTGGACACCGTGAAGATGATGAAGAGGAGGAGGAAGTTGGCCACCAGGGCCACTTGGGTGACGGAACGGTCGGTGCGCAGGACCCGCGACTTGTAGACCAGTGCAAGGAGGGCGACCGCCGAACACAGCGGGTACAGGAGGCTATTCATCGCACTTCTCGTGGGTCGGGGATTCCAGGGCGGCCAACCGCTCGACGATGGCCCGGGCTTCGGGAGGTACCGGCCAGGTGCGCTGGCCTCCCCACGCGTTGATGCGCTGGCCGATCAGCGAGCCGACCAGCTCGGCCTCGATCTCCGCCTCCGCGTCGGAGTGCTCGCGCCCCATGACACGGCGTACCAGACCGGGGTCGAGGGAGGGCATCAGGAGTCGGGACGCGTCGGTCGACATGACCGGCGACGCGTCGTGGTCGCACAGGACGTGGCCGATTTCGTGCAGGATCACCTGCTGCTGGTGGATCGGGACGAGACGCTCTTCGACGAAGATGTAGTCGTTCGCCTCGGTGGAGACCCATAGCCCGTGCGGACCGGCGGCCGGCAGCGGGAGGGCGGCCACCCGCACCGGTCGCCCGCGCAACTCACCCAGGTGTTCGCAGAGTTCCCCGATGGTCAGGTTCTCGTCGAGGCGCAGGCCGAGGCTGTGGACCCGCTCTTCGCACCGCTCTCCGAGCGTGCTCGCGGCACGCGCGCGGGGCTTTAATCGCCAGCGCACGACGATCACGAAGTTTCGGCGGTGGACGTCGCGTCGTCGCTGGTCACGGGCACTCCTGCTGGGTCGGCATGAGTGTTATCTGAACACAGCGTTCCACGCGCGTCCAGGGCAAAAACAAGACAGTTCGTCTTTTGGCAATAGCTAAGAGGGATTATTTTTTACCAAATTTCAGAACTGCCTTCCGGAGTCTGTCAGAAGCCCGCGCCCAGCCGGCGTCCAGCCGGCGACGAGCCCGTGCGGAGCTCGTGGAGAGTCCGTGGACGCTCCGTGCGGAGCCGGTCAGGGGCTCGGTTCCTCTGGTGGACTGACGGGGAGTCCCTCCAGCTCGCGGACGCGGTCGATCACTTCGGTGATCGAGCGCAGGGTCTTCTCCGACAGGCCGACCGACCGCAGGGCCACCCGCTGGACGTCCGCGTCCCGCAGGGCGGTGAGGAGGGCCAGTTCGGCATTGACCGTGTCGGTGACCTGGTTGTCGAAGAAGTAGGCGGGTGGGACCCCGAAAAAGGTGGCCAGCCCCTCGATGTGTCGCATGGTGGGGTTGTCGCGCTGCCCCTTGCGGAGCAGCCAGATGTAACTGCCCGAGATCGGCACGCCGGTGGCGGTGATCGCGCGGGCGACTTCCTCGGTGGTGTGGGGCGCCCGGCCGGCGGGGGCCGTGCTGGCGAACAGGTGGTTCAGCTTGTGAGCCAGGCTGTTCTCGGGCCCAATCTCCAGGTCGGTCATGCGCGTCCCGTCTCCATTGGTCGGGTCGCATCCTACCCGCCGACTGGTGTGTAAGTCGAAACTTGGCGAATCCAACCTCAGTTGACTCCGATGAGGCCGCAGGGTTAGCGTCGCCGAGCGGGTGTTCGACTGGCGTGCGACGACGTGGCCGCTCAGTTGAACACCAGTGGATAGTAAGGGGCGGTTCGACCTCACGCCCCGTTGTCAGACTTCGCACCTGGGGAGCGAATGGTCAGCGAGTCGATCCGTGCCATCACCACCGCGAGCGGTATGCCTCGCCAGATCGTCCGTACGCGGACGCTCGGCGAGCGCCTCCCCGTCGCGGAGAGATGTAGCCACCCCTACGGGGCTCCGCGCCCGTGATCTGGGACGTGGCCCCCGGGTGCTGAGCGACGCCGCGCCCGCGGCCCCGACGGCCCCGCGCGAGTGACCGACCGCTTCCTCCCTCTCCATCTCCTGGCCTCCCGACCGCCGTCGGCGGGCCCACCGCCCCTGCCCACCCTGCCCCGTCCGGGACCCGCTGTCCGCCCATCGGCGTGCCGCGGCTCCGTGCCCGGACGAAGGGCCCCGCGAGGACGTCGCGAGGGTGCCGCTCGGCATGCCGTCACGAGAATCCGACACGACTACCGGACGGGGTCGTATGGCCGTCATCACATTCCGAAGACATCCGCAGACATCCGCAGGCATCTGAAGACAGGCGAATGACGTTCGGCGCGACGTACACCGCGATGCGCAGGGCGAAGCAATAACGAGCACGGGGGATTCACATGCAGCAGACGATTGCCGCGCCGACACAGCCATTACAACGAACAGAGGCATCGCTTCCTTACCTTCACGGACGGCAGGACGGCGCCGCGAAGACGGACCTGCACATCACCTTCCAGGTCCTCGGCCCCCTGGAAGCCTGGGTCGGGCCCCGCCGGGTCGAGATCGGCGGGCCCAGACAGCGGATCGTGCTGGCGATGCTGCTGCTCGCGCCGGACCGGGTGCTGTCGATCGACCAGTTGGTGGAGGCGGTGTGGAACGGCCGGCCGCCCGCGACCTGCCGCACCCAGATCGCCATCTGCGTCGCCAGCCTGCGCAAGGCCTTCCAGGCCGCGGGGCACACCGAGGAAGTGATCGTCACCGCGGCGCCCGGGTACCTGTTGCGCTCCTACGGGCACCGGATCGACGCCGTGGAGTTCGCGTCCGGCGTGGAGGGTGCGCAGACGCTCGCGCAGCGCGGGGACACCAGCTCGGCGGCCGACGTGCTGGGCCGGGCGCTCGGCCTGTGGCGGGGGCCGGTCCTGGCGGACATGTCGAGCCCCGTCATCGAGACCGAGGCCGAACTCCTCGAACACCGGCGCCTGACGGCGTACGAGCAGTACGCGACCCTCCAGCTCCAGCTGGGCCGACACCGCGAGATCATCGCCGAGCTCACCGCCCTCGTGTCCGAACAGCCCTTGTGGGAGCAGGCGCGGGCCGCCCTCATGCTCGCCCACTACCGCTCGGGTCACCGCTCCGAGGCCCTGGCCCTCTTCCGGCAGGCGCAGCGGGTCTTCCGCGAGGAGATCGGGCTGGAACCCGGCCGGGTCCTGCAGGACCTGCACACGGCCATCCTCCAGGAAACCTCCGGGCTGATGCCGGTCACCGATGTGGCCGGGCCGCTCAGCGTCGGTTCCGCACTGCCCGAACTTCCGCCGGGTGCCGCGGTGTTCGTCGGCCGGGAGCGCGATCTGCACTCCCTCGACGGTCTGCTGCGCCGAGCCCGCGGGGGTGTCTCGGCCGTCGGCCTGGTCGTGGGACGCCCCGGCATCGGCAAGACCGCCCTCGCGCTGCACTGGGCGCGCAGGGCCGCCCACGCCTTCCCCGACGGGCAGATCCACGTCGACCTGGAACGGACCGGCACCGAGGACGCCCCCGCCGCCCTGCTGCGGGCCCTCGGCCTGTCCGACGCCCAGATCCCCGCGGAGTACCAGGACCGGCTCCGGGAGTTCCACCGGCGGGTCGAGGAGCGGCAGATCCTGGTCATCCTCGACGGCGTCCCCGACGACACCGTGGCCTACGACCTCGTGCCCAAGGCGGGCAAGTGCAGCGTCCTGCTGACCAGCCGCCGGGTACTGGCGACCCCGGCGCAGGTCCGGTTGACCCTGCAGGAGCTGGCGCCGGCGGACTCCGTCACGCTGCTCGGCTCCCTCGTGGGCGACGGGCGGGTCGAGGAGGACGCCGCCGCCGCGCACCGCCTCGCCTCCCTGTGCGACCACGCACCGCTCGCCCTGTCCGCCGCGGCGGCCCGGCTCATCGCCAAGCCGCACTGGCGCCTGTCGCACCTGCTCACCCGGCTCGGCGACCCCCGGCACCGGCTGGAGGAACTCTGCACGGGCGCGCCCATGCTGCGCCGGTCCCTGGACGGGGTGTACCGGTCGCTCTCGCGCGAGGCCGCGGCCCTGTACGTCCGGCTCGGCCTCGTCAGCGGCGAGCGGATCGGCGTCTGGGTGGCCCAGGCGCTCCTCGACACCGATCCCATGGACGCCCAGGGGCTGCTGGAGGAGCTGGTGGACGCCACCTTGATCGAGGTCTCCGACACGGGGTCGGACGGCTGGTTCCGCTACCGCCTGCCCGGTCTGCTCTCCCTCCACGCGGAGGAGACCGCCCACCAGGAGATGACCGCGACCGCCCGCACGGCGGCGTACGACCGGATGGTGGACGCCGAGGCCGCGCACACGAGCGATAGCACGTCGATACCGGCGCTTCGTAGGGTCAGCTGACGGCACCCCGAACGGCTCCGGGACTCGCTCCCGGACCGGCGATCGGGGGAGGGGTGCCGTCCGCGGTGACGGCTCGCCGCGGTCCTCGGGCCGCGGCGGGCCGCCGCGGTCCCCGGGCCGCGGCGCCGGTCGCCGTGGCCCGCGGGGCGCGCCCGCGCGCGCGTCACGGCCCCCGCCCGAACGCACCCACGAAAGGCGCATCATGACTGCCGTTCAGCAGGCCAGCACCTGGTTGAGGAGGTACCGGCCCGTCGAGCGGCCACGGGTCCGCCTCGTCTGCTTCCCGCACGCGGGCGGGGGCCCGAGCGCATTCCGCACCTGGCCGGCCGCGCTGCCGTCCGACGTCGAGGTCTTCGCGGTGCGCTACCCGGGACGACAGGACCGGGTGACCGAGCCCTGCGTGGACAGGATGGAGCCGATGGCCGAGGCCGTCACGCAGGCGCTGACATCGCTGCTCGACCGGCCGCTCGTCCTCTTCGGCCACAGCATGGGCGCGTGGATCGCCTACGAGGTCGCGCGGCGGACGCCGGTGCGCGCCCTGCTGGTCTCGGGCCAGGTCCCGCCCGCGCGAAGGGAGTCGACCCATGACGGCAAGCCCCGCGGCGGGGCCGGCCCGCTGACCGACGACCAACTGGTCGACGAGGTCAAGCGGCTGGGCGGGTACGACGCCCAGCTCTTCGAGGACCCGGAGCTGCGCGACCTCGTCCTGCCGCCGATCCGGTCCGACTTCGAGCTCGTACGGACCTACCGTCCCGGCCCGGTGGAGCCCCTCGACTGCCCGGTGCACGCCTACTACGGCGAGGACGACCTCGACGCCCGGGCGGACGACGTCGAGGCCTGGGCCGAGACCACCACGGGCCGCTTCAGCGCGCACCGCTTCCCCGGCGGCCACTTCTACCTGACCGACCACGAGTCCGCCCTGCTGGCCGCACTCTCCTCCCTCCCGGTGGTGTCCCTTGTTTGACCCGACCGAAGCGAGCCTGGCCCACCTGCGGGAGGCGCTCGCCGACGGGCGGATCACCGCCCTCGCGCTGACCCGCTGGTACCTGGAGCGGATCGAGCGCCACAACGAGGAACTGCGCGCGGTCATCGAGGTGAACCCGGACGCCGAGGCGGAGGCGGCGCGGCTGGACGAGGGCCCGGTCCGGGGGCCGCTGCACGGGATTCCGGTGCTCCTCAAGGACAACCTCGACACCGCCGACCGGATGCACACCACGAGCGGTTCCACGGTCATGCTCGGCTCCCGGCCCGAACGCGACGCCACGGTCGTCGCCCGGCTGCGCGCCGCGGGAGCCGTCCTGCTCGGCAAGGCGAACAAGACCTCGTGGATCCTGGGCACCGCGGGCTGGAGCGCCCGCGGCGGCCAGACGCGCAACCCGTACGACACGGACCGTTCGCCGCACGGTTCCAGCTCGGGATCCGCGGTGGGCGTCTCGGCGAACCTGTGCGCGGTGGCGCTCGGCACCGAGACCATCGGATCGATCCTGGGCCCGGCCGCCGCGAACTGCCTCGTCGGGGTGAAGCCGACCACCGGACTCACCAGCCGGGCGGGAATGATCCCGGGCATCCCGAGCTTCGACTCGATCGGTCCCCTCGCCCGTACGGTCGCCGACGCGGCGGACGTGCTCTCGGTGATCGCGGGACCCGACCCGCTGGACGGGGCGACCGAGGGCGCGCCCACCCTCGACTACCGGACGTTCCTCGACGGGGAGGGCCTGCGCGGGATGCGCATCGGCGTCCCCCGCACGTTCTTCTACGGCTACAGCGAGGCGGCCGACGAGATCGCCGACGCCGCCCTGGAGACCATGCGGCGCGCCGGCGCGGTCATCGTCGAGGGCGCGGACATCGCCACCGCGGACCAGTTCGCCGGTCCCGCGCTGGGCGCCGTCGCGATGCACGAGACCGCGCACGCGCTGGGCCAGTACCTCGCCCGCACGCCCGGGGAGCATCCGCGCACCATCGCCGCGCTGGTCGAGGCGAACCGGGAGAACGCGGCGGTCGAACTGGAGTACTTCGACCAGGACATCCTGGAGATGCTGGCCGGCGTCGACCCCGACGCGGACGACCCGGCGTACCGCGAGGCGCTGGCCACCGTACGGCGGCTGGCCGGCGCGGAGGGCATCGACGCCGTCATGGACGAGCACCGGCTGGACGCGCTGGTCATGCCCACCTGCCCGCCGCCGTGGCCGATCGACATGGTCGAGGGCGACCCCGATCCGCACGGCGCCGCACTGGCGCCCGGACTGGCCGGCTACCCCGCCATCAGCGTGCCCGCGGGCTGGACCGAGGGGCTGCCCGTCGGGATCACCTTCACCGGACGGGCCTTCAGCGAGCCGGTGTTGTTCCGGCTCGCCCACGGCTTCGAGCGGGCGTGGCCGTCCCGCCGCCCGCCCGCCCGGTGAACCTCCCGGGGCCGAAGGCCCCGCTCACAGCGCCCCGAGGCTCCACTCCAGCACCGCGGCGGCGCTGTGCATCTTCGCCTCGGCCTGGGTGAACGCGATCGAACGCGGCCCGTCCAGCACCGCGGCGGTGACTTCGTCGCCGCGGTGCGCGGGCAGGTCGTGCATGAAGACCGCGTCCGGGCTGGACCGCATGACGGCCTCGTCGACCCGGAAGGGGACGAAGTCCTCGCGCCAGTCGGCGTCGGCCTTCGACGTGCCGGTCGTCTGCCAGCGCGTGGTGTACACGACGTCGACGCCCTCGGGCAGGTCGAAGGTGTCGTGCCGCTCGGTGACGGTCGAACCGTGCGCCGCGGCGAACTCCTTGGCCCGCACCATGATCTCGGGATCGACGCCGTAGCCCGCCGGGGTCCGCAGGTGCAGCTCCGTGCCCGGGTAGCGCGGCAGCGCCAGCGCCAGCGCGGCGGCCGTGTTGTTGCCCTCGCCCAGGTAGAGCACCTTGCGCCCGGCCGGATCGCCGAAGTGCCCGGCCATCGCGGTCAGGTCGGTCAGGGCCTGGGTGGGGTGCTCCTGCGCGCCCATCGCGTTCACCACCGCCATCCCGTCCTGCGCGGCCAGCGCGCGCAGCTCCTCGACGCTGCCGGCCGTACGGGCGACCAGGGCGTCCAGCATGCCGCCCAGGACCCGTCCGGTGTCCTGCGTGGTCTCGCCCGTGTTGAGCTGGAGGTCGTGCGGGCCGTAGGTGATCAGGCGCGCGCCCAGGCGCAGGGCCGCGGACGAGAACGCCGTGCGCGTGCGCGTGGACGTCGCCTTGAAGTAGATGCCGACGACCGCGCCGGCGAGCGTCTCCTGCGACCACTCCCCGGAAGCGAATTGCTTTCCCCTTTCCACGATCCGGTAGAGATCGACATCGGGGATATCGGCCAACGAGATGACGTGTTTGCGGACCATTGCGCGACTCCTGTGCTCAGCGGGCTTCGCAATGTAGAGGCGCCGCATATCAGGCCGGTATCGACCTGCGAAGCAGACCGGATGGGGTCTCGATAACACGCTGAAAATGCCGCTCCGTACGGTCTGGAAACGTGTCGGACGTATGCACGTTCCGGCCGCTTCCGAGTTCTCGTCGAAGTACAGGAGTCAGCAGCGTGGACCGTCGTGCGACGCGCAATCCGATCGGGTCGGACCTGGACGGCGATGTGGCGACGATGCCGCTGCCCGCTCTGGTCGAGGCACGGGTACGACGTACCCCCGATCACCCCGCCGTGATCTTCGGCGCGACCGTTCTCAGCTACGCCGAGCTCGACCGCCGGGCCAACCGGCTGGCGCACCGGCTCGTCGACCTCGGCGCGGGACCGGAACGGGTCGTCGCCCTGGCGCTGCCGCGCTCCGCCGACGCGGTGGTCGCGATGCTGGCCGTGCTGAAGACCGGCGCGGCCTACCTGCCGGTCGACCCGCGCTACCCCGCCCGGCGGATCGCGCACATGCTGTCCGACGGCCGCCCCTCGGCCCTGGTCACCGACACCGCCACGCGCGGTGCGCTGCCCGAGGTCGGGGCCCCCGTCGTGCTCCTCGACGAGATCGACCTGACCTCCGGCGCGGACACCGCGCCCGAGGTCGCCCTCGACACCGCGAACGCCGCCTACGTCATCTACACCTCCGGCTCGACGGGTCTGCCCAAGGGCGTCGTCGTACCGCACCGGGGCGTCGCCAACCACATGCTGTGGCAGGCCGCCGAGTGGCGGATCGACGCCGACGACGTGGTGCTCGCCCGCACCGCCTTCAGCTTCGACGCGGCGGGCTCCGAGATCTGGCTGCCGCTGATCGCCGGCGCGACGATCTGCGTGGCCCCCGACGACGTGCTCGGCCTGCCGCACCTGCTGCTCGCCTACGCCGCCGAACACGGCGTCACCGTCGCCCAGTTCGTCCCCTCGCTGCTGTCCGTCGCGCTCCCCGCGCTCCGCGACACCCCCGGCCTCGCCCTGCGGCTGCTCTTCGTCGCGGGCGAGGTGCTGCCGCCGTCCCTGGCCGACGAGGTCGTCACCAAGCTGGGTCTGCGGCTCGGCCACCACTACGGCCCGACCGAAGCCTCGATCGACGTCACGGCCTACGAGGTGCGGCCCGGGGACTCCCACCGGTCCGTCCCCATCGGCACCCCGGTCGCCGGCACCGAGGTCCACATCCTCGACGCCGCGCTGCGCCCCGTGGAGCCGGGAGCGGAGGGCGAGCTGTACGTGGCGGGCGTCCAGCTGGCCCGCGGCTACCTGGGCCGACCGGAGCTGACGGCCCAGCGGTTCGTCGCCTCCCCGTTCGCCGAGGGCGAGCGCATGTACCGCACCGGTGACCTCGCCCGCTGGAACGCCGACGGCCTCGTCGAGTTCGCCGGCCGCGCCGACGACCAGGTCAAGGTCCGCGGTTTCCGCATCGAGCTGGGCGAGATCGAAGCGGCGCTCACCGAGCTGGCCGAGGTGGCCCAGGCCGCCGTGACCGTGCGCGAGGACCGGCCCGGACAGCAGCGCCTCGTCGCCTACCTCGTCGGCGCGGTGGACACCGCCACCGTGCACGACCGGCTGGCCGCCCGGCTGCCCGAACACATGGTGCCGTCCGCCTACGTGCTCCTGGACGCGCTGCCGCTCGCCCCGAACGGCAAGCTGGACCGCGCCGCGCTGCCCGCGCCCGAGGTCACCGTCGGCGCCGGCGCGGGCCGTGCTCCGCGCACGCCCGCCGAGGAGATCCTCGGCGGCCTCTTCGCCGACGTCCTGGGCATCGACCGGATCGGCGTGGACGACGGCTTCTTCGACCTCGGCGGCGACTCCCTGCTCGCCGCCCGGCTGATCAGCCGCATCCGCACCGCGCTCGACCGCGAGGTGTCCCTGCGCGCCCTCTTCGAGGCCCCGACGGTGGCCGGCCTGGCCGCCCGCCTCGACGAGGCCGGGGCCGCCCGGCCGGCGCTGGTCCGCGGCGAACGCCCGGACCCGATGCCGCTCTCGCACGCCCAGCGCGGCCTGTGGTTCCTGCACCGGCTGGAGGGCGCGAGCGCGACCTACAACATCCCCCTGGTGCTGCGGCTGACCGGCGAGCTGGACGCGCAGGCGCTGCGCGCCGCCGTCCGCGACGTCGCCGAACGGCACGAGACCCTGCGGACCGTCTTCCCGGAGACCGACGGCGTCGCCCGTCAGGTCGTCCTCGACACCCCCGCCGAGCTCACCGTCGTCACCACCGCGGACGTCGAGGCCGCCGTCGCCGAAGCGGCGCGCCACCCCTTCGACCTGCACGCCGAAGTCCCCCTGCGGGCCACCCTGTTCTCCCGGACCGGGACGGACGAGCACACCCTGCTGCTGCTGATGCACCACATCGCGGCCGACGGCTGGTCCGAGCGACCGCTGATCGAGGACCTGTCCCTGGCCTACGCGGCCCGCCGCGCCGGACACGCGCCGCAGTGGACCGAACTGCCCGTGACCTACGCCGACTACACCCTGTGGCAGGGCGCGGCCGAGGCCGAGGGCATCGACTACTGGCGGACCGCGCTCGCCGGTCTGCCCCAGCTCGTCGGCCTGCCCACCGACCGCCCCCGCCCCCCGGCCGCCAGCTTCCGCGGCGACGAACTGCGCACCCGCCTCGACGCCGCGCTGCACCGGGACGTCACCGCGCTCGCCCGCGCCACCGGCCGGACCGTCTTCATGGTGGTGCAGGCCGCGCTCGCCGCGCTCATGACCCGGCTCGGCGCCGGCACCGACATCGCCCTCGGCACCCCGTCCGCGGGACGCTCCGACGAGCAGCTCGACGGACTCGTCGGCTACTTCGTCAACACCCTGGTGCTGCGCACGGACACCTCGGGCGACCCGAGCTTCCAGGAGCTCCTGGACCGCGTGCACGGCGCCGCCGTGGCCGCCTACCCGCACCAGGACGTGCCCTTCGACCGACTGGTCGAGGCGCTCAACCCAGCCCGCTCGCTCGCGCACCACCCGCTGTTCCAGGTGATGCTGACCTTCGAGAACCTGGGCCTGGCCGGCCCCGCGCTGCCCGGCCTCACCGTCGAGGTGGACGAGGCCGCCACCGGGGTCGCCAAGTTCGACCTCGACCTGCGCCTCCAGGAGCGCTTCGCGGCCGACGGCACGCCCGCCGGCGTGGACGTGGTCGCCGAATACTCCACCGACCTCTTCGACGGTTCCACCGTCGACGCCCTGGTCGGCCGACTGGCCCGACTGCTGCGCGCCGCGGTCGCCGACCCCGCGCGCCGGATCGCCGAGATCGACCTGCTCACCGGCGACGAGCGCGCGGCGCTCACCGGCCGCCCCGCCCACGTCGTCGACGCGTCCGGCGCCCTGGTGCCCGACGGCGTCACCGGCACGCTCGACGGCGCCCCGGCCCGGTACACCGTCGACGGCCGCCTCGAACGCCTCGGTGCGCCGGTCCTCGTGGGCGGCGCCCCGCTCGACGTCACCCGTACCGTCGCCGCGCTGCTCGCCCACCCCGCGCTCGTCGAGGCGGCCGTGGCGGACGGCCTCGTCGCCTACGTCGTGCCCACCCCCGGCCTCTCGGTGCGCGCCGTCGACCTGCGCGAGCACCTCGCCCGCACGCTGCCCGACTACCTGGTCCCGGACACCTACGTCACCCTCGCCGAGCTGCCGCGCACCGCGGACGGCCGTCTCGACACCGGCGCGCTGCCCGCCCCCGCGGCCGAGGGCCCCGCCGCCGCGGGCACGCCCGAGGAGGAACTGCTCGCCGCGCTCTTCGCCGAGGTCCTCGGCCTGCCGGAAGTCGGCCTGCACGAGGGCTTCTTCGACCTCGGCGGCGACAGCATCGTCTCCATCAAGCTGGTCAGCCGCGCCCGCAAGGCGGGGCTGCACATCACCCCGCGGCACGTCTTCGAGCACAAGACCGTCGCCCGCCTCGCGGTGGCCGCCCGCACGGCGGCGCCCGCCGCCCCGGCCGTCCGGGACGTCGCGACCGGCGGCCTGCTGCCCACCCCGGTCATGGCCGAGCTGCTCGAACTCGGCGGCCCCCTCGCCGGGTACCACCAGTCGATGCTGCTCGTGGTGCCCGCCGACCTGGGCGCCGACCGGCTCACCGGCGCGCTCCAGGCGGTCCTCGACCGGCACGACGCGCTGCGCCTGACGCTCGACGAGGAGCAGCAGTTCTCCGTCCCCGCGCCGGGCACGCGCGCCGCCGCCGTGCGCCGCGTGGACGTCGCCGCGTCCGTGGCCGACGCCGAGGCGCTGAGCCGCGTGATCGAGGAGCACCACCGCCGCGCCCAGGCCGAGTTGGACCCGTACCAGGGCGACCTCGTGCGCGCGGTGTGGTTCGACGCCGGAACCGCCCCCGGGCGACTGCTGCTGCTCGTGCACCACCTCGCCGTGGACGGCGTGTCCTGGCAGCCGCTCCTCGGTGACCTGCGGGCCGCCTGGGAGGGCGAGGCCCTCGAACCCGTCGGCACCTCGCTGCGGCGCTGGAGCGCCCTCCTCGACGAGGAGGCGGACCGCCGCGCCGGTGAACTGCCGCTGTGGCGCTCGATCATGGAGACGCCCGACCCGCTGCTCGGCGGCCGCCCCCTCGACCCGACCCTCGACACCCGGGCCGCGGCCGGCACCCTCACCCTCACCCTGCCCGCCGGCGCCACCGCCCCGCTGCTCGGCGCGGTCCCCGCCGCCGTCCGCGCCGGCGTGCGGGACGTGCTGGTCACCGGTCTCGCGCTGGCGGTCGCCGACTGGCGCGGCCGCCGCGGCGTCGACGCCGCGGCGCTGCTCCTTGAACTGGAGGGCCACGGCCGCGAGGACATCGCGGACGGGGTCGACCTCACCCGTACCGTCGGCTGGTTCACCAGCGCGTACCCCGTCCGGGTCGACGCGGGCGGCGTGGACGGCGTCCGCGCCCTCAAGCTCGTCAAGGAGCAGCTGCTCGCGGTCCCGGACAACGGCATCGGCTACGGCATGCTGCGCCACCGCAACCCGCGGACCGTCGCGGCGCTCGCCGACTACGCCCGCCCCCAGCTGGGCTTCAACTACCTGGGCCGCTACGCGGCCCCCGAACTGGCCGACTGGGCCCCGGCGCCGGAGGCCCCGGCCCTCGGCGCGGGCTTCGACGACGCCGCCCCGCTCGGCCTCGGCATCGAGCTGGACGCCGTCACCGTCGACCACGCCGACGGGCCGCGCCTGGTCGCGACCTGGACCTGGGCCGAGGGCCTGCTGAGCGAGGACGAGGTCCGCGACCTCGCCGAGGGCTGGTTCGCCGCGCTGACCGCCCTCGCCACCGTCGACGCCGGTGGCCTGACCCCCTCCGACCTGCCGCTCGTGGACCTCTCGCAGGGCGACATCGAGGAGTTGGAGGGCGCCCTGCCCGGCATCGTCGAGGTGCTGCCGCTCGCCCCGCTCCAGGAGGGCCTGCTCTTCCACGCCCTCTACGACTCCGACGGCGCCGACGTCTACTCCGTCCAGGAGGTCTTCGCGCTGAGCGGCCCGCTGGACGCCGGCGCCCTGCGCGCCGCCGCGGCGGGCGTCCTGGAGCGCTACCCGAACCTGCGGGCGGGCTTCCACCACGCGGGCCTGCCCCAGCCCGTGCAGGTCGTCGTCGACGGCCTCGAACTGCCGTGGCGCGACGTCGACCTCGCCGACCTCCCCGCGGCCGAGCGCGAGGGCGCCCTGGCCCGGGTCGTGGCCGAGGCGCGCGCCGAGCGCTTCGACCTGAGCCGGCCGCCGCTGCTGCGGTTCACCCTGGTCCGGCTCGCCGAGGACGAGCACCGCCTCGTCCTCGTCAACCACCACATCCTCTTCGACGGCTGGTCCATGCAGCTGCTGCTGGACGAGCTGTTCGCGCTCTACCGCGGCGAGACCCTGCCCGAGCCCGCCGCCTTCCGCGACCACCTCGCCTGGCTGGCCCAACAGGACCGCACGGCCGCCCACGACGTCTGGCGCGAAGCGCTGGCCGGGCTCGCCGCGCCGACCCTGCTCGCCGAGCCCTCCTCGGCGGCGCCCGCCCGTCCCGTGCAGGTCTACTGCGACCTGCCCGACACGGTGTCGGGGCGGCTCCAGGACCGCCTGCGCGAATACGGCATCACCCTCAACACCGCCGTCCAGGGCCTGTGGAGCCTGCTGCTCGGTGCCCGCACCGGGCGCGAGGACGTGGTGTTCGGCACCACGTACTCCGGCCGCGCCGCGGAACTCGCCGGCAGCGAGGCGATGGTCGGCATGTTCATCAACACGCTGCCCGTCCGGGTCCGCCTCGACGGGGCGGAGTCCCTGCGCCAGCTGATGGAACGCGTCCAGGACGAGCAGTCCCGGCTGATCGCGCACCAGTACCTCGGGCTGAACGACGTACAGCGCCTGGGCGGGCTGGGCGAACTCTTCGACACGCTGACCGTCGTCGAGAACTACCCGCACGATGACGACGACGTGTGGGAGCCCGCACCCGGCCTGCGCGCCGGCGTGCTGGAGGACCACGACGCCACCCACTACCCGCTGACCCTGTCGGTGCTGCCCGGCGCGCAGCTCAAGCTGCGCCTGGAGTACCGCCCGGACCTGCTGGACGCGGCCCAGATCGGCGCGCTCGCCGCCGACCTCGTCCGCCTGCTCACCGCCTTCGTCGACGACGCCGGCGCTCGCGTCGGCGAGCTGGTCACCACGGGAGCGGCCACCGCCGTCGCACCGACGGCCACCGAGGTCGCCGTACCGACGGCCCCGGACGGCGCCGCCGTCGCCCTCTCCTTCCGCGCACCGCGCACCCCGGAGCAGGAGATCCTCTGCGGTCTCTTCGCCGCCGTCCTCGGCGTGCCGGTCGTCGGCATCGACGACAGCTTCTTCGAGCTCGGCGGGCACTCGCTCACCGCGATCCGGCTGCTCAGCCGCATCCGCTCGATGTTCAGCGTCGAACTGGCCATCCGGCACCTCTTCGAGGCCCCCACCGTCGCCGAACTCGCCGAACGGCTGGGGGGCGCCGAGCAGTCCCGCCTCGCCCTCGCCCCGATGCCGCGGCCGGAGCACGTCCCCGTCTCGGCGGCGCAGTGGCGCCTGTGGTTCCTGTACCGGCTCGAAGGCCGCAGCGCGACCTACACCGTCCCGCTGCTGCTGCGCATGTCGGGAGCCCTCGACCGCGAAGCGCTCGAAGCCGCCTTCGGTGACATCGTGGCGCGGCACGAGAGCCTGCGCACCCGCTTCCCCGAGGTCGACGGGCAGCCCTACCAGCTGATCACCGAGGCGGAGCAGCCCGAGGTCACCCTGGTCGAGACCGACGAGCAGGGCCTCGCCGAGCAGCTGGCCGTCGCCACCCGCTACGGCTTCGACCTCGCCACCGAACTCCCGCTGCGCATCACGCTGTTCCGGCTCTCGGAGACCGAGCACGTCCTGCTCTTCCTGCTGCACCACATCGCGAGCGACGGCTGGTCCGACGCCCCCTTCGCACGGGACCTCTCCGTCGCCTACGGCGCCCGGACCGAGGGCCGCGCACCGGCCTGGGCCCCGCTGCCCGTCCAGTACGCCGACTACACGCTCTGGCAGCGGGAACTGCTCGGCTCCGAGGACGACCCGCAGAGCCTGCTGTCGCGCCAGCTCGCCTACTGGCAGCAGAACCTCGGCGGGCTCCCGGAGCAGCTGGAACTGCCGACCGACCGGCCCCGCCCGGCCGCGGCCTCCTTCCGCGGCGACGAGGTCCGCTTCGAACTCGACGCCGAACTGCACGGCCGCCTGCTCGAACTCGCCCGCCACACCAACACCACGCTCTTCATGGTGTTCCAGGCGGCGGTGGCCGGACTGCTGACCCGGCTCGGCGCCGGCGACGACATCCCGCTCGGCGGCGTCATCGCCGGACGCACCGACGAGGCGCTCGACGAGCTGATCGGATTCTTCGTCAACACCCTGGTGCTGCGCACCGACACCTCGGGGAACCCGACCTTCCGGGAACTGCTGGCCCGGGTCCGCGAGACCGACCTGGCCGCCTACGCGCACCAGGAGGTGCCGTTCGAGCGCCTGGTCGAGGTGCTCAACCCGACCCGCTCGCTCGCGCACCACCCGCTGTTCCAGGTCATGATCCTCTTCCAGAACAACGCCGAGGCGGACCTGGGCCTGCCCGGTCTGCGGGCCGGCCTGGAGGACGTCGGCTCCGGCGTCGCCAAGTTCGACCTCGACTTCGACATGCAGGAGAACCACGGCCCCGACGGCGAGCCCGCGGGCCTGTCGGGCCTGGTCGAATACGCCACCGACCTGTTCGACCGGTCCACCGTGGAGCAGATCGTCGACCGGCTGGCCCGGCTCCTGCGGGCGGTCGTGGCCGACCCGGACCAGGGGCTGTGGCAGACGGACATCCTGGCCCCGACCGAGCGCCGGGAACTGCTGGAGCAGTGGACCGCGGCGGCCCCCGAGCCGTCCGAACGGACCACCGTGCCCGCGCTGTTCGAGGCCGCCGTCGCCGCGCACCCCGGGGCGACCGCACTCGTCGCCGGCGCGGAGCGACTGACCTACGAGCAGCTCAACGCCCGGGCCAACCGGCTCGCCCACACCCTCCTCGCGCAGGGCGTCGGACCCGAGACCGTGGTCGCGCTCGCCCTGCCGCGCGGCGCGGACCTCGTGGTGGGCGTCCTCGGCGTCCTCAAGGCCGGCGCCGTCTACCTGCCGCTCGACCCGAACTACCCGGCCGAGCGCATCGCCTACGTCCTGGCGGACGCCCGGCCGGCCGCCGTCGTGACCGGCGCCGGCACCGACGTGGCGCTGCCCGAGGGCATCACCCGCGTCGTCATCGACGAACTGCCCGCCGACGGCCCCGTCACCGACCCGGCGCGCCCCGCGCTGCGCCCGGACAACGGCGCCTACATCATCTACACCTCCGGCTCCACCGGACAGCCCAAGGGCGTGGTCGTCCCGCACCAGAACGTCGTGCGGCTCTTCACCCAGACCGACCAGTGGTTCGGCTTCGACGAGTCCGACGTGTGGACCCTGTTCCACTCCTACGCCTTCGACTTCTCCGTCTGGGAGCTGTGGGGTCCGCTGCTGCGCGGCGGCAAGCTCGTCGTGGTGCCACAGGACGTCAGCCGCTCCCCGCTCGACTTCCTGCGGATGCTGAGCGACGAGCGCGTCACGGTCCTGAACCAGACCCCGTCCGCCTTCTACCAGCTCATGCGGGCCGACGAGGAGGAGCCGGGCACGGACCTGGCCCTGCGGTACGTGATCTTCGGCGGTGAGGCGCTCGACCCGGGACGGCTCGCCTCCTGGTACGACCGGCACGCCGACGACGCCCCCGTACTGGTCAACATGTACGGCATCACCGAGACCACGGTGCACGTCACCCACCAGGCCTTCGACCGGGTCACCGCGGCCGCCACCGCCGCCAGCGTCGTCGGCGTCGGCATCCCCGACCTGCGCGTGTACGTCCTCGACCAGGGGCTCCAGCCCGTCCCGGCCGGGACCACCGGCGAGCTGTACGTCGCCGGAGCGGGCCTGGCCCGCGGCTACCTCGGCCGCCCCGGACTCAGCGCGACCCGGTTCGTCGCCGACCCCTACGGCGCCCCCGGCACCCGGATGTACCGCACCGGAGACCTGGCCCGCCGGGCCGCCGACGGCACGCTGTCCTACTTCGGCCGGGCCGACGACCAGGTGAAGATCCGCGGCTTCCGGATCGAGCTCGGCGAGATCGAGTCCGCCGTCCTCGGGGCGCCGGACGTCACCCAGGCCGCCGTCGTGGTCCGCGAGGACCAGCCCGGCGACCTGCGGCTCACCGCCTACCTCGTCGGCGGCGACACCGACCGCGCCCGCGACCACGTCGCGGCCGTGCTGCCCGCGCACATGGTCCCCGCCGCCTTCGTCACGCTGGAGAAGCTGCCGCTCACCCCGAACGGCAAGCTCGACCGCAAGGCCCTGCCCGCCCCGGCCCTGACCGGCGCCGCGGAGGGCCGACGGCCGCGCAATCCGCGCGAGGAACTCCTCGCGGTCCTCTTCGCCGACGTGCTGAGCGTGGACCGGGTCGGGATCGACGACAACTTCTTCGCGCTGGGCGGCCACTCGCTCCTCGCCACCCGACTGATCAGCCGCATCCGGTCCGCGCTGGGCGTGGAGGTGCCCGTCCGGGCCCTGTTCGAGACGCCGACCGTCGCCGGGCTCGCGGGCTGGACCGACCAGGCCGGCCAGGCCAGGCCCGCCCTGGTGCCCATGGAGCGCCCCGAACGGGTGCCGCTCTCCTTCGGGCAGCGCGGACTGTGGTTCCTCAACCGGCTCGAAGGCCCCAGCTCGACCTACAACGTGCCGCTCGTCATGCGGTTCTCCGGACCGCTCGACGTGCCGGCACTGCACACCGCCCTGCACGACGTGGTCGCCCGCCACGAGGGGCTGCGCACCCTCTTCCGCGAGGCCGACGGCACCCCGTACCAGCACATCGTGCCCGCGGACGAAGCGGTGGTGGAG
Organism: Streptomyces sp. NPDC028419; assembly: GCF_055565515.1. Taxonomy (NCBI): domain Bacteria; kingdom Bacillati; phylum Actinomycetota; class Actinomycetes; order Kitasatosporales; family Streptomycetaceae; genus Streptomyces; species Streptomyces sp. NPDC028419. The sequence goes on along the minus strand of NZ_JBVHUE010000044.1, from coordinate 4,773 downwards.
CTGACCCTCGTCGACGTCGACGACGAGCGGCACCTGGAATCGGCCCTGGCCGAGGCCGCCCGCCACCACTTCGACCTGGTCGATGAACTGCCCATCCGCGGCACCCTGTTCCGGCTCGCCGAGGACGAGCACGCCCTGCTGCCGCTCATGCACCACATCGCCAGCGACGGCTGGTCGGAGACCCTGCTCGGTGACGACCTGTCCCTCGCCTACACGGCGCGGGCCGCGGGCCGCGCCCCCGACTGGGCGCCGCTGTCCGTGCAGTACGCCGACTACACCCTCTGGCAGCGCGAGCTGCTCGGACGCGAGGACGACCCCGACAGCGCGATCTCCCGGCAGCTCGCCTACTGGACCGAGACCCTGCGCGGCCTGCCCGAGCTCGTGGACCTGCCCACCGACCGGCCCCGCCCGCCGGTGGCCACCTACGGCGGCGCCGAGGCACCGCTGCGCCTGGACGCCGCGCTGCACGAGGCCCTGCTGCGGCTCGCCCGCACGGCCAACACCACGCTGTTCATGACCATCCAGGCCGGTCTGGTCGCCCTGCTGAGCCGGCTCGGCGGCGGCACCGACATCGCCATCGGCACCCCCGTCGCGGGGCGCACCGACGAGGCGCTGGAAGACCTCTTCGGCTACTTCGTCAACACGCTCGTGCTGCGCACGGACGTCTCCGGCGACCCCACCTTCCCCGAGCTGCTCGACCGGGTCCGGGAGACCGACCTGGCCGCCTTCGCGCACCAGGACGTGCCCTTCGAGCGGCTCGTCGAGGTGGTCAACCCCGTCAGGTCGCTCGCCCGACACCCGCTCTACCAGGTCATGTTGACCTTCGAGAACTTCGACGAGGTCACGCTGGCCGTCCCCGGCCTGGAGACCCGGCTCGAGGACGTGGTCGGCGACGCCTCCAAGTTCGACATGGACGTCCGCCTGCAGGAGCGCTACGGCCCGGACGGCGAGCCGGCCGGCATCGTCGGCGAGATCGAGTACGCCACCGACCTGTTCGACCGGGCGACGATGGACGCCTTCGGTGACCGCCTCATCCGGCTGCTCACCGCGGCCGCCGCAGACCCGACGGCGCCCGTCTCGGCCATCGACCTGCTCGCCGAGGACGAGCGCGCCACGGCGCTCGTCGACGCCGAAGGACGGCCCGTGCCCCCCGGCGTGGTCGCCACGCTCCCCTCCGGCGAGCTGGCGCGCCGCGCCCCGGACGGCGCCACCGAAGCGCTCGGACGCCCCGAGGACGTCCGCGTGGTGCGCGGCTTCCGCGTCATCCCCGCGGAGGTCGCGGCCCGGCTGCGCGAGGTCTTCGCGGACGCCGCCGTCGTGGCCGGCTCCGCCCGGGTCGTCGCGTACGTCGTCCACGACGGCGACGCGACCTCCGCCCGGCGCCTCGCCGAGACCGTCCTGCCCGACTACCTGATGCCCGCCGCCTTCGTCGTCGGCGCACGGATCCCCGACGAACTCCCGGCCGAGGACCTCGCCGCCGCCGTCGTGCGGCGCGCCCCGCGCACCCTCGCCGAGGAGATCATCGCCGGCATCTTCGCCGAGACCCTGGGCGTCTCCGCCGTCGGCATCGACGACAACTTCTTCGACCTGGGCGGCCACTCGCTGTCCGCGATCCGGCTGCTCAGCCGGATCAGGTCCCAGCTCGGGGCGGAACTGACCGTCCGCTCGCTGTTCGCCGAGCCGACGGTGGCCGGACTCGCCACCCGGATCGACGGCGCCGCCCCCGACCGGCCCGCCCTGGTCCGCAAGGAGCGCCCCGCGCGCGTGCCCCTCTCCTTCGCCCAGCAGCGCCTGTGGTTCCTGCACCGGCTCGAGGGCCCGAGCACGACCTACAACGTGCCGCTGCTGATCCGGCTCACCGGAGCGCTCGACGTCCCCGCCCTCGAAGCGGCGCTGGGCGACGTCGTGGCCCGGCACGAGACGCTGCGCACGGTGTTCCCGTCCGACGCCGACGGCACCCCGTACCAGCGGGTGCTCGGGGTCGACGAGGCCCGGCCCGTACTGATCACCGGTGTCGCGGATCCCGCCGAGGCGGCCCGGCACACCTTCGACCTCGACCGCGAACCCCCGCTGCGCGCCACCCTGTTCAGCGACGGTCCGGACGAGCACCGGCTGCTCCTGCTGGTCCACCACATCGCCAGTGACGGCTGGTCGACCGGGGCGCTCGCCCGTGACCTGTCGGCCGCCTACGCCGCCCGCCGGGCCGACCGCGCCCCGCGCTGGCCCGGGCTGCCGGTCCAGTACGCCGACTACACGCTGTGGCAGTCCGAACTGCTCGGGTCCGAGGACGACCCGGACAGCGTCGTCAGCGGCCAGCTGTCGTGGTGGAAGGACGCCCTCGACGGCATTCCCGAGCTGCTGCCCCTGCCGACGGACCGACTGCGGCCCGCCGAGGCCACCCACCGCGGCGCCGAGGTCGCCATCCGCATCCCCGCCGCGCTGCACGGCCGCCTCCAGGCGGTGGCGCGGGAGACGAACACGACCCTGTTCATGGTGGTGCAGTCCGCCCTCGCCCTGCTGCTGTCCAAGCTGGGCGCCGGATCCGACGTCCCGATCGGCACCCCGATCGCGGGCCGGACGGACGACGCCCTCCAGGACCTCGTCGGCTTCTTCGTCAACACCCTCGTGCTGCGCACCGACGTGTCCGGCTCCCCGTCCTTCCGCGACCTGCTGGGCCGGGTCCGCGAGGCGGACCTGGCGGCCTTCGCGCACCAGGACGTGCCCTTCGAGCGACTGGTGGACGTGGTCCGCCCCGGGCGTTCGCTGGGGCACCACCCGCTCTTCCAGGTGATGCTCGTCTTCGAGAACGACGACGAGGGCGACTTCGCGCTCGCCGGTCTGGACGCCTCCTTCGACGAGGACGTCGAGATGGGCGCGGCCCGCTTCGACCTGACCCTGCACGTGCAGGAGAAGGTCGGCGCGGACGGGTCCGCCGAGGGCATCGGCATCGACCTGGAGTACGCCGAGGACCTCTTCGACGCGAGCACGGCGCGGCGGATGGCCGCGCAGTTCGCGCACCTGCTGGAGACGGTCGCCGCCGACGCGGACGTCGTCGTGGACCGGATCGCCCTGCCGCACGCCGTGACCGGCCGCGACGGCGGCGCCCCGGTGGCCGCGCCGACCCTGCTCGAACTGATCGGCGCGCACCCGGCGGACGCCGTCGCGCTCGTCGACGGGGACGTCGAAACGACCTACGGGCAGCTGCTGGCGCAGCCGCCCGCCGGAATCCTGGCGGCCGTCGTCGCCGGCGAACCCCTCACCCTGCGCACCCGCACCGGTACCTCCGTCGTCGTACCGCAGGACGTCGTCGCGGCCCGGATCGCGGCCCGCCAGGCCGTCCACGGCCTGGACGCCACCGACCGGGTCCGGTCGGCCGCCGAGCCGGGGACCGCGGGCGAGATCGACGAGCTGCTCTGGCCGCTCACCGCCGGCGCGACCGTCGTGCGCGGCGAGCGCACGGCCCCCCTGGCCCCGGCCTCCCCGCGGGGCGCCACCACGCTGCACGTCACGCCCTCCGAGCTCGCCGTGCTGCTCGCCGACCCGGCGCTGGCGCAGGCCGGCCTGCGGCGCGTGCTCTGCTCCGGCGAGGCCCTGGCCGAGCCGCTCCAGCGGGCCTGGTTCGACGCCGTGGACGTCCCGCTGTGGTACGGCTATTCGCTGACCGAGGCCGCCGGCACCGTCACCGAACGCGCCTGCGACCCGGACGACTGGGACACCGTGGTGCCGCTCGGCGCCCCGCTGCCCGGCACCGCCCTGTACGTGCTCGACGCCGGCCTGTGCCCGGTCCCGCCGGGCGTCGTCGGCGAGCTCTACGTCGGCGGGCCGCTGCTCGGCTCCGCGCCCACGGTGGTCGACGACCCCTTCGGCCCGGACGGCGCGCGGATGGTCCGTACCGCGGACCTGGTGCGCTGGACCGCCGAGGGCGAGCTGGAGTTCGTCGGGGCGCCGCTGCCGCTGCCGGGCTTCACCGTCCGGCCGACGCGGCTGGAGGCCGTCCTGGCCGAGCACGACGACGTCGCCCAGGCCGCCGTGGCGGTGCGCGACGGGTCCCTCGTCGCGTACCTGGTCGCGGCCCCCGGCGCCACCGTCGCGCCCGGCGCCGTCACGGCCTTCGCCCGGGCCACCCTGCCCGACCACCTGGTCCCGGCCACCGTGGTGGTCCTCGACCGGCTGCCGCTCACCGCGAGCGGTCGGGTGGACCGCGACGCGCTGCCGGTGCCCGGCCGCGCGGACACCGCGGCGGACCGCGGCCCCGGCAGCCCGGCGGAGCAGATCCTCCAGGGGCTCTTCGCCGAGGTGCTCGGCGTCGACCGGGTCGGCGTCGACGACGGCTTCTTCGAACTCGGCGGGCACTCGCTGCGCGCCACCCGGCTGATCAGCCGCATCCGTACGGCCTTCGGCGTCGAACTCCCCGTGCGCGCGGTGTTCGAGTCGCCGACGGTGGCGGGGTTGGCGTTGCGCGTGGTGGGTGCGGAGGTGGCGCGTCGGGGGTTGTCGGCGGGTGTGCGTCCGGCGCGGGTGCCGTTGTCGGCGGCGCAGCGTCGGTTGTGGTTCCTGCACGCGTTGGAGGGTCCGTCCGCGACGTACAACGTTCCGTTGGTGTTGCGGTTGGAGGGTGAGTTGGACGCGGGTGCGTTGGAGCTCGCGGTGGGTGATGTGGTGGGTCGGCACGAGAGTCTGCGGACGGTGTTCGCGGCGGTGGATGGTGTGCCGTATCAGCGGGTGGTGCCGGTGGCGGACGCGGCTGTGGTGTGGGAGGTGGTGGAGGTCTCG
>NZ_JBVHUE010000043.1:37954-65960 GCF_055565515.1 Streptomyces sp. NPDC028419 | reverse complement strand
GGAGAGTAGGACGCCGCCGAACAATCATTGTGGGAAAGCCCCGCACCTTATGGTGCGGGGCTTTTCTGCGTTCCGGACCAGTTCCACGGTCGTGCAGGCCCGGACGGAAGGTCCGGGCCCGCTGGCCCGTCAGGCGTCGAACATGGTGAGGTCGAACTCCGCCAGGCGCTCCGGGTCGGCGATGACGTCGATGGCCACGGTCAGGCCGTCCACGACGGTGAACGCCATGATCGACAGCGGGCGGCCGTTGGCGATGACCACGACGCCCGCTGCCCCGTTGATGAGGGCCGGGAGGGCGAACGGGGACAGCGAACCGAAGGTGATCGCCTGTCCGGCCACGGTCCGGGCGCCGTCCAGGACGACCGTGTGGCGGGCGCGGACGACGCCGCCGTCGGAGCGCAGGACCACATCGGGGTGCAGCACGGAGACCAGTGCCTCGAAGTCGCCGTCGCGGGCCGCGGCGAAGAAGGCGTTGACCACCTCCCGCTGGCGGGCGAGGTCCGGGTCAGGAGCCGGGGCCCGGCCCTGGACCCGGCGGCGGGCCCGGCTCGCGAGCTGGCGGGTCGCGGCCGGAGTCTTGTCGATCATCGGGGCGATCTCGTCGAAGGGCACGGCGAACATGTCGTGCAGGACGAAGGAGAGGCGCTCGGCCGGGCTCAGGGATTCGAGCACCACCAGCAGGGCCAGCCCGACCGAGTCGGCCAGCAGGACCTCCTGTTCGGGGTCGATCACGTGCTCGCGGCTGATCACCGGGTCGGGTATCCGGATGTCCAGGGAGTCCTCGCGGCGGTGCGCGCGCGAGCGCAGCCCGTTCAGGCACAGCCGTGCGACCACGGTGGTCAGCCAGCCGCCGAGGTTCTCGATGGTGGTGGCGTCCTGGGTGCTGAGCCGGAGCCAGGCCTCCTGGATCACGTCGTCCGTCTCGCTCATCGAGCCGAGCATCCGGTAGGCCACCGCGCGCAGGTGCGGCCGGTGTTCCTCGAACCGCCCGGCCAGTTCGTCCCGTTCGGGGTGCTCGGGGTGCTCGGTGTGCTCTTTCACGTGGCGTTCCTCTCCGCGGGCGGATGGTGCGTGGATCAAGAAAATGGTGGAGCCGGGGAGATCTTGCCTCCTACAGTGACCCGATGGTGACTCGGGTGATCGTGCTCAACGGTGGTTCCAGTGCGGGCAAGTCGGGGATCGCGAGGTGCCTCCAGGCGCTCCTGCCGGATCCGTGGCTCGCCCTCGGGGTGGACACGCTGGTCGAGGCGATGCCCGCGGCGATGCGGGACTCGGAGGAGGGGATCGAGTTCGCGGCGGACGGCGGGGTCGCCGTCGGGGCGGAGTTCAAGGCGGTGGAGGCGGCCTGGATCGCCGGGGTCGCCGCGATGGCCCGCGCGGGCGCCCGGATCATCGTCGACGAGGTCTTCCTCGGCGGCCCGGACTCGCAGCAGCGGTGGCGCGGGGCGCTGGACGGGCTGGAGGTGCTGTGGGTCGGCGTCCGCTGCGACGCCTCGGTCGCCGCGGGCCGGGAGCTGGCGCGCGGCGACCGGGTGGCTGGGATGGCCGCGGCCCAGGCCGAGGCGGTCCACCGGGGCGTGGTCTACGACCTGGAGGTGGACACCGCGCACACCGAGGCGCTGGAGTGCGCGCGGATCATCTCCGACCGGGTCTCCGGCTAGGGCGTGTTTCGAAAGTAGCGCCGGGCGCCCGAAGGGCGCGGCTCGCGGCGTCTGGTGCCGTGCATCGCAAGGCGGAGGATCGCCCGCCTACTGGACGTAATCGGGCGTTCCGACAACGCCGCGAGGTGCGGTACCAGGCGTCGCGAGCCAGGAGGGACTTTCGAAACACGCCCTAGAGGCGGCCCGCGGCCTTCAGGGCGAGGTAGGCGTCGGCGAGGGCCGGGGCCAGGGTGTCGGGGGTGGCGTCGACGACGTGGACGCCGTGCCGGGAGAGCTGGTCGGCGGTGTGGCGGCGCTGGGCGCGGGTCTGGGTGCCCGCGGCGGCCTCGTAGACCGCGTCGACCGTGCCGCGGGCGGTGGCCATCTCCGCGATGTGCGGATCGGCGACGGAGGCGAGCAGGACGGTGTGCCGCTGGGTGAGGGTGGGCAGCAGCGGGAGCAGGCCCTCCTCGATGGGTGCGGCGTCCAGGCTGGTCAGCAGGACCACTAGGGAGCGGCGCGGGGCGCCGCGCAGGATGCTGGAGACCAGGCTGCGGGAGTCTGTCTCGACGAGTTCGGGCTCCAGCGGGGCCATCGCGTTGACGAAGGCGGGCAGGACGTCGCCGGGCGGGCGGCCCTGGACCTGGGCGCGGGTGCGCCGGTCGTGGGCCAGCAGATCCACGCGGTCGCCCGCGCGGGTGGCCAGGGCGGCGAGCAGCAGGGCCGCGTCCATGGCGGAGTCCAGGCGCGGGGCGTCGCCGACGCGGCCGGCCGAGGTACGGCCCGTGTCGAGGCAGATCAGGATGTGCCGGTCGCGTTCGGGACGCCAGGTGCGGACGGCGACCTTGTTCTGCCGGGCGGTGGCCCGCCAGTCGATGGAGCGGGTGTCGTCGCCGGGCACGTAGTCCCGCAGGCTGTCGAACTCGGTTCCCTCACCGCGCGTCAGCACGCTGGTGCGGCCGTCGAGTTCGCGCAGCCGGGCGAGCCGGGACGGCAGGTGCTTGCGGCTGGTGAAGGGGGGCAGGACGCGGACCGTCCAGGGCACGACGTGGGTGCCCTGGCGGGCCATCAGCCCGAGCGGGCCGTACGAGCGGACGGTGACGCGGTCGGCCTTGCGGTCCCCGCGCCGGGAGGGACGCAGCCGGGTGGTGACCCGGCGGCGTTCGCCCGCGGGGACGGTCAGGGCGTGCCGTGAGGCGGCCGCCTCGGCGCCCGGGACCCAGCTGCTCGGCGGCCACGCGTCGCGGATCCGGGCGCGCAGGGTGCGCCCGCCGGGGTTGGTGACGCTGAGGTGGACCTCGGCACCCTCGCCCAGGCGCACCGCGGTGTCGCCGGAGCGCGCGAGCCGCAGGGTGCGCACCGGCGCGGCGAGGGCGTAGTCGACGGCGCAGGCCAGGGCCAGGGGTCCGTTGACGGCGAGGATCCCCGTCCAGCTCGGTTCGAGCAGGCCGACGGGGAGCGCGCCGAGTGCCGCGACCAGGGCGGCGCGTCCGGTGAGGGCCATCAGCGCGGGACGGGGACGTGGGAGAGGATCGCGGTGATGACCGCGTCCGCGGTGACGCCTTCCATCTCGGCCTCGGGGCGCAGCTGGACGCGGTGGCGCAGCGTGGGCAGGGCGAGGGCCTTGACGTCGTCGGGGGTGACGTAGTCGCGGCCGGTCAGCCAGGCCCAGGCGCGGGCGGTGGAGAGCAGGGCGGTGGCGCCGCGGGGGGAGACGCCGAGGGTGAGCGACGGCGATTCGCGGGTGGCGCGGCAGATGTCGACGACGTAGCCGGTGATCTCGGGGGAGACCGTGGTGGCGGCGACGGCGCGGCGTGCGGCTTCGAGGTCGGCGGGGCCGGCGACGGGGCGCACTCCGGCGGCGTCGAGGTCGCGGGGGTCGAAGCCGGCGGCGTGCCGGGCCAGGACGTCGATCTCGTCCGTGCGGGAGGGCAGCGGCACGGTGAGCTTGAGCAGGAAGCGGTCGAGCTGGGCCTCGGGCAGCGGGTAGGTGCCCTCGTACTCGACGGGGTTCTGGGTCGCGGCGACGAGGAAGGGGTCGGGGAGCGGGCGCGGGGTGCCGTCGACGCTGACCTGGCGCTCCTCCATCGCTTCGAGGAGGGAGGCCTGGGTCTTGGGGGGCGTCCGGTTGATCTCGTCCGCGAGGAGGAGGTTGGTGAAGACCGGGCCCTCCTGGAAGGAGAACTCGGCGGTGCGGGCGTCGTAGACCAGCGAGCCGGTGATGTCGCTCGGCATCAGGTCGGGGGTGAACTGGACGCGCTTGGTGCCGAGGTCGAGGGAGGCGGCCAGGGCGCGGACCAGCAGGGTCTTGGCGACGCCGGGGACGCCTTCGAGCAGCACGTGGCCGCGGCACAGCAGGGCGACGACGAGGCCGGTGACGGCGGCGTCCTGGCCGACGACGGCCTTGCCGATCTCGGTGCGCAGCGCTTCGAGGGAGGCGCGTGCGCGGTCCGCGTCCGGGTGGGCGGGGGCGGCCTGGTAGGCGTCGGCGGGCGTGGCCGTCATGAGGTACGGACCTCTCTTTCGAGGGCGTCGAGGTGATCGACGAGCGCGACGAGTGCCGCGTCGTCCGAGGGAGCGGGGCCGAAGAGCAGCCCGGTGAGGTCGCCTTCGGCGTCGGTCAGCCGGTCGGCGACCGCGGGCAGCAGGGCGGTGGGGTCCTGGGCGTGCGCGGGCGGTACGCCGACCAGCGCGGCCAGGCGCTCCCGGGCGGCTTCCCGCAGCACGGTGGCGGCCCGGTCGCGGGCCGCGGCCTTGCGGTAGAGGCGGGCGCGGCCTTCGGTGGCCTCGGAGGCGCGGACGACGACCGGGAGCCGCTCGGTGACCAGCGGGCCGAGGCGCCGGGCCCGCCAGAGCGCGGCGAGCACGGCGGCGACGGTGAGTTGGAGCAGGGCCCAGCCCCAGCCGGCGGGGACGAGTTCGAAGAAGCTCTTGTCCTGCTCCCGCGCGCCGTCGGCGCTGTCGGCGGGCGAGGGGATGAACCAGACGAGGTTCGGCCGGGAGCCGAGGAGTTGCAGGGCGAGGGCCGCGTTGCCCTCGTCGGCCAGCGTCTCGTTCTGGAGGATCAGCCCGGAGCCGAGGACGACGGTGTCTGCGCCGCCCGCTCCGGGGAGCCGGAGCAGGGTGGCGGCGGAGCCGCTGGGGTAGCAGGACTGCGCGAGCGGGAGGTCGGTGGTGTAGCGCAGGCCGTCGCCGGTCGAGGCGCGCCCGGCCGCGGTGGCCGCGGGCAGGGTGCACCGGGGGGAGAGGTCGGTGTCGTGGGCGGTGCCCTTGAGGCGGACGCCGGGGGTGAGTCCGGCCAGGGCGCGGCCGGTGGGCGCGAGCAGGACCGTACGGCCGCCGGAGAGGTCCATCGCGGTGTTCAGGGCCACGCGTCGCTGCTCGTCGAGCAGGTCGGGTTCGGTGACCAGGAGGGTCGTGTCGGCGTCGGCGGCCGCGGTGGCTTCGGCGGTGGTGGTCACCACGCGGGTGGTGACGCCGCGCTGCTTCAGGAGCTCGGCGAGGGCCCGGCTGCCGGTGGGGTCGGCGGAGCGCGGGTCGAACTGGCCGTGGTGGCTGCCGGAGTGCAGGGAGGCCAGGGCGATGCCGGCGACGAGCAGGGCGGCGACGACGATGAGGAAGCCGCGGGCCCGGCGCCAGATCCCGGTGGGGCTCATGGCGGTGGAGGTGGCGGCGCGGGCGGTCGGGGTGGCCGGTGCGGGGGGCGGGGCGGTGCTCATGCGGCCGGTCCTCCCGCGGTGGTCAGGACGGGCTTGGCGCGTTCCAGGGCGAGGTCGAGGTCGCGCAGGCGGGCGTACGTACCGGAGTCGGCGGGGCGGGCGCCGTAGGTGACGTCGTCGAACGTCCGGGCGGCGGCGTGCAGTTCCGCGCCGTGGGCGGGGAGCGAGCGCGCCGCTTCGGCGGCGGCCTCGTCGGCGGTGCGGCCGGGGCGCGGATCGAGCAGGGTGCGCTCCTCCAGGGAGCGCACGACGGCGCGCATGCGTTCCTGGACGGCCTCGGTCCAGTGTCCGGCGGCGGCGTGGGCCTCGGCGCTCGTGCGGTGGTCGGCGGCGCTGCGGACGCCCTCGTCGAAGAGGAGTCCGGCGCTGGTGGCGGCGCGGCGGGGGGAGCCGAGCCGCCACCACAGGGCGCCTATGAGCAGGGCGACCACGACGACGATCACGAGGATCCCCACCAGGCCGCCGGGCGTTGCGTCGGACGCGGAGTTCAGGAGGTCGCCGAGCCACTCCCAGAAGCGGTCGATGGCCCGCTGGATCGGGCTCGGGTCGTTCTGGTGGTAGAGCGGCTTGGACAGCTCGCGTTCGGCGGCCTCGCGGGCCGCGTCGCGCGGAGTCGCCAGCGGCGGTACTTCGTCGGTCCGCGGCAGCAGGGCCGCCGTGGTGCGTGTGATCGGTCCCCCCGTGGTGATCACCGCATCAGCCTCCGGCGCCGGGGTGCGGGGTGCCGTTGGCGCCGTAGTTCTCGACGCCGGCCGCGCGGGCCAGTTCGAGGTCGAGGGCCTCGCGCCGGATGCGCTGGTCGATGTAGAGCAGGACGGTGACGCCGGACTGCATCGGCATGGTGATGGCCATGGCGATGACTCCGCCGATCGCCGAGATGAGCAGGTACGCCCAGCTGTCGGGGGTGTCACCGGCGATCATCGCGTCGAATCCGCCGCCGAAGGCGATGGCGAGGACGGAGAACGGCACGGCGATGATCATCGAGATGACGCCGACGATGAGGCCGGTCAGGATCGAGATCCCGAAGATCCGCCACCAGGCGCCCTGGACCAGCTTGGCCGAGCGGGCCAGCGACTTCATGACGGTCGCCTTCTCCAGCATCAGCGCGGGCGAGGCCAGGCTGAAGCGGATCCACAGCCAGGCCAGCAGCACGAGGCCGCCGAGCCCGCCGAGGACGGTGAGGGCGGCGCTGTCCGCGAGGATGCCCGGGAGCATCAGGACGAGGAGCAGGGCGGTGGAGGCGACGGTCATCAGGAGCGTCAGCCCGGCGAGGCGCAGCAGCTGGGGGCGCGCGTCGCCCCAGGCGCCGGCGACCGTGGAGGACTGACCGAGCACCGCCCGGCTGAAGATCATGGTGAGCAGGGCGGTGGCGAGGATCCCGCCGATGACCTGGATGAAGATGGTCACCGCCGAGATGGTGAGGCTGCCGCCCATGGCGTCGAGGACCTCGCCGGGTCCGGCGATGGTGCCCGGGTCGGCCGTGAGGCGGTCCAGCGCGTAGCGCTGGAAGACCACCGTGGCGAGCTGGACGATCACGGCGACGACGGCGGTGACGGACAGCACCGAGCGCCAGTGGGTGCGCATGGTGGTGACCGCGCCGTCGAGGATCTCGCCGAGGCCCAGGGGGCGCAGCGGGATCACGCCGGGCTTGGCCGCCGGGGGCTTGCCCCAGCCGCCGGGAGCGCCGGGGTAGCCGTACTGGCCGCCGCCGCCGTAGGGGGCGCCGTACTGGCCGCCCTGGCCGCCGTACGAGCCCCAGCCCGCGCCGGGCTGCGGCTGCTGCGGGGCGCCGTCGGCGGGCGCGGCGGGGCCGCCGGTGGCCGGGGGCGCGCCGGGGCTGGACCACTGGCCGGGCGGCGGCTGCTGGGCGGACCACTTGGAGTCCGCCGGGGGCTGCGCGGGCTGGCCGGGCTGGCCTGCCGGGGCCGGCTGCTGGGGTGAAGGTGGTGAGGATGGCGGCTGCGCCCCCGTACCGTTCGCATCGGGAGCGCCGTTGCGCTCGCCCTCGGACGGAGAGGGTCCGGGCGTAGCCCAGCCCGGAGAGTCGTTCATCGTCGCTCCTTCACGTGTACCGCGCTGCCAGTGGCGCTGGATCGCTGCCATCGTGTCACGTGGGAACTCCGGACGGACCGGCTCCCTCCCCCCGGATATCGGGGCGGTCCGCACCTTCAATTGTCGTCCGGATCCGAGGCAGACTGGACGACTGGATCACGACGCAGGTCAGAGGGGCGATTTCCAGCCCTTTTGGCTGTGGGACAGCTCACCGCCAGGTAACGATTAGCTAATGGGATGATGTCAACCATGAAGGGACGCGTCCTTGTCGTCGACGACGACACCGCGCTGGCCGAGATGCTCGGCATTGTGCTGCGTGGAGAAGGTTTTGAGCCGTCGTTCGTAGCGGACGGCGACAAGGCACTTGCTGCTTTCCGGGAGGCCAAGCCTGACCTGGTACTGCTGGACCTCATGCTGCCCGGACGGGACGGCATAGAGGTCTGTCGGCTGATCCGCGCCGAGTCCGGCGTGCCGATCGTGATGCTCACGGCGAAGAGCGACACGGTCGACGTGGTCGTGGGGCTGGAGTCCGGCGCCGACGACTACATGGTCAAGCCGTTCAAGCCCAAGGAGCTGGTGGCCCGCATCCGGGCCCGCCTGCGCCGCTCGGAGGAGCCCGCGCCCGAGCAGCTCACCATCGGTGACCTGGTCATCGACGTGGCCGGGCACTCCGTGAAGCGGGACGGCGGCTCCATCGCGCTGACCCCGCTCGAATTCGACCTGCTGGTCGCCCTCGCCCGCAAGCCCTGGCAGGTCTTCACCCGCGAGGTGCTGCTGGAGCAGGTCTGGGGCTACCGGCACGCGGCGGACACCCGCCTGGTCAACGTGCATGTTCAGCGACTGCGCTCCAAGGTCGAGAAGGACCCGGAGCGCCCGGAGATCGTGGTGACCGTACGTGGCGTCGGCTACAAGGCCGGACCGAGCTGACATGAAGCCCGGCAAGCCGCTCCGCGGCCCCCGTCGGGGGGCCCTGCGGGGCGGTCGGCAGCTCCGTCAGATGACTGACGGGGCGGCCGGCGGTCCCGTGCTGCGGCTGTTCGTACGGCTCGTACGCAGGCCGCTGCTCCCGGCTGTCCGCCTCTGGCGGCGCAACCTCCAGCTCAGGGTGGTCGCCGGCACCCTGCTCATGTCGCTGGCCGTGGTCCTCAGCCTCGGGTTCGTCGTGATCGCCCAGGTCAGCAAGGGGCTGCTCGACGCCAAGGAAGAGGCTGCCCAGAGCCAGGCGGCGGGTGGCTTCGCGGTCGCACAGGAGAAGGCCAACGCGCCCTCCACGACCGACGGGCCGGATCCCACCGCGGTCGACACCAAGGTCGGCCGGGACGCCAGCACCTGGATGAGTTCCCTGGTCAAGCAGCTGGCCAGTGGTGGCCAGACCGCCTTCGAGGTGGTCGCGCTCGGCGCCGGGACCGGTGAGCTGGGGCCCGGGGTCCGCGGAGCGCGCGCTTCCGGGGACGTGGACCCGACCGCCAGCGTCCCGCTCTCGCTGCGCAAGGCCGTCAACCACGCGACCGGCACCTTCCTGACCTTCTCCAGCATCCGCTACAGCACGCCGGGCACCGATTCCGAGGCGGCGCTGGTGATCGGCAAGCGGCTCACCGACATCAACGGCGAGCCCTACGACCTGTACTACCTCTTCCCGCTCACCCAGGAGCAGGAGTCCCTGAACCTGGTCAAGACCACCATCGCCACGGCCGGGCTGTTCGTGGTCGTACTGCTCGGCGCCATCGCGTGGTTCGTCGTGCGCCAGGTGGTCACGCCGGTCCGGATGGCGGCCGGGATCGCCGAGCGGCTCTCGGCGGGCCGGCTCCAGGAACGGATGAAGGTCACAGGCGAGGACGACATCGCCCGATTGGGCGAAGCCTTCAACAAGATGGCCCAGAACCTCTCGCACAAGATCCAGCAGCTGGAAGAGCTGTCCCGGATGCAGCGCCGCTTCGTCTCCGACGTCTCCCACGAGCTGCGCACCCCGCTGACCACCGTCCGGATGGCCGCCGACGTCATCCACGACGCCCGGGTCGACTTCGACCCGGTCACCGCGCGCGCCGCGGAACTGCTCGCGGGCCAGCTCGACCGCTTCGAGTCGCTCCTCGCCGACCTGCTGGAGATCAGCCGGTTCGACGCGGGCGCCGCCGCGCTGGAGGCGGAGCCGATCGACCTGCGCGACGTCGTCCGCCGGGTCATCGACGCCGCCGAGCCGTTGTCCGAGCGCAAGGGCAGCCGCGTGCGGGTGCTCGGGGACTCCCAGCCCGTCATCGCCGAGGCCGACGCCCGGCGGGTGGAGCGGGTGCTGCGCAACCTCGTCGTCAATGCCGTCGAGCACGGCGAGGGGCGCGACGTGGTGGTCCGGCTCGCCTCCGCGGGCGGGGCCGTGGCCGTGGCCGTACGGGACTACGGGGTGGGCCTCAAGCCGGGCGAGGCCACCCGGGTCTTCAACCGCTTCTGGCGCGCCGACCCGGCGCGCGCCCGCACCACCGGCGGGACCGGCCTCGGCCTGTCCATCGCGGTGGAGGACGCCCGACTGCACGGCGGATGGCTCCAGGCCTGGGGCGAACCGGGCGGCGGCTCCCAGTTCCGCCTCACGCTGCCGCGGACCGCGGACGAACCGCTGCGCGGCTCCCCGATCCCCCTGGAGCCGGAGGACTCGCGCGGGAACCGGGCGCGGGCCGCGGCCGAGGGACGGCTCGCCGGTGGTGCGGGCGCCGCGAAGCCGGCTCCGGCGGACCGGTCGCCGATCCCGCCGCGCTCGGCGGTCGCCGGGGCGATGCCCGTACCCGCGGACCCGACGGCGCTGCCGGGGTCCGGGGCCCGGGTGGTCTCCCGGAGCCCGGAGCCGGGCGGTAGCGCCGGGGCTGGTGGGGCTGGTGGGGTGGCCGGTACGGATGGTGGAGCTGTGGATCACGCGCAGGAGGACGTAACCGGTGGACGCTGAGCCCGATCCCACGACACCTCCCGCCCGCGGCGACCGGGGCGCGCGGCGGCTGACGGTCGCCCTCGGCAGCGCCCTGTGCGGCGTACTGCTGGCGTCGGGCTGCGCCTCCATGCCCGACCACGGCGAGATCACCGAGGTCCAGGCGTCCCAGGGCGTCGACTCACAGGTGCGGGTGTTCGGCGTGCCGCCCTCGGACAAGGCCACCCCGCCCGAGATCGTCGACGGCTTCCTCGAAGCGATGACCAGCGACGACCCGCAGCTGGAGACCGCCCGCAAGTACCTCACGGAGGACGCGGCGAAGAGCTGGAAGCCCAGCTCGGCCATCACCGTGCTCTCCGGTGGCATCACGCGCATCTCGGTCCAGGGCGCGAAGGATCCCGAGGGCCCCCGGTTCAAGGTCACCGGCAAGCGCCTCGCGACGGTCGACGAGCGCAGCGCGTACCAGCCGGACGCCGGTGGCGGGCGCTACGAGGAGTTCATCCAGCTCGTCCAGGACAAGAACAAGCAGTGGCGGATCGCCGCGCCGCCCGG
Source organism: Streptomyces sp. NPDC028419 (assembly GCF_055565515.1). Classification (NCBI taxonomy): domain Bacteria; kingdom Bacillati; phylum Actinomycetota; class Actinomycetes; order Kitasatosporales; family Streptomycetaceae; genus Streptomyces; species Streptomyces sp. NPDC028419. The sequence goes on along the minus strand of NZ_JBVHUE010000043.1, from coordinate 55,089 downwards.
GGGCCTGGTCCTCAGCGAGTCCGACTTCCAGCGGATCTTCCGGCCCGTCAACAAGTACTACTTCGCGGACGGGACGCTCGTCGCCGACCCGGTGTACGTGCGCCAGCGCACCGATCCGGACACGCGCATGGACCCGATGACCCAGACCGTACGGTCCCTGCTGGCCGGCCCCTCCAAGTGGCTCGGCCCGGTCGTCGCCTCCCACTTCCCCACCGGCACGGAGCTGCGCGAGGGCACCAAGTCCCTCTCCTACGACGGCCAGAACACGCTGCGGGTGCCGCTCAACGAGAAGGCGGACAACGTCGCGCACCCGCAGTGCCAGAAGATGGCGACCCAACTCTTCTACACCGTGCGGGACATGACGACCTCGCGGCTCGACCGGGTCGAACTGCTGCGCTCCGACGGCTCGTCGCTGTGCGCGGTGACCGAGGGTGCGGCGTCCACCATCGCCAACCGGGTGCCGTCGTCGCGCTTCCAGTACTACGTGGACAAGGACCGCCGACTGGTCCGGATGAGCCTGGCGGTCGAGAAGGAGGACCAGCAGGATCCGGCCGAACCGGTGCTGGGCCCGCTGTCCACCGCGGGGGTGGGTGCCGCGTTCCGGGTGGGCTCGGCGGCCGTCACCTACGACGAGCGGCGCGCCGCGGTCGTCTCCGAGGACGGGCACGCCCTGCACGTCGTCTCGCTGACCACGGCCGGACCGATGCCGGCGCCGTTGCTGACCAGCAAGGCGAACAAGCTGACCGCCCCGAGCTGGGACGCGCGCGGCGACCTGTGGATCGCGGACCAGGACCCGCAGAACTCGGGGCTGTACCGGGTGCCGGGCGGGGTCGGGACGCCCTCCCGGGTGGACGTCGCGGGGCTCGACAACGGGCAGATCAGCCAGCTGCGGGTGTCCTCCGACGGGGTCCGGATCGCGCTGCTGGTGACGAAGGACGGCCGCAAGACCCTGTACATCGGCCGGATCGAACGGCCCGAGGACAAGGCGGACGCGGCGACCGTCTCCGTGCGCGAACTGCGGCCGGCGGCGCCGCAGATGGCGAGCGTGACGGCGATGAGCTGGGCCCCGCGCGGGCGGTTGCTGGTCATCGGGCGCGAGAACGGCGGGGTGGTGCAGGCGCGCTACGTGCTGGCCGACGGGTCGATGGTCGCGGCGAGCCTGCCGGGGGCGACGGGGCTGACGGAGGTCGCGGCGTCGGAGGACGAGAAGAAGCCGGTGGTCGGGCGCTCCGAGGAGGACGGCATCGTGTGGCTGCCGCCGGGGGCGCAGTGGCGCACGGCGGCGGCCGGGGGGAAGGGGCCGGTGTATCCGGGCTGAGGGCTGGGTCCGGGTTGCGGGCGGGTCGGGGGCCGGTCGGGGGGCCGGGGTGGTGGTGCCGCGCCGGGGTGCGGTGTCTCCTCGGCTCGCGGGCTCGGGCGGTCGGAGTGTGTGGGCGGTGGTGACCGCTCGGCCTGCGGGGACACCGCACCCCGGCACGTCCCCACCACCCCTGCGGCGGGGGCCGCCGCGCGTTGTCCACAGGGGGTGCGGGGTGGGGTGGGGGTGCGGGATGGTGGCGGGATGGGGTGGTGGGGGGAGGTCGGGGGGCTTGTCCTGCCCGCGTGGTGTGCGGGGTGCGGGGTGGTGCGCGCGGTGGTGTGCGCGGGGTGTCGGGAAGGGCTGAGCGGGGGCGGGGCGGGGGTCGTGCGGCCGCGTCCGGGGCCGCCGGGGCTGCCCGTGGTGCACGCCGGCGCCGGGTACGCGGACGGCGTACGGGCGGTGCTGCTCGCGCACAAGGAGCGCGGGGCGCTCCAGCTGGCCGGGGTGCTCGGCGGGGCGCTGGCCGCGGCCGTCCGGTCGGGCGGTGGGGACGGGGACCGGGCGGGGCTGGTTCTGGTGCCGGTGCCCTCGTCCCGGTGGCAGGTGCGGGCGCGCGGGCACGATCCGGCGCGCAGGATCGCGCTGGCCGCCTCGGCCCGACTGCGCCGGGGCGGGATCCCGGCCCGCGTGGCGCCCGTACTGCGCCAGCGGCGACCGGTGGCGGACCAGGCGGGCCTGGGGGCCCGGCAGCGGCGGGAGAACCTGGCCGGGGCCCTGGAGGTACGGCCCGGCGGCGCGCGGCTGCTGGAGGGGGCACGGATCGTGCTCGTGGACGACCTGATCACCACCGGAGCCACCCTCGCGGAAGCGGCCCGCGCGCTGCGCGCGGTCGGCGGGTGTCCCGGGGCGCTGCGCGCGGCCGTGGTGGCCGCCCCGGTGGGCTCTTTCGACTCGAACAGAGCAAAAAATCGGTGAATAGATTTGGAACTGAGTGGGAAGGCGCATCGTTGCAGGTAGTACGAGGGAATGGCCACCTGAACGGAGGTACGTTCCGGTAGCGGGTGTCGACAACCGACGAAGAGGGATATGTTCGGTTGAAGAGGAACTCGCGCTTCGGAGCTTCTCCGCATCGGGCAGGCGTGCCCCTCGACTCCAACGTCGGTGGGGTGGTGATCTTGCCGATGGGGGAGGAGGAGGTGAAAGTCGCCAAGTCCGAGGCTCCGGTGAACATCGGGGCCTGGTGCAAAAGGGAGACGCTTCGCCGCTGAGGCGGAGCTATCCGGGAACGGAGTTCTGCGTGGACATCGTCGTCAAGGGCCGCAAGACCGAAGTGCCCGAGCGGTTCCGCAAGCACGTGGCCGAGAAGCTGAATCCGGAACGGATCCAGAGGCTCGACGCCAAGGTGATCAGCTTGGACGTCGAGGTGTCCAAGGAACACAACCCGCGTCAGGCCGACCGTTCCGACCGCGTGGAGATCACCCTTCGCTCGCGGGGCCCCGTGATCCGCGCCGAGGCGGCCGCCGCAGACCCCTATGCGGCGCTGGACCTGGCCCAGGACAAGCTCGAGGCCCGACTGCGCAAGCAGCACGACAAGCGCCACAACCGCCGCGGCAGCGGTCGACTCTCGGCGGCCGAGGTCGCCGACGTCGTACCGGGCGTCGCGCAGCTGAACGCGAACGGCGAGCCGGTCACCGAGGAGAAGGCGGACGCGATTCCGACCACTCGGATCGGACCGCTCGAAGTACAGGGCGAAGGCCCGCTGATCGTGCGCGAGAAGACGCACTCGGCGGCCCCCATGTCGCTCGACCAGGCTCTGTACGAAATGGAACTGGTCGGCCACGACTTCTATCTGTTCGTCGACTCCGAAACGAAGTTGCCCAGTGTTGTCTACCGACGTCACGCGTACGACTACGGCGTCATTCACGTGAACCCCGACGGTGCCTCCAGCACGGAGGAATCGCCTGGTGGAGCCGGTGGAGCGCTCGGCGGCTGACGGTCCTTCGATGTGCCCCCGGTGATGCTCGTTCGTCACCGGGGGCACCCGTATGCACCCGGGCAACCCCCGCCCACAGGCCCGGGCATGGAATCATGTCGGGCAGTCAGCCGGCGTCCGACTGCGCCGGGTTGACGTCGGGCGCTGCGTGCGGCAGCGCCACACATGGATTCGGGCCACGGCCTTGCAGGGGGAGGAACGATGGCGGACAGCTTCGGACCGGCACGCGCTGACGACGGTGCGGACTGCCGGACCGGCCCGGGCGGTGAACCGATCCGTGTGCTCGTGGTCGACGACCACGCCCTCTTCCGGCGCGGGCTGGAGATCGTCCTCGCGCAGGAGGAGGACATCCAGGTCGTCGGCGAGGCCGGGGACGGCGCGGAGGCGGTGGACAAGGCCGCGGACCTCTTGCCGGACATCGTGCTGATGGACGTGCGGATGCCCCGGCGCGGCGGCATCGAGGCGTGCACCTCGATCAAGGAGGTCGCCCCCTCCACGAAGATCATCATGCTGACGATCAGCGACGAGGAGGCCGACCTCTACGACGCGATCAAGGCCGGGGCGACCGGCTACCTGCTCAAGGAGATCTCCACGGACGAGGTCGCCACCGCGATCCGCGCCGTGGCCGACGGGCAGTCGCAGATCAGCCCCTCCATGGCGTCGAAGCTGCTGACCGAGTTCAAGTCGATGATCCAGCGCACCGACGAGCGGCGGCTGGTGCCCGCGCCGCGGCTGACGGACCGCGAGCTGGAGGTGCTCAAGCTGGTGGCGACCGGGATGAACAACCGGGACATCGCCAAGGAGTTGTTCATCTCCGAGAACACCGTGAAGAACCACGTCCGCAACATCCTGGAGAAGCTCCAGCTGCACTCGCGGATGGAAGCCGTGGTCTACGCGATGCGCGAGAAGATCCTCGAAATCCGCTGACCCGCCGCGCGGCCGCCCGCGGCCGCGCCCGTGGTCACAGCGCGGCCAGCTCCGCCGTGACGGCCGCGGCCTGCGCCGGGGTCTGCGCCCGCTCCACCCGGACCTCGTCGCAGCCCACCCAGGACGCCGCCTCGCGCAGCGCCTCGGCCATCGGGCGGGCCGCGGCGGGGGTGGTCAGGGAGAGCTGGCGGGCCACCAGGGTCCTGCCCTCGCGGCCCGGGTCCACCCGGCCCTGGAGCAGGCCGCCGGCCAGCAGCGGCATGGCGAAGTACCCGTGGATCCGCCGCGGCTTGGGCACGTAGGCCTCCAGCCGGTGGGTGAAGCCGAAGATCCGCTCCGTCCGGGGGCGCTCCCAGATCAGCGAGTCGAAGGGCGAGAGCAGCGTCGTACGGTGGCGCCCGCGGGGGGTGGTGGCCAGGGCGGCCGGGTCGGCCCAGGCCGGCTTGTCCCAGCCCTCGACCTCGACCGGGACCAGGCCGCAGTCCGCGACCACCGCGTCGAACTGGTCGTTCTTGAGGCGGTGGTAGTCGGCGATGTCGCTGCGCGTGCCCACGCCCAGGGACCGCCCCGCGAGCGCGACCAGGCGGCGCAGGCACTCGGTGTCGTCCAGGTCGTCGTGCAGCAGGGCGTCCGGGACCGCCCGCTCGGGCAGGTCGTAGACCCGCTTCCAGCCGCGGCGCTCGGTGCAGACCACCTCACCGATGTCGAGCAGCCACTCCACCGCGATCTTGCTCTCGGACCATTCGAACCACTCGCCGCCGTTCTTCGCGCCGCCCAACTCGGTGGAGGTGAGCGGGCCGTCGGCGCGCAGCCGGTCCAGGACCGCCTTCGTCGAACGCTCCTTCTCCGCCAGGACGTGCCAGCGGTGGCCCCGGGCCCGGCGCGCCCGGCGGCGGAAGGCGAAGTGCGGCCACTCCTCGATCGGCAGGATGCAGGCCGCGTGGGACCAGTACTCGAAGGCGTGGTTGCCCGACCAGTACGCGGCCTCCACCGCGGAGCGGTCCACCGCGCCCAGGCGCGCGTACGGGATCAGCTCGTGCGAGCGGGCCAGCACCGAGATGGTGTCCAGCTGTACGGCGCCCAGGTGCCGCAGGACGCCGCGCACCCCGCCCCGGCGGTCGGGGGCGCCGAGGAACCCCTGCGCGCGCAGGGCGATCCGGCGGGCCTCGGCGGCGGACAGGGACACGGTGGCGGAGGTCATGCTCCGCAGCCTAGGTCCTGTCGTCAAAGTGCCGTCGTCGCCCGAAGGGCGGCCCCGCGGCGTCTGGTGCGTGCTCTCGCCGTGCCGGGCGGAAGCCCGCGTACTGGACGTACTTGGCTTTCGCCCGGTGCGGCGAGAGTGCGTGCCAGGCGTCGCGAGGCAGACGGCACTTTGACGACAGGGCCTAGGGGCCACTACTGACAGGGCGGTCCGGTCGGCCGCTCGCGGGCCACGGTCAGGCGTCGCGCTCGGGGTCGGGGAGGTACGGCAGGCGCGAGGGGAGGCCCAGGTCGCTGGGGAGGAGGGCGCCGATCCAGCAGTCCCGCAGGGTCTCGCGGTGCTCCATGCCCGCGCGCTGCACGCCCTCGATCACGAAGCCGCACTTCTCGGCGACGGCGCGGGAGGCGGCGTTGGCGATCCCGGCGCGCCAGATCAGGCGCACGCAGCCCGCCTCGGTGAAGGCCCAGCGGGCGACGGCGGTGACGGCCTCGGTCATGTAGCCGAGGCCGCGGTGCTCGGCCACCGACCAGTAGCCGATCTCGTGCGCGAAGGCGCCCCGGGCGTGGACGCCCAGGGTGGCGACGAGCGGGCCGTCCGCGCCGAGCCGGACGGCGAAGTTGTACTCGGTGTCCTCGCGCCAGCCGCGCGGCACGCTCTCCGTCACGAAGGTCTCGGCGTCCTTGACCTCGTAGGGCACGGGCACCGGTATCCACCGCTGGATGGCGGGATCCTGGCAGGCGGCGTGCACCTCCGCGACGTCGGCGGGCAGGTGCGGGCGCAGTACGAGGCGCTCGGTGATCAAGGTGCTCGGTTCCATCCGGTGATTCTGTGCGGTGCGGGGTGACGCGGGCGAACAGTTTTCACCCCACACCGGCACCTTCCGTGCCCCCCGTCCGTTGTCCTTGCGGGTGCCAGCCGCCCTGCGGATACGGCGGACCTCCCGGCGTGACCACGTCCTCGCTTACGATGGCCGTTGCGGTGGGGTCCACCTGCCGTGCCCGTGTACGAACAGTGCCCAGGCCCGACCGGCAAGGAGACAAACCTCGGTGTCCGTCTTCAACAAGCTCATGCGTGCAGGCGAAGGCAAGATCCTGCGCAAACTGCACCGCATCGCGGACCAGGTCAACTCCATCGAAGAGGACTTCGTCAACCTCTCCGACGCCGAGTTGCGGGCGCTCACGGATGAGTACAAGCAGCGCTTCCAGGACGGCGAGAGCCTGGACGACCTGCTGCCCGAGGCCTTCGCGACGGTGCGCGAGGCCGCCAAGCGCGTCCTCGGCCAGCGGCACTACGACGTCCAGATCATGGGCGGTGCCGCACTCCACCTCGGCTACGTGGCCGAGATGAAGACCGGTGAGGGCAAGACCCTCGTCGGCACCCTGCCCGCGTACCTGAACGCGATGTCCGGCAAGGGCGTCCACCTGATCACGGTGAACGACTACCTGGCCGAGCGCGACTCCGAGATGATGGGCCGGGTCCACAAGTTCCTCGGCCTGGAGGTCGGCTGCATCCTGGCGAACATGTCGCCCGCGCAGCGCCGCGAACAGTACAGCGCGGACATCACCTACGGCACGAACAACGAGTTCGGCTTCGACTACCTGCGCGACAACATGGCGTGGTCGAAGGACGAGCTGGTCCAGCGCGGCCACAACTTCGCCGTGGTCGACGAGGTCGACTCGATCCTGGTCGACGAGGCCCGTACGCCGCTGATCATCTCCGGCCCGGCCGACCAGGCCACCAAGTGGTACGGCGACTTCGCGAAGCTGGTGACCCGCCTGAAGAAGGGCGAGCCCGGCCAGCCGCTGAAGGGCATCGAGGAGACCGGCGACTACGAGGTCGACGAGAAGAAGCGCACGGTCGCCATCCACGAGGCCGGCGTCGCCAAGGTCGAGGACTGGCTCGGCATCGACAACCTCTACGAGTCGGTGAACACCCCGCTCGTCGGGTACCTGAACAACGCCCTGAAGGCCAAGGAGCTGTTCAAGAACGACAAGGACTACGTCGTCATCGACGGCGAAGTCATGATCGTCGACGAGCACACCGGCCGCATCCTCGCGGGTCGCCGCTACAACGAGGGCATGCACCAGGCGATCGAGGCGAAGGAAGGGGTGGACATCAAGGACGAGAACCAGACCCTCGCCACGATCACCCTGCAGAACTTCTTCCGCCTGTACTCGAAGCTCTCGGGCATGACCGGTACGGCCATGACCGAGGCCGCCGAGTTCCACCAGATCTACAAGCTCGGCGTCGTCCCGATCCCGACCAACCGGGACATGGTCCGCAAGGACCAGGCCGACCTGATCTACCGCACCGAGGTCGCCAAGTTCGCCGCCGTCGTCGACGACATCGCGGAGAAGCACGAGAAGGGCCAGCCGATCCTGGTCGGCACCACCTCGGTCGAGAAGTCCGAGTACCTCTCGCAGCAGCTCTCCAAGCGCGGCATCCCGCACGAGGTGCTGAACGCGAAGCAGCACGAGCGCGAGGCCTCGATCGTCGCCCAGGCCGGCCGCCGCGGCGCCGTCACGGTCGCCACGAACATGGCCGGCCGCGGTACCGACATCAAGCTCGGCGGCAACCCGGACGACCTCGCCGAGGCCGAGCTGCGCCAGCGGGGCCTGGACCCGGAGGAGCACATCGAGGAGTGGGCGCACGCCCTGCCCTCGGCGCTCACCAAGGCGGAGGCGGCCGTCAAGGCCGAGTTCGAAGAGGTCAAGGAGCTCGGCGGGCTCTACGTCCTGGGCACCGAGCGGCACGAGTCGCGCCGCATCGACAACCAGCTGCGCGGCCGCTCCGGCCGTCAGGGCGACCCGGGCGAGTCCCGCTTCTACCTGTCGCTGGGCGATGACCTGATGCGCCTGTTCAAGGCGCAGATGGTCGAGCGCGTCATGGCCATGGCGAACGTGCCGGACGACGTGCCGATCGAGAACAAGATGGTGACCCGGGCGATCGCGTCCGCGCAGTCGCAGGTCGAGACCCAGAACTTCGAGACGCGCAAGAACGTCCTGAAGTACGACGAGGTCCTCAACAACCAGCGCGAGGTCATCTACCGCGAGCGCCGCCGCGTCCTGGAGGGCGAGGACCTCCAGGAGCAGGTCCGTCACATGATGGACGACACCATCGACGCCTACATCACGGCCGAGACGGTCGAGGGCTTCGCGGAGGAGTGGGACCTGGAGCGCCTGTGGGGCGCCTTCAAGCAGCTCTACCCGATCAAGGTGACGGTCGAGGAGCTGGAAGAGGCGGCGGGCGACCGGGCCGGGATCACGGCCGAGTTCATCGCGGAGTCCGTCAAGGACGACATCCACGAGCAGTACGAGGCGCGCGAGGCGCAGCTCGGCTCCGACGTCATGCGTGAGCTGGAGCGGCGCGTGGTGCTGTCGGTGCTGGACCGCAAGTGGCGCGAGCACCTGTACGAGATGGACTACCTGCAGGAGGGCATCGGCCTGCGGGCGATGGCCCAGAAGGACCCGCTGGTCGAGTACCAGCGCGAGGGCTTCGACATGTTCAACGCCATGCAGGACGGCATCAAGGAGGAGTCCGTCGGCTACCTGTTCAACCTGGAGGTCCAGGTCGAGCAGCAGGTCGAGGAGGTTCCGGTGCAGGACGCGGGTCCGTCGCTGGCGAAGCCGGAGATCCGGGCCAAGGGGCTGGACGCGCCGCAGCGGCCCGACCGGCTGCACTTCTCCGCTCCCACGGTGGACGGGGAGGGTGGCGTGGTCGAGGGTGACTTCGACTCCGACGGGGCCGAGGGTTCCGGCGACGGGATGACTCGGGCGGAGCGCCGCAAGGCGCAGAAGGCCTCTGGCGGCCGGCGCCGCAAGAAGTGACCCCGCTTCCCGTGTGACCCACGGGGCCCCGACCGGGGCCGGACACCGCGTACGGCGGCCGTCCGGCCCCGGCGGCGTTTGAGGCGGGGCCTGTTCCCTGGTCCCGGGTCCCCTCCGGCCTCGGGGCCGAATTCAGCCACGCCGGCGTTTGAGGCGCGGCCTGTTCCCTGGTCTTGGGTCCCCTCAGGCCTCGTTCCGGGGGCCAAGTTCAGCCTCGCCGGCGTTTGAGGCGCGGGTCCGGGCGGAGCCCGGTCGGTTCGGGGCGGGGCCCGGTGGAGCTGTGCGGGCCCGGTGGGGGCCCTGGTGCCTCCGGCGGCGCCTCAAACGCCGGCGGGGCTGGATAGGGTGGGGGTGGGGCCCCCGGGGCCTCTGAGGGCCTCTGGGGGCGTCTCGGGCGCCGGTGGGGCTGGTTGGAGCCCGGTGGGGCCTCGGGTGCCTCCGGCGGCGCCTCAAACGCCGGCGGGGCTGGAAGTGGTGGAGGTGGGCCCCCGGGGCCTCTGAGGGCCTCTGGGGGCGTCTTGGGCGCCGGTGGGGGCTGAGGGGTGGGGGTTTTAGGGGCGGGGGCCGGTGATTTCTACTGCGGCGCAGCGCCAGCGGAGGTCGGGGCCCTGTTCCAGGCGGAAGGCCATGGCCGTGACGCGGTCGCCGGTGGAGATACGGGCGAAGGCTTCGATCACGCCCGGGCCGGGGTGGAAGCGGCCGCACTGGCGCAGGACCGGCCGCAGCTGGTCCCGGAAGGGGACCGCCGGGGCGGTCAGGGTGACCAGCTGTTCGTACGCCGGGCCGACGGTGTGCCCGAGCAGGGAGTGGACCGGCCGTTGGCCGCTGAGGACGGCCAGGAGCCGCTCCGCGAACCAGTGGTGGGGACCGGGCCGCGCCCCGCGGGGAGGGCTCGGCGGGCGGCGCTGGTCGTGGCGTCCCGCAGGCCGGGTGGTGCTCCGCGTGCTGGTCATGGCGCGTCCCCGAAGAGGCCGGGCCCGGCGGTACCGGGCGGTAACTTGTCGGTGACCTTCTACGGCCGCCCGCCGGGCCCCGCAACGGCCCGCCGCCCCGGCCCCCGCGGCGGCCGCGGTTCGCCTATCAGGGGCGCCCCGCCGCCGCCCGGTCCCGCGGGACGCGCGGGCGCCCGTACCGCCGTGGACGCGGGGGCCGGCGCGGGCGGCAGCTCGATGGGGGACCGGGGGCTGCCCCGGACGGCGGGGGAGCGGCGGTCGTATCCTGAGGACGTTCCCGACTACCGAAAGCAGCCGGCCATGCGCGTGTACGTCCCCCTGACCCTCCTCGGGCTCGCCGAGGCGCACAAGGCGGGCGAGCTGGGCCCCGCCCCGCTGCGTGCGTACGCCGTCACGCCCGGCCTGCGCGAGTGGTACGTCTCGGACGACATCGAGGAGCTGGAGTACGCCGCCCTGAACCGGGCCGCGCTCGCCTCGCTGCGCCTGATCGCCGAGGACCCGGCCGCCCCCCGCAAGCGGGTCGTCGTCGCCCTCGACGTCGACGACAAGGCCGCCACCGCGATCCCCGGCGTGGACGAGGCGACCCTCGGTCAGGTGGCCCTGGCCGCCGCGGTGCGCCTGAAACTGGCGGCCGCCGTGCACGTGGACGCCGAGGACGCCGAGGACGACGTGCGCGCCGCCGCGGCCGCCGTCGGCGCCGCCGACGCCGGTGACGGCGACGCGCAGTTCACGGTGGACGGCGCCGAGGACCACGACCTGCTGTGGTTCGGGGTGCAGGAGATCCCGGGTCTGCTCACATGACGGACGTGACCGCGAGCGCGGGCGCCCACCTGGTGTGGGACTGGAACGGGACCCTGCTGCACGACATCGACGCCGTGATGGCGGCGACGAACGCCTCCTTCGCCGAGCTGGGCTTCGCGCCGATCACCCTGGAGCGCTACCGCGAGCTGTACGTCGTCCCCGTGCCGAAGTTCTACGAGCGGCTGATGGGGCGCCTGCCCACGGACGACGAGTGGCTGCTCATGGACGACACCTTCCACCGGCACTACTGGGCCGTGGCCGAGGACGCGGGGCTGGCCGAGGGCGCGCGCGAGCTGCTGGACGGCTGGCGGACGGCCGGGCTCACCCAGTCCCTGCTGTCCCTCGCGCCCCACGACAAGCTGGTGCCGCTGGTGCGGCGGCACGGGATCCACGACCACTTCCTGCGCGTCGACGGGCGCGTCGGGCCCTCGCACACCTCGAAGGCGGGCCACCTCGTACGCCATATGGCCGCCATGGCGGGGACGGGCGTGAGCGCCACCCGTACGGTCCTCATCGGGGACGCCGTCGACGACGCCCTGGCCGCCGCCCACGTGGGCGCGCGGGCCGTGCTCTACACCGGCGGTTCGCACAGTCGCCGCAGTCTGGAATCAGCCGGAGTCCCGGTCGTGGACACCCTGGCGGACGCGGTCCGGACAGCTCGCGAATTGGCCGGATAACGGCGTTTAAATCCCCTGGAGCGGCCCCCCGCACGCGCGGGGGGCCCGCGTCGCTGTCCAGAGTGTCAAAGTTCCACCCCCGGATTTGTACACATACAGCTCATGACGGGTCGGGGGTGGGGCGAGATAGCCTTGTCCCGTGATCAGCGCGATAGTCCTCGGGGGCACTGAAGCCCCCGACCAGCGCCCGGCGCACCACCGTGCCCGGGCCATCGCTGATCCCCGCCTCCGGGGCCCCTGGCCGAGAATGGTCCATTCCGCCCCGGTCGGCTCATACGACGGCATAGCGTCGATTCCGAACGGACATCCCGCCTCGCGGCGCTATGTCATTCCTTCCTTCACCTACGTCACGCAATGGCGCGCGACAGGAGTCAGAGGACATGCAGACCAAGCTGGACGAAGCAAAGGCCGAGCTGCTCGCACGGGCGGCCCGGGTAGCTGAGAACAGCCCGGCCGGGGGGCTACTTCCGACTGGGTCCGAGCAAGGGGGGCGTCCTGATCTGGACACGACGCTCTCCTACCTCCAGCGCTACTACCTGCACACCGCACCCGAGGACCTCACCGACCGCGACCCGGTCGACGTCTTCGGCGCCGCGCTCTCCCACTACCGGCTCGCCGAGAACCGGCCGCAGGGCACGGCCCGCGTGCGCGTCCACACCCCCACGGTCGAGGAGAACGGCTGGACCTCCAGCCACTCGGTCGTCGAGGTGGTCACCGACGACATGCCCTTCCTCGTCGACAGCGTCACCAACGAACTGTCCCGCCAGGGCCGCGGCATCCACGTCGTGATCCACCCGCAGGTCGTCGTCCGCCGTGACGTCACCGGCAAGCTGATCGAGATCCTCGGTCCCGACTGCGACGCGCACGGCCCCGCCACCGCGCGCCCCCACGACTCCCTCGTCGAGTCCTGGATCCACGTCGAGATCGACCGCGAGACCGACCGCGACGACCTCACCCAGATCACCGCCGACCTGCTCCGCGTCCTGTCCGACGTCCGCGAGGCCGTCGAGGACTGGGAGAAGATGCGGGACGCCGCCCGCCGCATCGCCGAGGAGCTCCCCGCCGAGCACACCGCGAGCGACCTGCGCGAACACGAACTGGACGAGGCCCGCGAGCTGCTGCGCTGGCTGGCCGGGGACAACTTCACCTTCCTCGGGTACCGCGAGTACAACCTGGTCGACGGGGACGCGCTGGCCGCCGTGCCCGGCACGGGCCTGGGCATCCTGCGCTCCGACCCGCACCACAGCGGCAAGGACGACGGCCACCCGGTCTCGCCGTCCTTCAACCGGCTGCCCGCCGACGCCCGCGCCAAGGCGCGCGAGCACAAGCTGCTGGTGCTGACCAAGGCCAACAGCCGCTCCACCGTGCACCGCCCCTCCTACCTGGACTACGTCGGCGTCAAGAAGTTCGACGCCGAGGGCAACGTCATCGGTGAGCGCCGCTTCCTCGGCCTGTTCTCCTCGGCCGCCTACACCGAGTCCGTGCGCCGCGTCCCGGTGATCCGCCGCAAGGTCGTCGAGGTCCTCGAAGGCGCCGGTTTCGCACCGAGCAGCCACGACGGCCGCGACCTGCTCCAGATCCTGGAGACCTACCCGCGCGACGAGCTGTTCCAGACCCCGGTCGACCAGCTCCGCGCCATCGCCACCTCCGTCCTGTACCTCCAGGAACGCCGCCGGCTGCGGCTGTACCTGCGCCAGGACGAGTACGGGCGCTACTACTCGGCCCTGGTCTACCTGCCCCGCGACCGCTACACCACGGGCGTCCGGCTGCGGCTGATCGACATCCTCAAGGAGGAGCTCGGCGGCACCAGCGTCGACTTCACCGCCTGGAACACCGAGTCGATCCTCTCCCGCATCCACTTCGTCATCCGCGTCCCGCAGGGCACCGAGCTGCCCGCCCTCACCGACGCCGACGCCGAGCGCATCGAGGCCCGCCTGGTCGAGGCCGCCCGCTCCTGGGCCGACGGCTTCGCCGAGGCCCTGACCGCCGAATGCGGTGAGGAGCGCGCGGCCGAACTGCTGCGCCGCTACGGCGGTTCCTTCCCCGAGGGCTACAAGGCCGACCACTCGCCGCGTGCCGCGGTCGCCGACCTGGTCCGGCTGGAGCGCCTGACCGCCAGCGCCAGCGACTTCGACCTCTCGCTCTACGAGCCGGTCGGCGCGGGCCCCGGCGAGCGCCGCTTCAAGATCTACCGCCAGGGCGAGCAGGTCTCCCTGTCCGCCGTGCTCCCGGTCCTGCAGCGCCTCGGCGTCGAGGTCACCGACGAGCGGCCGTACGAGCTGCGCTGCGCCGACCGCACGCACGCCTGGGTCTACGACTTCGGCCTGCGCCTGCCCGCGTCCTCGGGCACCGCCGAGCACATCGGCGGCGACGCCCGCGAGCGCTTCCAGAACGCCTTCGCCGCGGTCTGGCAGGGAGACGCGGAGAACGACAACTTCAACACCCTGGTGCTGAGCGCCGGGCTCACCTGGCGCCAGGCCGTCGTGCTGCGCGCGTACGCGAAGTACATGCGCCAGGCCGGTTCCACCTTCAGCCAGGACTACATGGAGGACACCCTCCGCAACAACGTCCACACCACCCGGCTGCTGGTCTCGCTCTTCGAGGCGCGGATGTCGCCCAGCCGCCAGGCCGCGGGCACCGAGCTGATCGACGCGATGCTGGAGGAGCTGGAAGGCGCCCTGGACCAGGTCGCCTCGCTGGACGAGGACCGCATCCTGCGGGCGTTCCTGACGCTCATCAAGGCCACCCTGCGGACGAACTTCTTCCAGGTCACCAAGACCGGCGAGCCGCACTCCTACGTGTCGGTCAAGTTCGACCCGCAGGCCATCCCGGACCTCCCCGCGCCCCGCCCGGCGTACGAGATCTGGGTCTACTCGCCCCGCGTCGAGGGCGTCCACCTGCGCTTCGGCAAGGTCGCGCGAGGCGGCCTGCGCTGGTCCGACCGGCGCGAGGACTTCCGTACGGAGATCCTCGGCCTGGTCAAGGCGCAGATGGTGAAGAACACCGTCATCGTGCCGGTCGGCGCCAAGGGCGGCTTCGTCGCCAAGAACCTGCCCGACCCGTCGGTGGACCGCGACGCGTGGCTCGCCGAGGGCATCGCCTCGTACAAGATCTTCATCTCGGCGCTGCTCGACATCACCGACAACCTCGTCGGCGGCGAGGTCGTGCCCCCCAAGGACGTGGTCCGCCACGACGAGGACGACACCTACCTCGTCGTCGCCGCCGACAAGGGCACCGCGACCTTCTCCGACATCGCCAACGCCGTCGCCGAGTCCTACGGCTTCTGGCTCGGCGACGCCTTCGCCTCGGGCGGCTCCGCCGGCTACGACCACAAGGGCATGGGCATCACCGCCCGCGGCGCGTGGGAGTCCGTCAAGCGGCACTTCCGCGAGCTGGGCCACGACACCCAGACCGAGGACTTCACCACCGTCGGCGTCGGCGACATGTCCGGCGACGTCTTCGGCAACGGCATGCTGCTCTCCGAGCACATCCGCCTGGTGGCCGCCTTCGACCACCGGCACATCTTCATCGACCCGAACCCGGACGCGGCCACCTCGTACGCCGAGCGCCGCCGCCTGTTCGACCTGCCGCGCTCCTCCTGGGCCGACTACGACACCTCGCTGCTCTCCGCGGGCGGTGGCATCCACCCCCGCACGGCGAAGGCCATCGCGGTCACCCCGCAGATGCGCGCGGCCCTCGGCATCGAGGCCGGGATCGCCAAGATGACCCCGGCCGAGCTGATGCAGGCGGTCCTCAAGGCCCCGGTCGACCTGCTGTGGAACGGCGGCATCGGTACGTACGTCAAGGCGACGGCCGAGACGCACGCCCACGTCGGCGACAAGGCGAACGACGCCATCCGCGTCGACGGCCAGGACGTGCGCGCCCGGGTCATCGGCGAGGGCGGCAACCTCGGCCTGACCCAGCTGGGCCGGATCGAGTTCGCCCGCCTCGGCGCGGGCGGCGAGGGCGGCAAGATCAACACCGACGCCATCGACAACAGCGCCGGCGTGGACACCTCCGACCACGAGGTGAACATCAAGATCCTGCTGAACGCGGTCGTCTCCGACGGGGACATGACCGTCAAGCAGCGCAACACGCTCCTCGCCACGATGACCGACGAGGTCGGCCACCTGGTGCTGCGCAACAACTACGCGCAGAACGTGGCGCTCGCCAACGGCGCCGCCCAGGCGCCCAGCCTGCTCCACGCCCAGCAGCGCTTCATGCGCCGCCTGGGCCGCGACGGACTGCTCGACCGCAAGCTGGAGTTCCTGCCCGACGACCGGCAGATCCGCGAGCTGCTCAACAGCGGCAAGGGCCTGACCCAGCCGGAGCTGGCCGTCCTGTTCGCCTACACCAAGATCACGGTGGCGGACGAGCTGATCGGCACCGGGCTGCCGGACGACCCCTACCTGAACCGCCTGCTGCACGAGTACTTCCCGGGCGCCCTGCGCGAGAAGTTCCCCGAGCAGATCGAGGCGCACGCGCTGCGCCGCGAGATCATCACGACGATCCTGGTCAACGACACCGTCAACAGCGGTGGCTCGACCTTCCTGCACCGCCTGCGCGAGGAGACCGGAGCCTCCCTGGAGGAGATCGTCCGGGCGCAGCTCTCGGCCCGCGAGATCTTCGGCCTGGCCGAGGTGTGGGACGCGGTCGAGGCGCTGGACAACAAGGTCGCGGCCGACGTGCAGACCCGGATCCGGCTGCACTCGCGCCGGCTCGTCGAGCGCGGCACCCGCTGGCTGCTCAACAACCGGCCGCAGCCGCTCCAGATCTCCGAGACCATCGCCTTCTTCTCGGAGCGGGTCACCCAGGTCTGGTCCGAGCTGCCCAAGCTGGTGCGCGGCGCCGACCTGGAGTGGTACACCTCGATCGTGGACGAGCTGACCGAGGCGGGCGTCCCGGCGGAACTGGCGGCCAAGGTCGCCGGCTTCTCCTCCGCCTTCCCGACGCTCGACGTCGTCGCGATCGCGGACCGCACCGGCGTCGACCCGCTGGGCGTGGCCGAGGTCTACTACGACCTCGCCGACCGCCTGGACATCACCCAGCTGATGGACCGGATCATCGAACTGCCGCGGTCCGACCGCTGGCAGTCCATGGCCCGCGCCTCCATCCGCGAGGACCTGTTCGCCGCGCACGCGGCGATGACCGCCGACGTGCTGGCGGTCGGCAACGGTTCCTCCACTCCCGAGGAGCGCTTCTCGGCGTGGGAGGAGAAGAACGCGGCGATCATCGGGCGCGCCCGGACGACCCTGGACGAGATCAAGGGCTCGGACGACTTCGACCTGGCGAACCTGTCGGTGGCGATGCGGACGATGCGCTCGCTCCTGCGGACGCACAGCTGAGCGGAGCACGCCCAGGAGTACGGGGAGGGGGGGGGGGGGGGGGGGGGGGGGGGGGGGGGGGGGGGGGGGTGGGGGGGGGGGGGGGGGGGGGGGGGGTGGGGTTTGGGATCC
>NZ_JBVHUE010000043.1:0-37944 GCF_055565515.1 Streptomyces sp. NPDC028419 | reverse complement strand
CTTCTCCCCCTGCAAACCCCCCAGCTGGATACCCCCCCCCCCCCCCCGCCCCCCCCCCCCCCCCCCCTCCCCCCCCCCCCCCCTCCCCGTCGTGGTGGTGGCGCGGCCGCTGGCCGCTACTGCTTGCCGAACTCCTCGTACGCGTCGCAGACCTCCTGCGTCGGCCCGTCCATCCGCAGCACGCCGTGTTCCAGCCACAGGACGCGGTCGCAGGTCTCGCGGATGGTGCCGATGCCGTGGCTGACCAGGAAGACCGTGCCCGCGGTCCGACGCAGCTCCTCGATCCGCTTCTGGCTGCGGCGCTGGAAGGAGGCGTCGCCGGTGGCGAGGGCCTCGTCGATCATCAGGACGTCGTGGTCCTTGGCGGCGGCGATGGAGAACCGCAGGCGCGCGCCCATGCCGGAGGAGTAGGTGCGCATGGGGAGCGAGATGAAGTCGCCCTTCTCGTTGATCCCGGAGAAGTCGACGATGCCCTGGTAGCGCTCCTGGACCTGCTGCTTGGACATGCCCATGGCCAGGCCGCCGAGGATGACGTTGCGCTCGCCGGTCAGGTCGTTCATCAGGGCGGCGTTCACGCCGAGCAGCGAGGGCTGGCCGTGCGAGAAGATCCGGCCGCGCTCCACCGGCTGCAGGCCCGCGATGGCCTGGAGCAGGGTGGACTTGCCGGAGCCGTTGGTGCCGATCAGGCCGATGGCCTCCCCCTTGTAGGCGATGAAGGACACCCCGCGCACGGCGTGCACCTCGCGGATGCCGGGCCTCGGCTTCTTGCGGTTGAAGATCCGGCTGAGCGCGGCGGTGGCGCTGCCGCGGCCGGCGCCGGTGCCGACGATCCGGTAGGTGATGTGGACGTCGTCCGCGATGACGGTGGGGACGCGGGTGTCGGCGGGGGCGCCGGCGCCCGCGGTGGTGCTGGCGCTGCTGGTCGTCGTCGTGTCAGCCACGTCCGTACTCCTCCTCGGCCTTCCAGAAGTAGATGAAGCCGCCGACGCCGGCGACGAGGGCCCAGCCGATGGCGATCAGCCAGACGTGGTGCGGGAGGGACGAGATCTTGGTGCTGTCGATCAGCGCGTACCGCATCAGGTCGATGTAGACGGCGGCCGGGTTCGTCTGGAGCACCGTGGTCACCCAGTGCGGCAGGTGGTCCTTCTTGAGCATGTCGCTGATGCTCCACATGACGCCCGAGGAGTACATCCAGGTGCGCAGGACGAAGGGCATCAGCTGGCTGACGTCCGGGTTCTTGCTGCCGAGCCGGGCCATGACCATGGCGCAGCCCGCGCAGAAGACGGCCATCAGGAAGAGCGTGGGGAGGACCAGGAACCAGTTCAAGGTGGGCAGCTGGCCGAAGCAGACCAGGAGGACGACCAGGGCGCCCATGGTGACGAGCAGCTGCTGGAAGAGCTGGATCACGCTGGACAGGGGCAGGCTCGCGCGGGGGAAGTGCAGGGCCCGGACCAGGCCGAGGTTGCTGTGGACGGCGCGGGTGCCGGCGTTGATGGAGCTGCCGATGAAGTCCCAGACGAAGACGCCCGTGATCAGGAACGGGAGGTAGTCGTCGACGCCGTGGCTGGCCTTCATGATGATGCCGAAGATGAAGTAGTACACGGCCGCGTTCAGCAGCGGGGTGACCAGGTGCCAGACCTGGCCGAGCTTCGCGGTGCTGTACGTCGCCGCCATCCGCGCCGTCGCGTACGACATCACGAAGTGGCGGCGCTGCCAGAGCTGGCCGATGTACGCGGGCAGGGAGGGGCGGGCGCCGCTGAGGGTCAGGCCGTGGGCGGCCGCCAGTTCCTCGATGTCCGGCCGGGGGGCCGGGGGCTTGGCCAGGGTGGTGGTCACGGAGGTCGCTTTCGACGGGGGCGGGGCGTCGCTGGCGATGGAACGGGTCCGTATCGTCGCTACGGCGAGGTTAGGGCGGGACACGTCGGAACGCAACCGTATCGTCGTGACGGGTGTGGGACGGCGTGCGCGGTTATGCTCCCTGTATGACCCCGGACCCTGCCGCTCCCGCCGCTCCCGCCACGACCGACCCCGCTGCCGCGCCCTCGGCGCCCGCCGCTCCCGCCGCGGTCCGGCGGCGGGCGCCCGCCGGGGCGGCTGTGCTGCGCGAGGACGTGACCGAGGCGATCCGGGCGGCGGTGGTCGACGAACTGGCCGCGGTCGGCTTCGCGCGGATGTCGATCGAGGGGATCGCGCGGCGGGCGGGGGTCGGCAAGACGGCCGTCTACCGGCGCTGGAAGTCCAAGCTGCACCTGGTGCTGGACCTGGTGGCCGCCTTCGCGGTGGACGGGCTGCCGGTGCCGGCCACGGGGTCGCTGTACGGGGACGTACGGGCCCTGCTGGAGGTCATGTCCCACGTCCTGCGGCACCCGGTGGCCTCGGCCGTCATCCCCGACCTGCTCGTCGAGGCGGCGCGGAATCCGGAGATCGCGGCGGCGGTGCGGGGGGCGTTGTTGGACGGGCAGCGGAGGCTTGCCGAGGGGATCGTGTCGGAGGCGGTCGCTCGGGGGGAGTTGGCGCAGGGGGCGGATCCGGAGCGGGCGCTCGATCTGGCGATCGGGCCGTTGTATTGGCGGGTGGTGGTCGTCAACGACGCTGCGCCGCGGGCGTATCTGGATGCGTTGGCGGCGTCTGTGGTGGCGGGGCTCAAGGTCTGACGCCTGTGGGGGTGTCTGGCGGTTGGTCCGGGCCTGGCCCCTGGCCCCCCGGGCCTGGCCCCTGGCCCCCCGGGCCTGGCCCCTGGCCCCCCGGGCTGTCCCCGGTGGGGGTGGCTGGTGCGGTGGGGCCCTGCGGGTGCGTTCGCCCTCCGGGGGCGCCTCAAACGCCGGCGGGGCTGGATGGGGCGGGGCTGGATTGGGGTGGGGCGGGGCGCCTCAAACGCCGGCGGGGCTGGGTGGGGCGGGGTGGGGCGCCTCAAACGCCGGCGGGGCTGGGTGGGGCGGGCTGGATTGGGGTGGGGCGGCTCAGACGTTGGCGGGGCTGGAGTGGCCGGGGTGGGATGGGGTGGGGTGGCGGTCTTCCAGGGGGGTGATGGGGGGGATGGGGGTGGTCTGGCCCAGGAAGACGTGGCGGACCACGCGTTCCGCCGCGTGGCCGTCGTCGTACGTGCAGAAGCGGGAACGGAACGCGGCGCGGAGCTGGGCCGAGCGGGAGCCCTGCCAGTGGCCGGTGGCGAAGATGTCCACCAGCTCGTCCTCGGTCCGGGCGATCGCCCCCGGGGGGAAGGCGCGCAGGTCGAAGTAGGTGCCGCGGGACGCCTCGTAGGCCTCCCAGTCGTCCGCGTGGATCACGATCGGCCGGTCCAGCGCCGCGTAGTCGAACATCAGGGACGAGTAGTCCGTCACCAGCGCGTCCGACGCCAGGCAGAGTTCCTCCACCGAGGGGTGGGCCGTCACGTCCAGGAGTCGGGGGTGGCGCTCCCACGTCGGCGGGGTGTCCGCGTACGTCAGGTGCGTGCGCGCCAGGATCGTGAAGCGCGGGCCGAGATCGCGCAGCACCCGCTCGAAGTCGAGGTGTTCGGGACGGCTGCGCCGGTAGTCGCGGTGCGTGGGCGCGTACAGGATCACGGTCGAGCCCGCCGGGATGCCCAGGCGCTCGCGCAGCTCCAGCACGTCGCTCGGCGCGGCCCGGTGGAAGACGTCGTTGCGCGGGTAGCCGTACTCCAGCGTCGTGTAGGACGACGGCAGCGCCTTCTCCCACACCAGCGTGGAGTGCCGGTTCCCGGACAGCAGGTAGTCCCACTGGTCGGCGCCCCGCAGCAGGCCCGCGAAATCGGTGGTCGGGGTCGCCGCCGGGCGGTCCTGGAGGTCCAGGCCGACGCGCTTGAGCGGAGTGCCGTGCTGGGTCTGGAGCAGGACCTGCCCGGGCCGCTTGACCAGCGCGCGGTCGAAGTTCACGTTCGTGACCAGGTACGTGGCCCGGGCCAGCGCGGTCCAGTAGGCCGGCGAGCCGGGACGCAGCGCGGCCGTCTCCTTCGGCAGCGTCGCGGCGTGCGCCGGGTCGCAGATCCACGCGGTGCGCGTACCGGGCGCCAGTTCCCGCAGCTTCGCCTCGATCGCGGCCGGGTTGCAGGCGTACCCGCCGTGCCAGTACGCGCTGAAGACCGCCAGGTCGGGTCGGAGCGGCAGCAGCCGCTGGATCCGGTAGTGGCAGCGCAGCGCCGTTTCGCGCAGGCCCCGCAGGCCGCCCAGCGCGCTGCGGCCCAGGCGGGTGCCGAGCGCCCGCAGCCCGGACAGCAGCCCGTAGGTGCGCCGCAGGCCGAAGCGCATCAGGGCGTGCCGGAGCCGGTCGGTGCGCGACAGGGACAGCGGCTGCGCGTCGGAGCGCACCGCGACCCGGTAGCGGCGCAGCGAGAGGGCCGCCCGCCGGAAGAACTCCGGCCGGGCGGCGCGCGGGAGGCGGTGCGGGTCGGCGTACACGGCGCAGAAGTGCTCGGCCATCCGCCGGTGCAGGACCGGCCGCCACCGGTCGAGTTCGGGGCGGGAGGCGAGGTGGGCGAACACCCGGTCGTACTGGTCGAAGACGTCGAGGTGGGCCCGGCTGGGGGTGGTCCGGATCGAACCGCTGCGGCGCTGGCGGTAGTGCACGCAGACCCGGTCCAGGACGGCGACGGACTCGGCGGTCAGCAGCGCCGGGTAGGTCCAGGGGGTGTCCTCGTAGAAACCGGGCGGGAAGACGAGGCCCTCGCGCTCCACGAACTCCCGCCGGTACGCCTTGTTCCACACCACCATCAGCATGCCCAGCAGGGCGGGGCGGTCGGCGATCCGGAAGCTGGCCGGGCCGTCCTCGCCGAGGCGGTGCGCGAGCCGGTTGCGGGTGGTCTCGCCGGTCCAGAAGGTGCGCGCGTAGTCGTAGACCAGGACGTCGGGGGAGCCGGTCGCCTTCAGCCGGTCCGCGACGGCCTGCAGGGCGCCCGGCGCGAGGGTGTCGTCGCCGTCCAGGAAGATCAGGTAGTCGCCCGTGGCCCGGGACAGGCCCGCGTTGCGCGCCGGCCCCAGGCCCGCGTTGCGCGCCAGGTGCACCGGGGTGATCCGGGGGTCCCGGGCCGCGTACTCGTCGATGATCTGACCGCAGGCGTCCGGGGAGGCGTCGTCCACCGCGATCAGTTCCAGATCCGGGTACGACTGGCACAGGACCGAGTCCAGCGCCTCCTGGAGGTACGCCTGGACCTTGTACGCGGGCACGATGACGCTGAACCGGGGCACGGCACATCCAGGGGTCGGCGCGGGCATTTTGCCCAGCAACCCCCGGGGTGGCGATCGGGTTACGCGACCCGTGGCATTCGGGTTACCCAGCGTCAACGCGGCACGTCAACGCGGCGGTTCGCGCTCCGACTCGCCGCCCCGGTGGCCCGGCGCTACTTGATCGCGCCCGCCATCACCCCCGATACGAACTGGCGCTGGAAGGCGAAGAACACGGCCAGCGGGATCACCATCGACAAGAACGCGCCCGGCGCGAGGACGTCGATGTTGTTGCCGAACTGCCGCACCTGCTGCTGGAGCGCGACCGTGATCGGCGGGTGCGCCGAGTCCGCGAAGACCAGCGCCACCAACATGTCGTTCCACACCCACAGGAACTGGAAGATGCCCAGCGAGGCGATCGCCGGACCGCCCAGCGGCAGCACCACCCGGGCGAACAGCCGCAGTTCGCCCGCCCCGTCCAGGCGCGCCGCCTCCAGCAGCTCGCGCGGGATCTCCGCGAAGAAGTTGCGCAGCAGGAACACCGCGAAGGGCAGCCCGAAGGCGGCGTGGAAGAGCACCACCCCGGCCGTGGTCTCGAACAGGCCGATGGAACCGAAGAGTTCGGAGACCGGGATCAGCGCCACCTGCACCGGGACCACCAACAGCGCGACCACCACCAGGAACAGCGCGTCCCGCCCCGGGAACTCCAGCCAGGCGAAGGCGTATCCGGCGAAGGCGCCCAGGACGAGCACCAGCAGGGTGGCCGGCACGGTGATCGCCACCGTGCTCAGCAGCGAGCCGGTGATGGTGTCGTTGGACAGCAGCCGCTCGTAGTTGGCGGTGGTCAGCCGGGACGGCGCGGTCAGCACCTGCCACCAGCCCGCCTTGTTCAGGTCGGCGGGCGCCAGCAGCGAGGAGACCAACAGCCCGAGGGTCGGCAGCAGCCAGAACGCGGCCGCGAGGACCAGGAACACGCGCACGGCGCCGCCCGCGGCGCGCGCCGCGAGCCTGCTCGTGAGGGTCGGCGTCGTCATCGGCGGGCCTCCCGGCGCATCCGGTGGATGTTGTAGAGCATGACCGGGAGGACGAGCACCAGCAGCAGCACCGCGATGGCACTGCCGAGGCCCGGGTTCGCGTCCGTGCCGAAGGAGGTCCGGTAGAGCTGGAGGGCGAGCACGTTCGCGTCGTCCTGCACCGAGCCCGGCGCGATCACGAACACCAGGTCGAAGATCTTCATGACGTTGATGACCAGGGTCACCAGCACCACGCCCAGCACCGGCGCCAGCAGCGGGACGGTGATCCGCCGGAAGACCTGCCACTCGTTCGCCCCGTCCACCCGGGCCGCCTCCAGCAGCTCCCGCGGTACGGACGCCAGCCCGGCCCCGATCAGGACCATCGCGAAACCGGCCCACATCCACACGTACGCGCCGATGACGGCCGGGGTGACCAGCGTCGGCCCCAGCCACTGCACGCCCGCGTACGGCGCCGCGAAGTTCGAGGCGGGCAGCCGCAGCAGCGCCCCGTCGGCCTTCGCGGAGAGGCTGAAGGTGCCGTCGCCCGCCGCCGTGGCCGACTCCACCACCTTGCCGTCCTTGACCGCCTCGATCCGCATGCCCGCGTACCCGGACTCGGCCGGGTCGAGCGCGTTGGTGCGACCGCCCCCGCCGGGGCGGAAGTCCTGCCAGGCGGTTCCGGTGACCCGGCCCGGCTCGGCGGTGGCCGCCTTCGCCGGGCGGGTGCCCTTGGGGAGGTCGTCCGGTGCCACCCCGACCAGCGGGATCAGCGCGGGGACGCCCGCCCGTACCGGGTCGCGCGTCACGAACGCGCCGCCGCCCGCGTCCACCAGCGGCGAATCCCGGCCCGGCCGGGCCTTGGGGAAGGCCGAGGAGGGCGCGAAGGTGTCGTGGACCCCGACCCACACCGCGTTCGCCACCCCGCGGTCCGGATCCGCCTCGTACACCAGCCGGAAGATGATGCCCGCGGCCAGCATCGAGATGGCCATCGGCATGAAGACCAGCAGCTTGAACGCCGTGCCCCAGCGCACCCGTTCGGTCAGCACCGCGAAGATCAGGCCCAGCGCGGTCGCCGTCGTCGGAGCCAGCACCACCCACAGGGCGGTGTTGCCCAGTGCCGTGCGGATGGTGTCGTCGTGCAGGATCTCCCGGAAGTTCGCCGCGCCCACGAAGGAGTCGCCGGTGCGGTCGAAGAGGCTCCGGTAGAGCGAATAGCCGATCGGGTGCACGACGAGCGCGCCGAGCAGCACCAGGGCGGGCAGCAGGAACGCCCCCGCCACCAGTCGGTGCCGCCGGGCCGCGCGGGTGCGCGCCCCGGCGGGGGCGGCGGTGGTGACCGTCTTGGGGGCCACCGGGATCAGTTCCCGAAGGCCTTGGCCGCGTCGGCCTCCAGTTTGGCCTGTGCGCCCGCGACGTCGGCCGGGTTCGCCAGGAAGTCCTGGAGGTCCTTCCACTCGCCCGCCCCCGGCGTTCCGCCGAAGGACGCCGGAGCCTGGTCGGACATGTCGAAGCGGAAGTCGTCGCCCGCCGCGATCAGGTTCTTGGCGATGTCCCGCTGGATCTCGTTGGGGTAGGCGCCCGGGTTCACCCCGCGGTTCGGCGAGACGAAACCGCCCAGCTTCGCCTGGATCTCCGCCGCGTCCGTCGACGCCAGGAAGGTCAGCAGCGCCTGCGCGCCCTTCGAGGGCTTCAGCGCCACCGCCACGTCACCGCCCGAGACCACCGGGGCCTTCGCGCCGACCGCGGGGAAGGGGAACACCAGGGCGTCCGTGCCCACCTTGGCCTCCGTCTGCGCGATGTTCACCGCCACGAAGTCGCCCTCGAAGACCATCGCCGCGGCCGGCCGGTCCCCGCCGGTGAAGGTCTGGGTGACGGACTTGGGGAACTCGGTGGCCAGCGCGCCGGTCTGGCCGCCCGCCAGGAAGTCCTTGCGGCCGAAGAGCTGGCCCAGGGTGGTCAGCGCCTGCTTGACGCTGTCGTCCGTCCACTTGATCTCGTGCTTGGCGAGCTGGTCGTACTTCTGCGGACCGGCCTGCGAGAGGTAGATGTTCTCGAACCAGTCGGTGAGGGTCCAGCCGTCCGCGCCGCCCACCGAGACCGCCGGGACGCCCGAGGCCGACAGGGTGTCCGCGGTCTGCAGGAACTGCGCCCAGGTCGTGGGCGGCTGCACGCCCGCCGCCTTGAACGCCTTCGCGTTGTACCAGACCAGCGACTTGTTGGCCGCCTTGTAGTAGACGCCGTACTGGGTCCCGCCGACCGCGCCCAGCGCCTTCCAGCCCGCCGAGTAGTTCTGGTCGAGCTGCTTCTGCGCCTCCGGGCCCACCGGTTGCGCCCACTTGTTCGTCACGGCCGAGACCAGCGCCCCCACCTGGGGCAGCAGGGCCACGTCCGGCGGCTGGCCGCCCGCGACCTTCGTACCGAGGAAGGTGACGATCGGGTCCTGCGCCGGCACGAAGGTGACGGTGGCGCCCGTCCGCTTCTCGAACTCCTTGAGGACCTTGGTGAAGTTCTCCTGCTCCGGTCCCGTCCAGACGGCCGCGACCTCCAGCTTCTCCCCGGCCAGGGAAGGTAACTGGACCCGCGGGCCGCTCTGCGTGCTCCCGGCGTCCGGGCTCGGGTCCGTGTCCTTCTTCCCGTCGCCCCCACCACCGCAGGCGGTCAGTACGAGCGCGCAACCGGCGGCCAGCGCCGTCCAGGTGCGCGTGCGTGTGGTGCGGCCCGTTCCGTGCGTGCGCATGGCTCTGCCCCCGATGTCCATGGTGTGTCCCGGACCACAAGGTCTACGCCGAGCCGTGCCACCCCGCAATACCGCGTCGGGCGCCGGAGCCCCGGGCCGCGCGCGGGATCGGCGGGGCTCAGGGGGCCGGCGGGAACAGCACGGGTACGGCCGAGACCAGGTGGGAGGCCCGGTCCAGGGCGCTGGCCAGCAGGGCGAGGTCGGTCGGGCCGTTGCCCAGCTCGCGCACCGGACGACGGGCCGGCGGATCGCCCATCCGTTCCCACTCGACCGGAACCACAGTGGGTCTCTGGGTCGCGGTCCGCGGGATCCGACCGGTCACCCGGCCCGCCTGGAAGGGCAGCGTCCGTCCGTCGGCCCGCCGCAGCGACCCGCGGCCGGGGCCGGGCTGGTCGGGCGCGTCCAGCTCCACCCGCAGGGTCGAGGACCGGGCCAGCTCGGTGTCGGCCGTACGGTCCGGGCGCGCGCTGGTCGCCACGAGGTGGACGCCGAGCCGGGCGCCCTCCCGGGCCACCGCCTCCAGGGCCCGCACCACCGAACCGGCGGACGGGCGGCCCGTACTGCCCAGGGCGGGCGCGACGAGCGCGTCGAAGTCGTCCACCAGGACCACCAGGCGGGGCAGCGGAGCGGGTCCCGCGTCGGCGCGCGGCCCGGCCGCCCGCAGCCGCAGGGTGCCCGAACGCTGCGGGTCCAGATCGCCGCGCAGCTCGCCGGCGCTGGGCCGGCGCGGCGCGACCAGCCGGTCGGCGACCTCGCGCCGGGCGTGCCACTCGGAGAACGGGACCCCCTCCAACAGCTCGTGCCGGCGCTTGAGTTCGGCCAGGAGGGCCTGGGCGAACTCCCGCATGCGCAGCGGATCGGAGGCCACCAGGTGCGCGGAGACGTGTGGCAGCTCGGTACAGGCCAGCAGCCCCTCCCCGCGCTCGCCGCCCGCCCCGTCCAGCAGCACCAGGCCGAGCCGGTCCGGGCGGGCCGCGGCCGACAGGGAGGCGGCGACGGAACGGAGCAGCTCCGTGCGCCCGCTGCCGGCCGGCCCCTCGATCAGCAGGTGCGGGCCGTCGGTGACCAGCTCGGCCCCGACCGGACCGCCCCGGCCGCTGCCCAGGACGACCTCCAGCTGTCCGCCGACGCCCTGCCCCTGGTCGGTGGCGGCCGCCCAACGGGCCATCAGGGACGCCGGGGTGGCCCGGGCCAGGCCCAGCTCGTCGAGCAGCCGGGCGGTCGTGGGCAGGGCGGCGCTGGCCGGGCGCACCGGCTCGCCGCCGGCGCCCTCGGTGCGCAGCGGGGCCAGGGCGCGGGCGAACCGCTCGGCCCACGCGGCGGAGACGGCGTCGACGACGGAGCTCTCCCCGGGCGCCACCGGGCGGCCCCCGAGCACGCGGAAGCTGCGCACGACCGTGGCCACGTCCCCGCTGAGCAGGGCGACGGCGCCGCAGTCCCGGAAGGCCGGGGCGCTCGCGCAGGCCTCCCGGTACGTCTCGTCGACGGGGGAGGCCGCGGTGGCGGCCGGCGCGTCGGCGAGGGCGAGGACGTGGATGCCGGCGGCCGGGCCGTGCGAGGCGAGCCGGCCGGTCACGTCGCGGAGCTGGCCGGGGCCGGGATCGCCGTCGAGCAGGACGAGGACGCGCGGGCCGTCGTAGGCGCGGGCGGCGTCGGCCACGGCCTGGCGGTCGGCGGCGGCCCAACTGGTCCCGAGCGGGGAGTCGTCGAGCCGCCGGGTCAGCTCGCCGGTCCGCGCGGTCGCCTGGTCCCGGTCGTAGGCGAGCAGCAGGCGGCAGTCCTGGCCGTGCGCGGGACGGGTGTGCGGGAGCCAGCCGAGCCAGCCCCAGTCGGCGCGCCGCTCGGTCAGCGGGCGGGCCCGGTCGGCGGCGATCAGCACGATCTCCAGCGCGGTGGGGGAGTGCAGGGCGGCGAGCTGGGCGACCACGGAGCGGGCCAGCCCGGTCAGCCGGGCGCGCGGACCGGCGAGGCCCAGCGCCCCGGCGGTGCGCAGCGGGACGAGGGCGCCCGCGCCGAGGCTGACGACGAGCTGTTCGGGGTGGCCCGGGCCGCGGCCCCAGAGCCGTTCGGTGGGCCCGAGCGCGGCCAGCAGCAGCGAGGCGGGGTCGTCCGCCGCCGGCTCCGCGCCGGCCGCGGCGGCGGCCACCGGGATCTCGACGGGGACCTCGACCTCTTCGTCCCGCCCGACCCATTTGCGCGCCCAGGCCCCGATCCCGCGCCGCCGGGCGGCCGCCGGGAAGCCGGACCCCGTGCCGTCCGCGGCGCGGGCGCCGGGGCCGGTGTCGGGGCCGCCGGCGGGGGGCCAGGCGGTGGCCGGGTGGCCGGAGCGCGTGCCGCCGGCCGGGGTGTCGGACCGGGAGTGCGATGCGTGCGGTGCGTGCGGTGCGTGTGCGGCGCCGGTGGGGTCCGGGTGGTCGCCGGTCCGGTCGGTACCGGTCCGCGGGGCGGTCGCGGGGGGCCGGGTCGGGGCGGGGGCGTACGCGGGGGCCGGGGCGTGCTCCGGGTGCGCGGCGCCGGGGCCGTCGGGTCCGGTGTGCGGGTCGCCGGAGCCGGGGGCGGTCGGGGGCGGGAGGGCCAGGTGGCCCTGGAGGTCCGGGGTCAGGGGGAGCGGGGGCGCGGCCGGGCCCGCCAGTCGCAGGGTGGACTCGCCGACCCGGAGCAGCGCTCCCGGCGCCAGCCGGACCGGGGCGCCCGCCACCGGGGTCCCGTCCAGGGTGGTGCCGTTCGTCGAGTCGAGGTCGGCGACGCTCACCCGGCCGTCCTCCGAGACCGTCACCGCGCAGTGCAGCCGGGAGACGTCGGGATCGTCGAGCGGCACGTCCGCGTCCGCGGAGCGGCCGATCCGCAGCGAGCCGGGGTGCAGCAGGTGCACGCCGCCCGCGTCCGGTCCCGCCACCACGTGCAGCTGGGGCGCGCCGAGGCCCTCGTCCGGACCGGGCGCCACCTCCGCGACCGGCGTGTGCAGGGCCAGTACGGCCCCGTCGACCAGGGGCGGCTCGCCCAGCACCCGGCGCTGCGGATCGAGCCGCTCCGCGCCGGCGTAGAGGACCACCGTGCCCCCCGTGTCCGGGCCCGCCACGGTCGCCGCCAGCCCGGAGGCCACCGCGGCCAGCGGGGTGCCGACGGGCGCGGTGACGAGCACGTCACACGTCGCGGGCGCGATCTGGTGGCCGCTGCGCGGCCCGAGGACGGTCAGCCGGATCTGCATCGCCGTCAGCGGTCCCTTCTGCGCGGTGCGCGCTGCGTGCGCCCGGCAGGGGAACGGCGGGACATGACCGCCCGTTGGCCCCCCACCCGGCGCGGACGCGTCGTCCGGTCAGGTCATCCGGAGAGGAGGGCTCCCGACCCCCCACTCCGTACGGGTGCATCCTCGCACCTGCCACCGACAACACGCCCGACACCCACCCACAAGTGATCTTGATCGATCGGGTATCCGTCCACACCCCGAACGGATACGGACAGCGACCTGCGGAAAATCGCCACGGGCATACCCCGCAAATATCACTCTTCGTATATATGTACGGCAACCATCGCTGGACGCCCAGCGTCTTCCCTCGGGACACCGCCTAGAGTGGGTCGGAAAAACTCTGGGAAAAGCAACAGTCGGAAGACGACAGCAGGACGACAGCAGGGGAGCGCGAGACGTGCGGCCAGTCGGCAGCAAATACCTGCTCGAGGAGCCGCTCGGACGCGGCGCCACGGGTACCGTCTGGCGCGCCCGCCAGCGCGAGGCCGCGGGCGCCGAGGCGGCGGTCGCCGGGCAGCCCGGCGAGACCGTGGCCATCAAGGTCCTCAAGGAGGAGCTGGCCCACGACCCGGACGTCGTCATGCGCTTCCTGCGCGAGCGCTCCGTCCTGCTGAGGCTGACCCACCCCAACATCGTCCGCACCCGCGACCTCGTCGTCGAGGGCGACCTGCTCGCGCTCGTCATGGACCTCATCGACGGTCCCGACCTGCACAAGTACCTGCGGGAGAACGGGCCCTTCACCCCGGTCGCCGCGAGCCTGCTGACCGCCCAGATCGCGGACGCGCTCGCCGCCAGCCACGCCGACGGCGTCGTGCACCGCGACCTCAAGCCCGCGAACGTCCTGGTCGACGAGCGCGACGGCCAGATGCGCCCGATGCTCACCGACTTCGGCATCGCGCGCCTCGCCGACTCCCCGGGCCTGACCCGCACCCACGAGTTCGTCGGCACGCCCGCCTACGTCGCCCCCGAGTCCGCCGAGGGCCGCCCGCAGACCTCCGCCGTCGACATCTACGGCGCGGGCATCTTGATGTACGAGCTGGTCACCGGCCGTCCGCCGTTCGCGGGCGGCACCGCGCTGGAGGTGCTGCACCGCCACCTCAGCGAGGACCCGCAGCGCCCCTCGACCCTGCCCGAGCCGCTGTGGACGGTCATCGAGCGCTGCCTGAGCAAGGAGCCGGACCTGCGGCCCAGCGCCGTCAGCCTGGCCCGCGCCCTGCGCGTGGTCGCCGCGGGCATCGGCGTGCACTCCTCCGCGGCCGAGGTCGAGGCCGCGCTCGGCGTCGGCGCGCTGCTCGCGCCCGACCCGGCGCCCGCGCCGGTGCCCGAGACCCCCGGCGCCGCCGACCCGACCCAGGTGCTGCCGCCCGTCAACGGCCCCATGGGCGCCTACGACCCGAACGCGGCCACCAGCGTCATGCGGTCGATGCCGCCGGCCCCGCAGCACGCGCCCGGGGCCGACCCGACCGCGGTGCTGCCGCCCGTACAGGCGCCGGACCAGCCGCACCCGTGGCAGTCGCAGATGCGGGCCGCCCGGGACCGCAACGAGCAGACCCAGATGCACTACCTCGACCCGGCCGACGACCCGCTGCGCCGCAGGCCGCAGCGCCAGGCTCCGCAGCAGCAGCAGTACCAGCAGCCCCAGCAGTACCAGCAGGGACCGCCGCAGCAGTACCAGCAGCCGCAGCAGCGCCAGCCCCAGCCCCAGCAGTACCGGCAGCAGCCTCCGCAGCAGCAGTACCAGCAGCCGCAACAGCCCCAGTACCAGCAGCGGCCGCAGCAGCCCCAGCAGCCGCAGTACCAGCAGCAGCCGCGCCAGCAGCAGCCGCAGCAGCCGCAGCAACAGCCCCAGCGGCCCGCCCCGCGCGAGCCGCGCGAGCCGCGCCGGCGCGGTGCCAACCCGATGCGGATCCCGGGGCTCGGCTGCCTCAAGGGCTGCCTGTTCACCCTGGTCCTGTTCTTCGTCGCGGGCTGGCTGGTCTGGGAGTTGACCCCGCTCCAGGAATGGGTGGGCACCGGCAAGGGCTGGTGGGACCAGGTCTGGTCCTGGGGCTCCGAGGTGAAGCAGTGGGTCGGCGACCTCGGCGGCAAAGGCTCCACCGGCTGACGCCGGGACTGCTCCTTAGCGGTGAGTTCGTGGATTTGTCGACTTCCAGGACACGATTTCGCCCACAGAAGTGAAGGTCGTCGCGAATCGGGCCCCCTGCTGGCCTCCAACCCCCACGCGGCCGCGTAGCTTTGGTGTGTACGCCAGCCGCTGAGGGAGCAGTCGTGGCACGGAAGATCGGCAGCCGGTACACCGCGCACCAGATCCTTGGGCGCGGTAGCGCGGGCACGGTATGGCTCGGTGAGGGGCCCGAGGGCCCCGTCGCCGTCAAGCTGCTCCGTGAGGACCTCGCGTCCGACCAGGAGCTGGTGGGACGGTTCGTCCAGGAGCGCAGCGCGCTGCTCGGGCTGGAGCATCCGCACGTCGTCTCGGTCCGCGACCTCGTCGTGGACGGCAACGACCTCGCGCTCGTGATGGACCTGGTCCGCGGTACGGACCTGCGGACCCGGCTCGACCGCGAACGGCGGCTCGCCCCCGAGGCGGCGGTCGCGATCGTCGCCGACGTCGCGGACGCGCTCGCCGCCGCGCACGCGGCCGGGGTGGTGCACCGCGACGTCAAGCCCGAGAACGTGCTGCTCGACATGCAGGGGCCGATCGGTCCGGGCGGGGCGCACCCGGCGCTGCTCACCGACTTCGGCGTCGCCAAGCTGATCGACTCCCCGCGCCGGGCCGCGCCGCCGCCGGGCGGCAGCCGGGCCGTGGCGCCGACCACCCGGATCATCGGTACGCCCGACTACCTCGCCCCCGAGATCGTCGAGGGCCTGCCGCCGCGTGCCGCGGTGGACATATACGCGCTCGCGACCGTCCTGTAC
Source organism: Streptomyces sp. NPDC028419 (assembly GCF_055565515.1). Taxonomy (NCBI): domain Bacteria; kingdom Bacillati; phylum Actinomycetota; class Actinomycetes; order Kitasatosporales; family Streptomycetaceae; genus Streptomyces; species Streptomyces sp. NPDC028419. The sequence continues at coordinate 22,854 of NZ_JBVHUE010000043.1, read as the reverse complement.
GAGCTGCTCGCCGGCTTCACGCCCTTCGGTGGCGGGCACCCGGGGGCGGTGCTGCGGAGGCACGTCACCGAGACGGTGGTGCCGCTGCCGGGGATCCCCGACGAGCTGTGGCAGCTGATGGTCCAGTGCCTGGCCAAGGCCCCCGCCTCGCGGCTGCGGGCCTCGGAGCTGTCCGCCCGGCTGCGGGACCTGCTGCCCTTGCTGAGCGGGATGCCGCCGCTGGACGTCGACGAGCCGGACGACCTGGAGGAGGAGCCCGCCGAGGCCGCCCCGGCCCCCGCCGCTCCGGTGCGCAGGCGGGGCGTGGTGCCGCTGGTTCCGGGGTCGGCGACGGATTCGAACCGGGACACGCATACGTCGATGCGGGTGCCGGGGCCGGAGGAGCTGGCCGGGGGTGCGCTCGGGACGGCCCGGGTGCCGAGACCTGCCGGCGGGCATCGGCCGGGGGCCGCGCGGCACCGGGCCGACACCGTGCGCAAGCGGCGGCTGATGTTGTCCCTGGCGGGGGCGGTGCTGGTGGTGGCCGTGGCCGTCGGTGGCTGGCTCGCCGCGTCCGGCGAGGACCCGCCGCCCGCCCAGGACAGCAAGCAGTCCGTCCCGTCCCGCCCGTAGCCGAGCCCCGGCCCCCGTCCCTCCGGGGGGGGGGGGGGGGGGGGGGGGGGGGGGGGGGGGGGGGGGGGGGGGGGGGGGGGGGGGGGGGGGGGGGGGGGGGGGGGGGGGGGGGACGGCCTCCCCCCCCCCCCCCCCCCCCCCCACCCCCCCACCCCCCTCCCCCCCCCCCCCCCCCCCCCCCCCCCCGGGGGGAGGGGTTACGGGGTCAGGAGTGTCGGGTGCCAGCGGCGGGCGACGTGTGGGTGGGCGCGGACCCAGCCCTTGAGTTCGTTGCGGCCGTACTCCGCATGCAGCGGATTCGCCGCGTCCTGCGAGAGCCCCGGCGCCGCCCGCAGGTAGTCGCCCGGGACCGTCCTGACGACGGAGTCCAGCCGCGGGTTGTAGAAGAACGGCACCGAGTACCGCTCGACCGCCCCCGGCGGGCTGACCACCCGGTGGTCGGTGGCCCGTAGGTACCCCTGGGTCGCGATCTCCAGCAGCTCCCCCAGGTTCACCACGAACGCCCCCGGCAGCGGCGGCACGTCCAGGAAGCCGTCCCCGCGGCGGACCTGGAGCCCGCCCACCGCGTCCTGGAGGAGGAGGGTGAGGAAGCCGTAGTCCTTGTGCGCCCCCACCCCCTGGTCCGCCCCGGACGGCGCGGAGCCGGGGTAGCGGATCAGCTTGGTGTGCAGGTGGGGGCGGTCCGCGAAGGCCGCGTCGAAGAAGTCCGCCGGGGCGCCGATGGACGCGAGCAGCTCCTGGAGGAGGCGGTGGGCCACCGCCGCCAGCCGGGACTGCCACTCCAGGACCACGGTCCGCAGCTCGGGCAGGGCCGCGGGCCACTGGTTGGGCCCCTCCAGCCACAGGTACGCCGGGTCCCCGGGCCCCACGGGCACCGCGTCCCGCTCCGCGCCCACGTCCAGCTGGTCGCGCCAGTCGCTGGCGCCGCCGGTGAGCTCGTGCCCGATCCGCGTGTACCCCCGGAAGTGGGGGGAGTTCAGGTTGCTCACGGCGAGCCGGTCGGCTTCGGGGAGCGCGAAGAAGGCGCGGGTCACGGCCAGGATGCGGGCGCTCTCGTCGGCCCCGACGCCGTGTCCGGTCAGGTGCAGGAAACCGGTGTCCCGGGCGGCGGCGTGCAGCTCCGCGCGGAAGGCGTCCCGCTCGGCGGGGTCGTCGGCCCGGGAGAGGTCCAGGACGGGGAGCGAGGCGGGAAGGGAGAGCGGAGGGGAGATCGGGGAAGGGTGCGCGGACGGCATGACGGCTCCGTTTCGGATGTCACGTGGTCCTGTTCCCCGGAGGTGGTGGGGACAGCGGGTGGGAGAGGGGCCGCCGACAGGGGTGGCGTCGGGGCCGCGCGAGCCGCGTGACAGGACCGGGGGCGAATCGATCAGCTGGGGAAATCAGGCTGTGGTTCGGTCCGGCGGCAGACAGCTCGTCGTCGTGACACGCATGTAGTCCACATGGCGGCGGATGACGAGGAAGACGGTCATACGCCGAGCGTACGCCCGTTCGGGCCGCCCTTCGTAGAGGGGTATCCGGCCTGGCCGGACGGGCCCGTCCGGGGACCGGCTACGCTGGACCCGTGGCAGTCGTCGATGTTTCCGAAGAGCTGAAGTCCCTCTCCTCGACCATGGGGTCGATCGAGGCCGTCCTGGACCTCGACAAGTTGAGGGCCGACATCGCCGTGCTCGAAGAGCAGGCCGCGGCGCCGTCCCTGTGGGACGACCCGGAGGCCGCCCAGAAGATCACGAGCAAGCTTTCCCACCTCCAGGCCGAGGTCCGCAAGACCGAGACCCTGCGCGGTCGGATCGACGACCTCGAAGTCCTCTTCGACCTCGCGCAGGAGATGGACGACGCGGACACCCTGGCCGAGGCCGAGACCGAGCTGGTCTCGGTCCGCAAGGCGCTGGCCGAGATGGAGGTCCGTACCCTCCTGTCCGGCGAGTACGCCGAGCGCGAGGCCCTGGTCAACATCCGGGCCGAGGCCGGCGGCGTGGACGCCTCCGACTTCGCCGAGCGCCTCCAGCGGATGTACCTGCGCTGGGCCGAGCGGCACGGCTACCCGACCGAGGTCTACGAGACCTCGTACGCCGAAGAGGCCGGCATCAAGTCGACCACCTTCGTCGTCAAGGCGCCGTACGCCTACGGCACCCTCTCGGTCGAGCAGGGCACGCACCGCCTCGTCCGGATCTCGCCCTTCGACAACCAGGGCCGCCGCCAGACCTCCTTCGCGGGCGTCGAGGTGCTGCCGGTCGTCGAGACCAGCGACCACGTCGAGATCGACGAGGCCGAGCTGCGCGTGGACGTCTACCGCGCCTCGGGCCCCGGCGGCCAGGGCGTCAACACGACCGACTCGGCCGTGCGCATCACGCACCTCCCGACCGGCATCGTCGTCTCCTGCCAGAACGAGCGCTCGCAGATCCAGAACAAGGCCAGCGCGATGAACGTGCTCCAGGCCAAGCTGCTGGAGCGGCGCCGCCAGGAGGAGAAGGACAAGATGGACGCCCTCAAGGACGGCGGAAGCTCCTGGGGCAACCAGATGCGCTCCTACGTCCTGCACCCGTACCAGATGGTCAAGGACCTGCGCACCGAGTTCGAGGTCGGCAACCCGCAGGCGGTGCTCGACGGCGAGATCGACGGCTTCCTGGAAGCCGGCATCCGCTGGCGCAAGCAGCAGGAGCAGGCCTCCTAAGGCCCCTCCCGCGGCCCCCGTGGGCCCCTGAACAGTCGAGAAGCCCGGACCCCTGGCAAGGGGTCCGGGCTTCTTCGATCGGTACGTGCGGCTCCCCGCGGGCCGGACGGCCCAAGCGGCGCTCTACGCAGCCTGGTGCGCCACCAGCGCGAGCGCCGCCACGAGCACCACCATGAGCGCGATGAGCGTCATGGGGTTGAGGTTGGCGAAGGGGCGGTCCTCCTGCTGGAGGCGCTCCCGGTTCGCCCGGCACACCGGGCAGCGGCCCTGACTGACGGGCGCGGCGCAGTTCGCGCACACGAGCCGGTCATATGTCATGCGCTGTCCTCCTCTCGTCCCCATGTACAACGGCAGTGGGAAGCGGTCCGTTCCCCCTACCACTGTGCCAGCTCCCGCGACATTCGGCGCGGCCCGTCCGGGCAAACGCGATCCGAGCTCTCCCGCACCGGGGGATATAACGGACAACTCCGGTTGCCGGGTCCCTAGCCTGCGCCCATTCGCGTATGGTCACGCTCACCTACTCCCGGCGACCGTGGTGCACCCGTGATCCGATTCGACAGTGTGTCCAAGTACTACCCGAAGCAGAGCCAGCCCGCACTCAGGGACGTCTCCCTGGAGATCGTCAAGGGCGAGTTCGTCTTCCTGGTCGGCTCCTCCGGCTCCGGCAAGTCCACCTTCCTGCGGCTGATACTGCGCGAGGAGCGGGCCAGCCAGGGGCAGGTCCACGTACTGGGCAAGGACCTCGCCAGACTCTCCAACTGGAAGGTCCCGCACATGCGGCGCCAGCTGGGGACCGTCTTCCAGGACTTCCGCCTGCTCCCGAACAAGACGGTCGCGGAGAACGTGGCCTTCGCCCAGGAAGTCATCGGCAAACCCCGCGGCGAGATCCGCAAGGCCGTCCCCCAGGTCCTGGAGCTGGTCGGACTGGGCGGCAAGGAGACCCGGATGCCCGGCGAGCTGTCCGGCGGTGAGCAGCAGCGCGTGGCCATCGCCCGGGCCTTCGTCAACCGCCCGGCGCTGCTCATCGCGGACGAGCCGACCGGCAACCTCGACCCGTCGACCTCGGTCGGGATCATGAAGCTGCTGGACCGGATCAACCGGACCGGCACCACCGTGATCATGGCGACACACGATCAGCAGATCGTCGACCAGATGCGCAAGCGCGTCATCGAACTCGAGCAGGGCCGTCTCGTCCGCGACCAGTCGCGCGGCGTCTACGGCTACCAGCACTGAAAGGCCCCTGAGACGCGATGCGCGCCCAGTTCGTCATGTCGGAGATCGGGGTCGGTCTCCGCCGCAATCTGACCATGACCTTCGCGGTCATCATTTCCGTGGCCCTGTCGCTGGCCCTGTTCGGCGGCTCCCTGCTCATGCGCGACCAGGTGAGCCAGATGAAGGGCTACTGGTACGACAAGGTCAACGTCTCGATCTACCTCTGCAACAAGAACGACGCCGAGGCCAGCGCCGGTGCTTCCTGCGCCAAGGGCGCGGTGACGGCGGAGCAGAAGAAGCAGATCGAGGCCGACCTCAAGAAGATGGACCTCGTCGAGACGGTCGCCTACGAATCGTCCGACGACGCCTACAAGCACTACAAGGAGCAGTTCGGGCACACCGCCCTGGCCGCCTCCATCACCCCGGACCAGATGCCCGAGTCCTTCCGCGTGAAGCTGAAGAACCCGGAGAAGTACAAGGTCATCACCACCGCCTTCGCCGGGCGGGACGGGGTCCAGTCGGTGGAGGACCAGCGGACCGTGCTGGACAACCTCTTCCGGCTGCTGGGCTACCTCAACGTGGCCGCCCTCGGCATCATGCTGATCATGCTCGTGGTGGCGCTGCTGCTGATCGTCAACACGGTGCGCGTCTCGGCGTTCAGCCGTCGGCGGGAGACGGGGATCATGCGGCTGGTGGGAGCCTCCAGCTTCTACATCCAGGTGCCGTTCATCATGGAGGCCGCCTTCGCCGGGCTGATCGGTGCGGCGCTCGCCTGCGGCATGCTCGTCTCCGGCCAGTACTTCGTGATCGACCACGGCGCGGGGCTGCGCCAGAAGATGGAACTGATCAACTTCATCGGCTGGGACGCGGTCCTCACCAAGCTCCCGCTGGTGCTGGTCATCGGTCTGCTGATGCCCTCCCTCGCGGCGTTCGTGGCGCTGCGCAAGTACCTGAAGGTGTGACGAGCGCCCCGCCGGCGGTGCGGCCAACCAGCCGTGCCGGCGCGGGGCTTGTCCTAGACTCGGCGCCATGCCGGGCCGTCCCGTCCCTCACTGTCTCCGGCCCCGCGACCTGCGTCGCGGGGCCGCCGTGACGTTGGCGCTGCTCGGCGCCCTGGGCGGGCTGGGCGCCGCCGTCAGCTCCGGGTACCGACCCGACCCGGGCGAGGGGGGACGTACCCCCACCGGTACGAGGGCCCCCGCGCCCGCCGGCTCCGGGAAGCCCGGGACGGCCGACCGGGACGCCGTCGCCCGGGCCGCGGCCGAGGCCGTCGCCGAGGGCAAGTCGGGCAAGAGCGCCGCCCAGGACGTGGTCAGCCGCAGCGGGGACCGCTGGGGCGTGGTCTACGACCAGGGCGAGTACGCCTCCTTCGAGGACGACCTCGACGGCCGCTACACCGGGGTCGGGCTCTGGGCCGAGCGCGGCCCCGACGGCCGGATCGCCGTGACCCGGGTGCAGAGCGACGGACCCGCCGCGCGCGCCGGACTGCGCGCCGGCGACCTGCTGACCCGGGTGGACGGGGAGCCGGTCACCGGGTCCACGGTGGCCCAGGTGGTGGCCCGGCTGCGCGGGGACGCCGGCACCTCGGTCACCCTGGAGATCGTGCGCGACGGCGCGGACCTGACCGAGACGGTGCGCCGGGCCCGGCTGAGCACCGAGGCCGTGACCGTCCGCGAGCTGGGCAAGAAGGTGGTCGTCATCAAGGTGTCCTCCTTCACCCGCGGCTCGGGCGAACGCGTCCGGGAGGCCGTGCGCGCGGCCCCCGCGGGAGCCGGGGTGCTGCTGGACCTGCGCGGGAATCCGGGCGGCCTGGTCACCGAGGCGGTGACGGCCGCCTCCGCCTTCCTGGACGGCGGGCTGGTGGCGACGTACGACGTGCGGGGCGCCCAGCGCGCCCTGTACGCGGACCGGGGCGGGGACACCGCCCGGCCGCTGGTCGCGCTGGTCGACGGCGGCACGATGAGCGCGGCCGAGCTGGTCACGGGCGCGCTCCAGGACCGGGGGCGGGCCGTGACGGTCGGCAGCCACACCTTCGGCAAGGGCTCGGTGCAGATGCCGACGGAGCTGGCGGACGGCTCGGTGGCCGAGCTGACGGTGGGGACCTACCGCACTCCGGCGGGCCGCAGCCTGGACGGCCGGGGCATCAGCCCGGACCTGACGGCCGCCGAGGGCGCCGAGGAGCGGGCCCGCGCGGTATTGGGTGGCCTCGGGGTGGGTCCTTAGTGCAAAAATGGCCGCACTATGGCTAAGGAAAAAGGGCGCAAGCTGATCGCCCAGAACAAGAAGGCGCGGCACGACTACACGATCATCGACACCTACGAGTGCGGTCTCGTGCTCACCGGTACCGAGGTCAAGTCCCTGCGCCAGGGCCGTGCCTCGCTCGTGGACGGCTTCGTCTCCGTGGAGAGCGGCGAGGCCTGGCTCTACAACGTGCACGTGCCGGAGTACAGCCAGGGCACCTGGACCAACCACAGCGCCCGCCGCAAGCGCAAGCTCCTCCTGCACCGTGAGGAGATCGACAAGCTGGACTCGAAGACCGGCGAGACGGGCAACACGATCGTGCCGCTCTCGCTGTACTTCAAGGACGGCCGGGCCAAGGTCGAGATCGCGCTTGCGAAGGGCAAGAAGGAGTACGACAAGCGCCAGTCCCTCCGGGAGAAGCAGGACACGCGCGAGACGAACCGGGTCATCTCGGCCGTGAAGCGCAAGGAACGCGGCGAGCTGTAATCTCCTGGCATCCCGTGGTCCACTTCGCGTACCATGGGCGCAGCACGTACCCCCCGGGGTCGTGCGAGCCGTACCAACTGAATAGCGTGAAACATGGGGATGATCGGTTTCGACAGCGGATGTCGATGCAGGGGAAGCGAGCCGAGGAAGCGGCAATGATCTCGTTAACCACCTGTCGCAAAAAATAATCGCCAATTCCAACAGCGATAACTCCCGCTTCTCCCTCGCTGCCTAATAACAGCGAACTGAAGCCTCTGTGAGGAGCGTCAGCCCGGAAGTGGTCCCGGTCCGGATCCTGGCGTCAATTAGGGATCTAAACCTCTAGCCCCGGTCACGGGGGCTAGGGGGAAACCAAACAGTGACTGAGCCCGTCGGAGACTTGTCCGTGTGATCTCCGGGGCCGAGAAAAGCGCAGCGGAATGCGCTCGGAGAAGCCCTGCTTCTGCACCGCTGGACGCGGGTTCGATTCCCGCCATCTCCACCACCCCATGTTGGGCGAAGGCCCCGCGAGCCGTAGAGGCTGCGGGGCCTTCGTCATGTCCGCGGGGCCGCGGTCAGTAGTGGTACCGCGCCTTGAGGACCTTCACTTCCTTCTCGTCGGCCCGGTAGACGAGGCGATGCTCGTCGTCGAGGCGCCGCGACCAGTAGCCCGTGAGGTCGCCCAGGCGTCCGGATCGAAGTGGACGCTCCTCACTCCTCGCCCCCCGCCAACTCCCGTAGCTCGTCCATGGTGGTGGCGACGACGGCGCTGCCTTCCCGGTCGCGGGCGACCGCCGCCATCAGGCGCTGGGCATTGGCCGGCGACCGCAGCAGGTAGACGGTCTCCTGCCAGGAGTCGTAGTCGTCCGCGGACATGAGCACCGCATCGCCGTTGCGCGAGGTGATGCGCACTGGGGCGTGGTCGGTGTTGACCCGCTCGATGAGCGGGAAGAGGCTCGCCCGCGCTTCGCTGGCACTTATGGACATGGCCCACCCCTCTCCAGGTCGTACGGGTTTGCGGTACAAGAGCGGTACGGGAAAGTGGTGCGACGGGTGAATGTCGCGATCAGCAAGGCCGCCGCGGCCGCCGCGGCCGGGAGGGCGTAGGACGCGGTGGGGCCCAGGTGGTCGACGCTCGCGCCCGCGGCGGCCGAGCCGGCCGCGATGCCCGTCAGGATGGCGGTGACGGCCAGGGTCATGCCCTCGTTGAGGCGGGCGGCCGGGGTGGCGCGCTGGACCAGGGACATGGCGGTGACCATCGTCGGGGCGGTGGCCATCCCCGCGAGCAGCAGGGCCGCGGCCAGGGCGGGCACCGATCCGGTGGTCGCGGCCGCCCAGGGCAGGGTCATCAGGGCGGCCAGGGCGCCGACGCAGCCCAGCAGGCCGCGCGGGCGCACGGCGCCGTAGAGCAGGCCGGCCGCGCAGGAGCCCGCCGCCTGGAGGGCCAGTACCGGGCCGGCGGTCGCGGCCAGGCCGTGGCCGGTGAGGTAGGCGATCGAGGTGACCTCCATCGAGCCGAAGACCGCGCCCAGGGCCAGGAACAGCGCCAACAGCCCCGGCAGCCCCGGGGAGCGCAGCGGCGAGCGGTGTCGGGTGCGTCCGGCGGGCGGGGGCTCGGTGGAGCGCCGGGAGGCGAAGAGGAGCATGCCGGTGAGCAGCAGGGCCGCGCCGGTGAGGGTGCCCGCCTCGGGGAAGGCCAGGGAGCACAGGGTGGTGGCGAGGACCGGGCCGAGCAGGTAGCACAGCTCGTCGGCGGCCTGCTCGAAGGACATCGCGGCGTGCCGGGCGGCGGGGGAGTCGCGCAACAGGTGGGTCCAGCGGGCCCGGGAGAGGCCGCCGATGTTCGGGGTGGTCGCGGTGGCGGCGTAGGAGGCGAAGAGGGTCCAGGCGGGGGCGTGCGTACGGACGCACCACACCAGGCAGAGCGAGCCGAGGACCGCGATCACGGTGGCGGGGAGGGCGATCCGGGCCTGGCCGTGCCGGTCGACGAGCCGGGCGGTGAAGGGCGCGACGACCGCGGTGGCGGCGAGGCCGGTGGCGGTGACCGCCCCCGCGAGGGCGTACGAACCGCGCTGGCCCGCGATCATCAGCACCGCGCTGATCCCGAACATGCCCATGGGGAGCCGGGCGAGCAGGTTGCCCGCGGTGAAGGCCCGGGCGCCGGGGACGGCGAGGAGGCGCCGGTAGGGGCCGGGCGCTCGCCGGCGCGCGGGGGGAGCGGCGGCGGCCAGGACGAGCGTGGCACCGGTGACGGTCATCAGCGGGGTGGTGGGCGCGGTGAGGGGCATGCGACCAGCCTCGGGGCGGGTCACGGGCGCGGTCCAACACCTGTTCCGGGGTGATTCACGCATCCCTGTTGTGAATCGGGCCGGCCCGATAGGCTGCCGCGGTGAACGCGCGCGAGGTGGACCCCCGGTTGCTGCGGGCCTTCGTCGCCGTCGCCGAGGAGCTGCACTTCACCCGGGCCGCCGCCCGGCTGTACGTCGCCCAGCAGGCCCTCAGCCGCGACATCGGCCGCCTCGAACGCACCCTGGGCGCCCGGCTCTTCGTCCGCACGACCCGCCAGGTCGAGCTCACGGCCGACGGCGAACGGCTGCTGCCGCACGCCCTGCGCGTGCTGCGCGCCCACGACGCGCTCGCCGCCGCCTTCGGCGCGACCGAGCGGCCCCTGCTCGTCGACCTCAACTCCGAAGGCCCCGGCACCGCCCGCCAGGTGCTGGACCGGGCCCGCGAACTGGCCCCGGAACAGGAGCTGATGGCCCGCTTCGAGAGCGGACTGACGCACAGCGCCGGGGAGATCGCCGCCGGCCGCCTGGACGTGTCCTTCGGCCGGTTCGGCGGCCTCGCCCCGGCCCTGCGCGCCCGCCTCGCCCACCAGCCGGTGCGCTTCGAACCGCTGGCCGTCGTCCTGCCCGAGGACCACCCCCTGGCGGCCCTGGCCACCGTGCCCGTCGCCGCGCTGGCCGGCGAGAGCGTCTACGCGGGCGCCGGGAACCCGCGCACCTTGGAGTGGACCGACCTGGCCCGGCGCCTCTTCGCGGGACGCGGCACCGCGCTGGCCCCGCCCGCGCCCGTCGCGGTCGGCAAGGAGGAGTTCCGCCGGGTCATGGCCAAGACCGGCCACCCGGTGCTGGCCACCGTCGACTTCCCGGACATGCCGGGCTGCGTGCGCCGGCCGCTGACCGACCCGGTGCCGCTCTCGCCGCTGTCCATGGTGTGGCGCGCGGGCTTCGACCACCCCGGGCTGAGCGCGCTGCGCACGGCCGCGGCCGCGCTGGGCGCCGTACGCGGCTGGCTCGACCTGCCGGAGGGCGGGTGGCTCCCCGACGGCGACGCGGAGCTCATGCGCTCACACTGAGCCGCCGCGCCGGGTGAGTGCACGGTATCCCCGCGGTCATCCGGCGGGGACCGGGGGCGAAACGAGCCGTCCCTACGGTCGTCATCACGGACACGAGAGCAGTGGAGGCGTGATGACCGCACCGCGCACGGGCGGCCGCTGGATCGAGCGGTGGGATCCCGAGGACGAGACCTTCTGGCAGGAGACGGGACGCGGGGTGGCCCGGCGCAACCTCCTCTACTCGGTGCTCTCCGAACACATCGGCTTCTCGATCTGGTCGCTGTGGTCGGTGATGGTCCTCTTCATGGGCCCGGGCTACGGCATCGACGCGGCCGGGAAGTTCACCTTGATCGCCACCGCGACCTTCGTCGGCGCGCTGGTGCGGATCCCGTACACCTTCGCCGTCGCCCGCTTCGGCGGCCGCAACTGGACGGTCTTCAGCGCGCTGACCCTGCTCGCGCCGACGGTGGCCGCGCTGGTGGTGATGGAGCCGGGGACCTCGTACGGGACCTTCCTGCTGGTCGCGGCCCTGACCGGGGTCGGCGGCGGGAACTTCGCCTCCTCCATGACCAACATCAACGCCTTCTTCCCGCTGCGCGAGAAGGGCTGGGCGCTCGGCCTGAACGCGGGCGGCGGCAACATCGGCGTCCCCGTCGTCCAGCTCGCCGGACTGCTGGTCATCGGCGTGGCCGGGGCCGGGCACCCGCGGATCCTGCTCGCCGCCTACATCCCGCTCATCGTGGTCGCGGCCGTGCTGGCGGCCGCGCGGATGGACAACCTGGCGCCCGTGCGCAACGACACCGGCGCGGTCCGCGAGGCCCTGCGCGACGCGCACACCTGGATCATGTCGCTCCTGTACGTCGGCACCTTCGGGTCCTTCATCGGCTACAGCTTCGCCTTCGGGCTGGTCCTGCAGACCCAGTTCGGCCGGACCCCGCTCCAGGCCGCGTCGCTGACCTTCATCGGGCCGCTGCTCGGCTCGCTGATCCGGCCCGTGGGCGGGCGGCTCGCCGACCGGTACGGCGGCGCGCGGATCACCCTCGCCACCTTCGTCGCGATGGCGGCGGCCACCGGCGTGGTCGTCATCGCCTCGGAGCGGTCCTCGCTGCCCGTGTTCCTGACCGGGTTCGTGGCCCTGTTCGTGCTCAGCGGGCTCGGCAACGGATCGACCTTCAAGATGATCCCCGGCATCTTCCAGGCCAAGGCGCTCGCCCGGGGCATGGGCGGCGAGGCCGCGGCCGCCTACGGGCGGCGCCTCTCCGGGGCCGCCATGGGCCTCATCGGGGCCGTGGGCGCGCTCGGCGGGCTCGGCATCAACCTCGCCTTCCGGGAGGCCTTCACCACCTCCGGCAGGGGTACCACCGCCTTCGCCGCCTTCCTCGCTTTCTACGCCGTCTGCTGCGCGGTGACCTGGGCGGTATACCTTCGCCGGCCCGCCGCCCGGCCCGGCGCCGCCCCGGACACGGCCGCGAAGCCGCAGCTCACCTCGGTGTAACGGCGGTTAACGGCGCCGAAATACGGGTGAACCGAGCCTGATACGACGCCTTGACAGGCTCGGCACACCCGCACACCCCCTTGCGCAAGGCAGGTCACCATGGACGACACACAGGCCGGCCCGTCCGCCACCGGGCCGCTCGCCGGATTCACGGTGGGGGTCACCGCCGCGCGGCGCGCCGACGAGCTCATCGCGCTGCTGCGGCGGCGCGGGGCGGTGGTCCTGCACGCGCCCGCGCTGCGGATCGTTCCGCTCGCCGACGACAGCGAACTGCTGGCCGCGACCAAGGAACTCATCGACTGCCCGCCCGACACGGTGGTCGCCACCACCGCCATCGGCTTCCGCGGCTGGATCGAGGCCGCCGACGGCTGGGGGATCGGCGAGGAGCTCCTGACCCGGCTGCGGGCCACGGAGCTGCTGGCGCGCGGGCCGAAGGTGAAGGGCGCGGTCCGGGCCGCCGGGCTGGTCGAGGCCTGGTCGCCGAAGTCGGAGTCGCTCGCGGAGGTACTGGACCGGATGCTCGCCGGCGGGGTCGACGGCCGGCGGATCGCGCTCCAGCTGCACGGGGAGCCGCTGCCGGGGTTCGTGGAGGCGCTGCGGGAGGCCGGGGCCGAGGTGATCGTCGTACCGGTGTACCGGTGGATGCCGCCGGAGGACCTGGCGCCGCTGGACCGGCTGCTGGACGCGGTGGCCGCGGGGACGGTGGACGCCGTCGCCTTCACCTCGGCGCCCGCCGCGGCCTCGCTGCTCGCGCGGGCCGAGGGGCGGGGGCTGACGCCGCAGGTGCTGGACGGGCTGCGCGCGGGCGTGCTCGCGGCGTGTGTGGGGCCGGTGACGGCGCTGCCGCTGGAGGCGCGGGGGGTGGAGACCGTCCAGCCCGAGCGCTTCCGGCTGGGGCCGCTCGTGCAGGTGCTGTGCCAGGAGCTGCCGGGGCGGGCGCGGGTGCTGCCGGTGGGCGGGCACCGGGTGGAGATCCGGGGGCACGCGGTGCTCGTGGACGACGAGCTGCGGCCGGTGCCGCCCGCGGGGATGGCCCTGCTGCGGGCGCTGGCCCGGCGGCCCGGGTGGGTGGTGGGCCGGGCGGAACTCCTCCGGGCGTTGCCGGGGGCGGGGCGGGACGAGCACGCGGTGGAGACGGCGATGGCGCGGCTGCGGGTGGCGCTCGGCGTGCCGAAGCTGATCCAGACGGTGGTCAAGCGGGGCTACCGCCTCTCCCTGGACGCGGGCGACTGCTCGGGCCCGGCCGAAGCCTGACCTCCCCGCAGGGGCGGCGGTAGCTCCGCACCCCCGCCGGGGCTCCGCCCCGGACCCCGCGCCTCAAACGCCGGCGGGGCTGGATGTGCTGGCCCTGCGTCTCAAGCGCCGGCGGGGCTGGATGTGCTGGCCCCGCGTCTCAAACGCTGGCGGGGCTGGATGTGCTGGCCCTGCGCCTCAAGCGCCGGCGGGGCTGGATGTGCTGGCCCTGGGCCTCGAGCGCCGGGGGGGCTGGATGTGCTGGCCCTGCGCCTCGAACGCCGGGGGGGCTGGATGTGCTGGCCCTGGGTCTCAAACGCCGGCGGGGCTGAAAGTGCTGGCCCTGGGTCTCAAACGCCGGCGGGGCTGGATGTGCTGGCCCTGGGTCTCGAGCGCCGGCGGGGCTGGATGTGGCCGGGCCGCTTTTCGGGGCCGCCGGTGGCAGATCCAGCCTCGCCGGCGTTTGAGGCGCCCCCGGAGGGGCGGCACCCAGCGGCGCCGCCGGTGGCAGAACCAGCCCCGCCGGCGATTGAGGCGCCCCCGGAGGGAGCGGTCGCGGCGGGGCTGCCCGTCAGGGCGTCGATACGGTGGGGGGATGATCAGTGACGGAGTGGACATACGGGAGATCGGGCTCGGCGACGCCGCCGGGCTGGCCGAGGCGCTCGGGCGCAATCGAGCGCACATGGCGCCCTACGAGCCGCCGCGGCCCGCGGAGTTCTACACGGAGCGGGGCCAGCGGGAGCGGATCGAGGGGGTGCTCGCCGAGCGGGACGCGGGGCGCGCGTTGCAGTACGTGCTCCTCGACACGGACACCGGCGCGGTGCTCGGCCTCATCACCCTCACCAACATCGTCCGCGGCCCCCTGTGCAGCGCCAGCGTGGGCTACTGGGTCGACGGCGAGCGCACCGGCCGGGGCCTGGCCTCCGCCGCCCTCGCCGAGGTGATCCGCGTGGCCCGCGACGAGCTCGGCCTGCACCGGCTCGCGGCCGGCACCCTGCTGGACAACCTCGCCTCGCAGCGCGTGCTCGCCAAGGCCGGCTTCGAGGAGTACGGCGTCGCGCCCCGCTACCTGTACATCGACGGGGCCTGGCGCGACCACCGGCTCTTCCAGCTCCTCCTGCACGACGATCCGCCCCCTGCATGAGGCTTCCGCCAGGGCCCGCCCCGGGGGCACTCTGGTGGGGCGTCGACCGAGGCGGGTGACGGGCATGTGGTTCGAGTCGGGACGGGTCTGCCTGGACCTGGTGGCCACCTCCGGGCCGCCCGAGGGGATCGCGGACAGCGCCGGGTTGAGCCTGTGGCTCACCGGGGCCGGGCTGGTGCCCGGGCGGACCCCGCCCGCCCGCGTGGAGGCGGACTGGCTGGAGCCCTTCCGCGCGCTGCGGGCGGACGTGGCCAGCCTGGTGGCGGCCGAGCTGAGCCACCGCGCGCCCGCCGAGGAACCGCTCGCCCGGGTCAACGCACGGGCCGCCGGTCCACCCCCGGCACTGTGTGCCGTACGCGACCGCGACGGCCACCTCGTGCGCGAACTGTGCGGCGGCGCCGCCGCGGTGGGCTGCGCGGCGCTGCTGGCGGCCGTCGCGCGCGACGCGGTGGAGCTGCTCACCGACCCCGGCGACCGCGATCGCCTGCGGGCCTGCGAAGGTGAGGGCTGTACCCGGGTCTACCTGGACACCTCGCGCGGCCACCGGCGGCGCTGGTGCTCCAGCGAACTCTGCGGAAACCGGGAGCGGGTCGCCCGGCACCGCGCCCGGGTGCTCGCCGCGCGTCCCGCGTAGCGCATACACGCTCATATCGGCCTCATGGCGCCTTTCGCGCCCGCGTCTCGCGCGCCCGCGCGCGGAACGGGCGTGCGGACACCCGCTTTGTTCGCGTACGGTTGACGGTCGCCCAATGCACGTCAGAAGGGGGCCTTGGTGGCCGCGCAGGATGCCGCTGTCGACAGCACGGCGGATTCCGTCCGCGATCGCGAGATCGCGGTCGAGCAGACTCATCTGGACCAGGTGTACCGCCGCCTTGAGGAGAAGATCCACGAGGCCGAGTTCCTGATGAACGACGCGGCCAAGCGGGGTCAGGTCGGTACCCCCGGCGCCCTCGCGGAACGCGACGCCCAGGTCTTCCGCGCCGGGATCCATCTCAACCGGCTCAACAACGAGTTCGAGGACTTCCTCTTCGGCCGGATCGACCTCGTCGTCGGCAAGGACGGGGAGCGGGGCGCCGACGGCGCCTTCACCTCCGTCGAACCGGCCGAGGACGCGATCCGTGCGGACCTCACCGCCGACATCGCCGAAACCCTCCACATCGGGCGGATCGGCGTGCTCGACAACGACTACGCGCCGCTCGTGATCGACTGGCGCGCGCCCGCCGCCGCGCCGTTCTACCGCTCCACGCCCAAGGAGCCGGGCCGGGTGGTGCGCCGCCGGGTCATCCGCTCCAAGGGCCGCAAGGTGCTCGGCGTCGAGGACGACCTGATGCGCCCCGAGGTGACCGCCTACCTCGACGGCCGGGAGCTGCCCGCGCTCGGCGACGGCGCGCTGATGGCCGCGCTGGGCCGGGCCCGTACGCACTCCATGCGCGACATCGTCTCCTCCATCCAGGCGGAGCAGGACATGGTCATCCGGGCCCCCGCCGCCTCCGTCGCGGAGGTCGCCGGCGGCCCCGGCACCGGCAAGACCGCCGTCGCCCTGCACCGCGCCGCCTACCTGCTCTACCAGGACCGGCGGCGCTACTCCGGCGGGATCCTGATCGTCTCGCCGACCCCGCTGCTCGTCGCCTACACCGAGGGCGTGCTGCCCTCGCTCGGCGAGGAGGGCCAGGTCGCCATCCGGGCGCTCGGCTCGCTGGTCGACGGCGCGGAGGCCAGTACCTACGACGAACCGGCGGTCGCCCGCGTCAAGGGCTCCTCGCGGATGCTGCCGATCCTGCGCAAGGCCGTACGCGGCGCCCTGGAGCTGGGCGGCGCCCCCGAGCGGCTGCGCGTGGTGGCCTTCGGCCGCCGCCAGGAGCTGGAGGCCGACGAGCTGAACCGGATCCGCCAGGTCGTCCTCGGCGGCACCGCACCGGTCAACCTGCTGCGCCCGCGCGCCCGCAAGCTGCTGCTGGACGCCCTGTGGGCCAAGTCCGGCGGCGCGGGGCGGCACACCGACCGGGAACTCGCCGCCGAGCTGCGCTCCGGCTTCGACGAGGACATCTCCACCGAGGACGTCTTCATCGACTTCCTGAACGCCTGGTGGCCCGAGCTGACCCCGCGCGGGGTCCTCGCCAGCATGGCCGACGAGCGGCGCCTGGGCCGCTGGGCCCGCCGGGTGCTGAACCCGCGCGAGACCCGGCTGCTGGCCCGCTCCCTGCGCCGCGCGGGCGCGGACGGCTCCGGCCCCCTCTCGGTGCACGACGTGGCGCTGCTGGACGAGCTCCAGCTGCTGCTCGGCGCGCCCGCGCGGCCCAAGCGCAAGCGCGAGCTGGACCCGCTGGCCCACCTCACCGGCCTGGAGGAGCTGATGCCGGGCCGCGAGGAGACCCAGTGGGAGCGGGCCGAGCGGCTGGCGGCGGAACGCACCGAGTACGCGCACGTGATCGTGGACGAGGCCCAGGACCTGACGCCGATGCAGTGGCGGATGGTGGGCCGCCGCGGCCGGACCGGCACCTGGACGGTGGTGGGCGACGCCGCCCAGTCCTCCTGGAGCGACCCGGAGGAGGCGGCCGCGGCCCGCGACGAGGCGTTGGGGCGCCGCCCGCGCCGCAAGTTCACGCTCACCGTGAACTACCGCAACCCCGCCGAGATCGCCGAGCTGGCGGCCCGGGTGCTGCGCCGGGCCATGCCGGGGATGGAGCCGCCCACGGCGGTCCGCTCCACCGGCCTGGAGCCGCGCTTCATCGCGGCCGGCGAGGACCTGGGCGCGTGCGTGCGGGAGGAGACCCGGCTGCTGCTGGAGCAGGTCGACGGCACGGTCGGCGTCGTGGTGGCGATGGACCGGCGGGCGGAAGCGGCCGAGTGGCTCGCGGAGCTGGGGCAGCGCGCGGTGGCGCTCGGCAGCCTGGAGGCCAAGGGTCTGGAGTACGACGCCACGGTGGTCGTCTCCCCGGCGGAGATCGCCGAGGAGTCCCCGGCGGGCCTGCGGGTGCTCTACGTGGCCCTGACCCGGGCGACGCAGCAGCTCACGGTGGTCTCCGGGGCGCTCGACCGGCCCGACGGGGCCGGGGTGCCGGAGCTGCTGCGGGACTGAGGCCCGTACGGGCGCCGCCCGGGCGGTCGTGCGGGCCCGCGGGGGCGCGTACGGCCATCCGGTCGGCGGCCGGACGCGTGGCCGCTCAGGTCAACTGCCGTGAGGGGGGACGCTCGCGGCCAACCTTTGTTAGCCTGGGGTACGGCACCGACTCGATCCAAGCCCCCGGGCCCAACCTTCGTCGCCTAGAGCGACCACTTGCCGCGAGGCGAGCATGGCGGGTCGGTGTCGTACACGTAGAGAACAGGTCCGCGTTCCCCGCTCCAGGCGGGGGGCGCGGGCCTGTTTTGCGTTCGGCGGGGCTTCCGCGATACCTACAAATCTCGTATGGTGGAAGTGTCTTTCCGAAATTTGTAGCTGGTTACCTCATACCGGCCGGTAGGTGGGACGATCGGACAACAGGTCCTGCCACGCCTGCCGTGTGCGGGGCCCGTGTACAGCGAACCTTGGACAGCAGAGGAACACGGACATGGCAACGGCGCCCAGCGTCTCGTACTCGATGACGGTCCGACTGGAAGTGCCCGCGAGCGGTACCGCGGTCTCCCAGCTCACCACCGTCGTGGAGTCCTCCGGAGGGTCGGTCACCGGCCTCGACGTGACCGCCTCCGGCCACGAGAAGCTCCGGATCGACGTCACCATCGCGGCGACCTCCACGGCGCACGCGGACGAGATCGTCGAGAAGCTGCGCGGGATCGAGGGCGTGAGCCTGGGCAAGGTCTCCGACCGCACCTTCCTGATGCACCTCGGCGGCAAGATCGAGATGGCGTCGAAGCACCCCATCCGCAACCGTGACGACCTCTCCATGATCTACACCCCGGGCGTGGCCCGCGTGTGCATGGCGATCGCCGAGAACCCCGAGGACGCGCGCCGCCTGACCATCAAGCGCAATTCCGTCGCAGTCGTGACGGATGGGTCGGCCGTCCTGGGTCTGGGCAACATCGGCCCGATGGCCGCGCTGCCCGTCATGGAGGGCAAGGCGGCCCTCTTCAAGCGCTTCGCGGGCATCGACGCGTGGCCGATCTGCCTCGACACGCAGGACAGCGACGAGATCGTCGCGATCGTCAAGGCGATCGCCCCGGGCTTCGCCGGGATCAACCTGGAGGACATCTCCGCGCCGCGCTGCTTCGAGATCGAAGCCCGCCTGCGCGAGGCCCTGGACATCCCCGTCTTCCACGACGACCAGCACGGCACCGCCATCGTCGTCCTCGCCGCCCTCACCAACGCACTGCGCGTGGTGAACAAGGCCGTTGGCGACGTGAAGGTCGTCATGTCCGGCGCGGGCGCGGCCGGTACGGCCATCCTCAAGCTGCTCCTCGCCGCGGGCGTCAAGAACGTCGTCAGCGCCGACATCCACGGCGTCGTGCACGCCGGTCGCGCCGACCTCGTCGACGCGCACGCCGAGTCCCCGCTGCGCTGGATCGCCGACAACACCAACCCGGAGGGCTACACGGGCACGCTCAAGGAGGCCGTCGTCGGCGCCGACGTCTTCATCGGCGTCTCGGCCCCGAACGTCCTCAGCGGCGCCGACGTGGCCGCCATGGCGGAAGGCGCCATCGTGTTCGCGCTCGCGAACCCGGACCCCGAGGTGGACCCGGCCGTGGCCCGCCAGACGGCTGCCGTCGTGGCCACCGGCCGCTCGGACTTCCCCAACCAGATCAACAACGTGCTGGTCTTCCCGGGCGTCTTCCGCGGCCTCCTGGACGCCCAGTCGCGCACGGTCGACACCGGCATGATGCTGGCCGCCGCGAGCGCGCTGGCCGACGTCGTCACCGAGGACGAGCTGAACGCGAACTACATCATCCCGTCGGTCTTCAACGACAAGGTCGCGGGCGCCGTGGCCGGTGCGGTCCGCAAGGCCGCCTCCGCCGCTGTGACGGGCCCCACGTCCGCCTGAGCCACCGGGCGTCCCTCCCCGGCGCGTCGCGGGATGCGGGCCCGCCGGGGCGCCTCTAGGGTTGCGGGGATGCCCGCGTGGTCCGCGGTCCGCCCCCCACCGGTGCGGACAGAGCGTCACAGCGGCGTGACTGTGGCGCTTTTCGTGTGACCCTGGCGGGTGCCGGATTGGCTTTCCCGCCGCTGGTGGGGGCAGGATGCGTAACCGGGCGAGAGGGTCTGACGTTCAGACCCGGGTCCGGGGACTGTCCTAGGGCCCTGGCAGCATCGGCTTCGATCTCACGCCTCATAGGCAAGTTGAACACGGGAGTACAACATGAACCGCAGTGAGCTGGTGGCCGCTCTGTCCGAGCGCGCCGAGGTGACCCGCAAGGACGCCGACGCCGTTCTGGCCGCGCTCGCCGAGACCGTCGGCGAGATCGTCGCCAAGGGCGACGAGAAGGTCACCATCCCCGGCTTCCTGACCTTCGAGCGCACCCACCGTGCCGCTCGCACCGCGCGCAACCCGCAGACCGGCGACCCCATCCAGATCCCGGCCGGCTACAGCGTGAAGGTCTCCGCGGGCTCCAAGCTCAAGGAAGCCGCCAAGGGTAAGTAAGTCCCCCTTGCAGGCCCCTGGCCAGCAGTAGTACCGCGTGGTGCCGCGTTCGGCGCGGCACCTACGCGAGAAGGGCGGCCACCCCCTCGGGGGTGGCCGCCCTTCTGCGTGCCCGCCTGCGCGCGGGCCCCTACGAGCCGCTGGGCTAGACGAGGTCGCCGTTCGGCAGCTCGACCTTGGCGCCCAGTTCCACGAGCTTCTCCATGAAGTTCTCGTAGCCGCGGTTGATCAGGTCGATGCCGTGCACTCGCGAAGTGCCCTCGGCCGCCAGAGCCGCGATCAGGTACGAGAACCCGCCCCGGAGGTCCGGGATGACCAGGTCGGCGCCCTGCAGCTTGGTGGGGCCGGAGACGACCGCCGAGTGCAGGAAGTTGCGCTGGCCGAAACGGCACGCCGAGCCGCCCAGGCACTCCCGGTACAGCTGGATGTGCGCGCCCATCTGGTTCAGCGCGGAGGTGAAGCCCAGGCGGGACTCGTAGACCGTCTCGTGGACGATGGAGAGCCCGGTCGCCTGCGTCAGCGCCACCACCAGCGGCTGCTGCCAGTCGGTCTGGAAACCGGGGTGGACGTCCGTCTCCAGGTGGATCGCCTTGAGCGGGCCGCCCGGGTGCCAGAAGCGGATGCCCTCGTCGTCGATCTCGAAGGCGCCACCGACCTTGCGGAAGGTGTTCAGGAACGTCATCATCGAGCGCTGCTGCGCTCCGCGGACGTAGATGTTGCCGCCGGTCGCCAGGGCCGCGGAAGCCCACGAGGCGGCCTCCAGGCGGTCCGGGAGCGCCTTGTGGTTGTAGCCGCCGAGCTCGTCCACACCGGTGATGCGGATGGTCCGGTCGGTGTCGACGGAGATGATCGCGCCCATCTTCTGCAGGACGCAGATGAGGTCTTCGATCTCCGGTTCGACGGCCGCGTTGCTCAGCTCGGTGACGCCCTCGGCCAGGACGGCCGTCAGCAGCACCTGCTCGGTCGAGCCGACCGACGGGTAGGGCAGGCGGATCTTGCAGCCGCGCAGCCGCTGCGGGGCCTCCAGGTACTGACCGCCCTCGCGCTTCTCGATGGTCGCGCCGAACTGGCGGAGCACGTCGAAGTGGAAGTCGATCGGACGGCCGCCGATGTCGCAGCCGCCCAGGCCCGGGATGAAGGCGTGGCCGAGGCGGTGCAGCAGCGGGCCGCAGAAGAGGATCGGGATGCGCGACGAACCCGCGTGCGCGTCGATGTCCGCCACGTTGGCGCTCTCGACGTAGGTGGGGTCGAGCACCAGCTCGCCCGGCTCCTCGCCGGGGCGGACGGTGACGCCGTGCAGCTGGAGGAGGCCGCGCACGACCCGCACGTCACGGATGTCCGGAACGTTGCGGAGCCGGCTGGGTGCGCTGCCGAGCAGAGCGGCCACCATGGCCTTCGGCACGAGGTTCTTCGCACCGCGGACACGGATCTCGCCCTCGAGCGGGGTACCGCCGTGGACAAGCAGTACATCGTCACTGACTGTGCCGGTCATGAATCTCGCGTTCCGGAGAGGTGTGGGCAGGGGGCCAGGGAAAAGGGTAAGCGGCAGGACCCCCTGGTATGTAAGGCCGACGTGGCCGTATGACTGTCATGAATTCGCCACAGCACCCTATGTGTCCGCCAAATAGCGGAGTGTTGCCTTCCGGCTGCCTCCGGAGCCCCTCCCGGGTGCGCGCTCCCGGCTGCCGCCGTGCGCCCTGAGCTGCGCACGATCACTTCTCGCCGTCCGCTCCCCCCGGAGGGCGAATGTGCGAGACGATGGCCGCATGACCGAGGTGTCCTCCCTCACAGGGCGGTTGCTCGTGGCCACCCCCGCCCTCGCGGACCCGAATTTCGACCGCGCCGTGGTGCTGCTGCTCGACCACGACGAGCAGGGATCGCTCGGCGTGGTCCTGAACCGGCCCACCCCGGTGGGCGTGGGCGACGTCCTGCTGCCCTGGGCCGCGCTGGCCGGCGCCCCCGGGGTGGTCTTCCAGGGGGGCCCGGTCGCCCTCGACTCCGCCCTCGGCGTCGCGGTCATCCCCGGCGAGGAGGGCCCGCTGGGCTGGCGCCGGGTGCACGGCGCGATCGGCCTGGTCGACCTGGAGGCCCCGCCGGAGCTGCTGGCCAGCGCCCTGGGCTCGCTGCGGATCTTCGCGGGCTACTCCGGCTGGGGCCCCGGTCAGCTGGAGGCCGAGCTGGGCGAGGGGGCCTGGTACGTCGTCGAGTCCGAGCCGGGGGACGTGGCCTACCCGGTCCCCGAACAGCTCTGGCGGGCCGTCCTGCGCCGCCAGCGCAGCGACCTCGCGATGGTCGCCACCTATCCGGACGACCCGTCGCTGAACTGACCCGGCCGGGGTTCAGTACTCTGGCTTGTATGAGCACTCTTGAGCCCGAGCGCGGGTCTGGCACGGGAACCCTCGTCGAGCCGACGCCACAGGTTTCCCACGGTGACGGCGACCACGAGCGCTTCGCCCACTACGTCCAGAAGGACAAGATCATGGCGAGCGCCCTCGACGGGACCCCCGTCGTCGCGCTCTGCGGCAAGGTCTGGGTACCGGGTCGCGACCCGAAGAAGTACCCGGTCTGCCCCATGTGCAAGGAGATCTACGAATCCATGGGTTCCGGCGGGGACAAGGACAAGGGCAAGGACAAGTAGTCGCCCACCGACTGCTCGACCGTTCGACCGCCTGACCTCCTGAACAGGTTTCGCCAAGGGCCCCCGGGGGGGGGGGGGGGGGGGGGGGGGGGGGTTTGGTGGGGGGGGGGGGGGGGGGGGGGGGGGGGGGGTGGGGGGGGGGGGGAGGAGGGGGGGGGGGGGGGGGGGGGGGGTGGGGGGGGGGGGGGGGATGGGATGGATGAGGGTCGCGGCATAGGCGGCGACGTAGGGATAGC
>NZ_JBVHUE010000042.1:20957-67117 GCF_055565515.1 Streptomyces sp. NPDC028419 | reverse complement strand
GGCCGCCTAGAGGCGCGGACGGATGCCCGGCGCTCTCCGCGGGCCGGCCTGCACCTGTCGCGTAACTCGCCTCCCCCCCCCCCCCCCCCCCCACCCCCACCCACCCCCCCCCCCCCCCCCCCCCCCCCCCCCCCCCCCCCCCCCCCCGGTCCGGATCCCATGCGGGAACGCTAGACCGGCGCCGCGGTGAGGGCAACTGGTCAGTCGTTACGGGGCTGTTGCGGCTCGACGTCGCGCAGCAGGCAGGTGAGGCGGGCCGTGCAGATCCGGCGGTCCTGGTCGTCGGTGATGACGATCTCGAAGGTGGTGGTGGAACGCCCCTTGTGCACCGGGGTCGCGGTGCCGGTGACCAGGCCGGACCGGGCGCCGCGGTGGTGGGTGCAGTTGAGGTCCACGCCGACCGCGACCTTGTTGATGCCGCCGTGCATCATCGCGCCGACGGACCCGAGGGTCTCGGCGAGCACCGCGGAGGCGCCGCCGTGCAGCAGCCCGTACGGCTGGGTGTTGCCCTCGACGGGCATGGTGCCCACGACCTTGTCGGCCGAGGCCTCCAGGACGCGGATGTCCATGCGCTCGCCGAGGTGCCCGGCGGAGAACAGCGAGGGCAGGTCGATGCCCAGTGCCGTGTACTCGTCCAGGACCTCCTGCGGGAACTTCACGGCGTGCTGCTCGCCCATGGGCCTGCTCCGTTCGTCAACGTTCGTTAACCGACTTGTCCGAAGGGCCGTTCTATCAGGTCCCCCGGACCGGTCCGTCAGGCCGGTTCGAAGCGCACGACGACGGACTTGCTGGCCGGGGTGTTGCTGGTGTCCGCGGTCGAGTCGAGGGGGACCAGCACGTTGGTCTCCGGGTAGTACGCGGCGGCGCAGCCGCGCGCCGTCGGGTAGTGCACCACGCGGAAGCCGGGCGCGCGCCGCTCCACCCCGTCGCGCCACTCGCTCACGATGTCGGTGTACGCGCCGTCGGCGAGCCCGAGTTCGGCGGCGTCCTCGGGATTGACCATGACCACGCGACGGCCGCCGGTGATGCCGCGGTAGCGGTCGTCGAGGCCGTAGATCGTGGTGTTGTACTGGTCGTGGCTGCGCAGGGTCTGGAGCAGCAGCCGGCCCGCGGGGACCCGGGGGTACTCCACGGGGGCCGCGGTGAAGTTCGCCTTGCCCGTCTTGGTGGGGAAGCGCCGCTCGTCGCGGGGGGCGTGCGGTAGCTGGAAGCCGCCGGGGGCCGCGACGCGGGCGTTGAAGTCCGCGAAGCCGGGGACCACGCGCGCGATGCGGTCGCGGATGGTGGCGTAGTCCTTCTCGAACTCCTCCCACGGGGTGCGGGAGGCGGCGCCGAGGACCGCGCGGGCGAGCCGGGCGACGATGGCGGGCTCGGAGAGCAGGTCGGGGCCGGCCGGGGCGAGGTTGCCGCGCGAGGCGTGGACCATGCCCATCGAGTCCTCGACGGTCACGAACTGCTTGCCGCCCGCCTGCACGTCCTTGTCCGTACGTCCCAGGGTGGGCAGGATCAGGGCCCGCCGCCCGGTGACCGCGTGCGAGCGGTTGAGCTTGGTCGACACGTGGACGGTGAGGGCGGCGCGGCGGATCGCGGCCTCGGTGACCTCGGTGTCGGGCGTGGCGCCGACGAAGTTGCCGCCCATGGCGAAGAGGACCTTGGCCTTGCCGTCGCGCAGCGCCTGGATGGAGCGGACCACGTCGTAGCCGTGCGAGCGCGGCGAGGTGATGCCGAATTCCGCGTCGAGGGCGTCGAGGAAGGCGGGCGCGGGGCGCTCGAAGATGCCCATGGTGCGGTCGCCCTGCACGTTCGAGTGGCCGCGCACGGGGCAGACCCCGGCGCCGGGGCGGCCGATGTTGCCGCGCAGCAGGAGGAGGTTGACGACCTCGCGGATGGTGGCGACGGAGTGCTTGTGCTGGGTGAGGCCCATGGCCCAGCAGACGATGGTCCGCTCCGAGGCCAGGATCATGGCCAGGGCGCGCTCGATCTCGGGGCGGGTCAGGCCGGTCGCGGTGAGGGTCTCGGCCCAGTCGGTGTCCTTGGCGGCGGCCGCGAAGTCCTCGTACCCGTGGGTGTGCTCCCGGATGAAGGCCTCGTCGGTGGCGCCCTCCGTCTCCAGGACCAGCTTGTTGAGCAGCCGGAAGAGGGCCTGGTCGCCGCCGATGCGGATCTGCAGGAAGAGGTCGTTGAGGGCGGTGCCCTTGAGCATGCCGAGCGGGGTCTGCGGGTTCTTGAACCGCTCCATCCCCGCCTCGGGCAGCGGGTTCACCGAGATGATCTTCGCCCCGGCGGACTTGGCCTTCTCCAACGCGGACAGCATGCGCGGGTGGTTCGTGCCCGGGTTCTGTCCGGCGACGATGATCAGGTCGGCCCGGTGCAGGTCTTCGAGCGAGACGCTGCCCTTGCCGATGCCGATCGTCTCCGTCAACGCGGAGCCCGAGGACTCGTGGCACATGTTGGAACAGTCCGGCAGGTTGTTCGTGCCGAACTCGC
Source organism: Streptomyces sp. NPDC028419 (assembly GCF_055565515.1). Taxonomy (NCBI): domain Bacteria; kingdom Bacillati; phylum Actinomycetota; class Actinomycetes; order Kitasatosporales; family Streptomycetaceae; genus Streptomyces; species Streptomyces sp. NPDC028419. Next base: position 64,630 of record NZ_JBVHUE010000042.1, on the reverse strand, counting down.
GCGCGAAGAGCTGGAAGAGGAACGCCGCCTCGTTGCTGGTGCGGCCCGAGGTGTAGAAGAGCGCCTCGTCGGGGGAGTCGAGCGCGGTCAGCTCCTCGGCGATGATCTCGAAGGCCCGCTCCCAGCTGACCGGCTCGTAGCGGTCGCCGCCCTCGGGGAGCAGCATCGGCCGGGTGATCCGGCCCTGCTGGCCGAGCCAGTAGCCGCTGCGCTGCGCCAGGTCCGCCAGCGGGTGGGCGGCGAAGAACTCCGGGGTGACCCGGCGCAGGGTGGCCTCCTCGGCCACGGCCTTGGCGCCGTTCTCGCAGAACTCGGCGGTATGCCGCTTGTCGCCCTCGGGCCAGGCGCAGCCGGGGCAGTCGAAGCCGCCTTTCTGGTTGACCTTGAGCAGGGTCCGCGCGGTGCGCGCGACGCCCATCTGCTGCTGGGCGATCCGCAGGGTGTGCCCGATGGCGGGCAGGCCGGCCGCGGCGTGCTTCGGGGGCGCGACCTGCGGCGCGTCCTGGACGGGGTCACCTGAGGGCGGCTTGGTCGCCATGTCGGCTCCACTTCGAGCGCGTGTACGGGTGCAGCACGTGTTGCCGCACATTCGATCCTTTCACGGTCGTCGGGGCACCGGGAGGGCGGTCCGGGGTGCCCGTGGCCGGATGCGCGTGCGCCGGGGGCGGCCGGAGGGACGCGTGCGCCGCGTGAGGTGGCGGACGCGCCCCGATCGAGGGCGTGCCCGGCCACGGGTCCGCTGCCCGGGTGACGGGCGGCGCCGGAATTGTCAGTGGAGCCGCCTAGGATCGGGGCGTGGCAGATTCAGCATCGAAGAAGACCGACCAGCCGCCCGCAGCGGACCGCCCCCGCCTGATGCTCATGGACGGGCACTCCCTGGCCTATCGGGCGTTCTTCGCGCTGCCCGCGGAGAACTTCACGACCGCCGGCGGCCAGCCGACCAACGCCGTCTACGGCTTCGCGTCGATGCTGGCGAACACGCTGCGCGACGAGGCGCCCACGCACTTCGCCGTGGCCTTCGACGTCTCGCGCAAGACCTGGCGCTCGACGGAGTTCCCCGAGTACAAGGCGAACCGCTCCAAGACCCCCGACGAGTTCAAGGGGCAGGTCGAGCTGATCGGCGAGCTGCTCGACACGATGAGCGTGCCGCGCTTCGCGGTCGACGGCTTCGAGGCCGACGACGTGATCGCCACCCTCGCGACCCAGGCCGAGGCCCTCGGCTTCGACGTGCTGATCGTCACCGGCGACCGGGACTCCTTCCAGCTGGTCTCCGAGCGCACCACCGTCCTCTACCCCACCAAGGGCGTCTCGGAGCTGACCCGCTTCACGCCCGAGAAGGTGGAGGAGAAGTACGGCCTCACCCCGCAGCAGTACCCCGACTTCGCGGCGCTGCGCGGCGACCCGTCCGACAACCTGCCCGGCATCCCGGGCGTCGGCGAGAAGACCGCCGCCAAGTGGATCAACCAGTTCGGTTCCTTCGCCGAGCTGGTCGAGCGCGCCGACGAGGTCAAGGGCAAGGCCGGGCAGAACTTCCGCGACCACCTGGACGCGGTCAAGCTGAACCGGGTCCTCACCGAGATGGTGCGCGACGTAGAGCTCCCCAAGACCCCCGCCGACCTGGCGCGCGCGCCGTACGACCGCACCGCCATGATCGGCGTGCTGGACGTGCTGGAGATCCGCAACGCCTCGCTGCGCGAGCGGCTGCTCGCGGTCGACCCGGGCGCGGCCGAGGAAGAGGCCCCCGCCCCGGCGGCCGGCGTCGAGCTCGACGGCTCGGTGCTGCGCGCGGGCGAGCTGGCCCCCTGGCTGGAGGGCCGCGCGGGAGCCGCGCTGGGCGTCGCGACCGTCGACAGCTGGACGCTGGGCGCGGGCCGGATCACCGAGGTGGCGCTGGCCGCCGCCGACGGCGCCGCGGCCTGGTTCGAGCCGTCCGCGCTGGACGAGGCCGACGAGCGCGCCTTCGTCGCCTGGGCCGCGGACGCGGCACGGCCCAAGGTGGTGCACAACGCCAAGGCCCTCATGCGGGTCTTCCCCGAGCACGGCTGGAGCCTGGCGGGCGTCACCATGGACACCGCCCTCGCCGCCTACCTGGTCAAGCCGGGCCGCCGGTCCTTCGCGCTGGACGTGCTGTCCAACGAGTACCTCCACCGCGAGCTGGCCCCCGCCGCCGCCGACGGCCAGCTCGCCTTCGGCGCCGACGACACCGCCGAGGCCGAAGCCCTGATGGCGCAGGCCCGCGCGGTCCTCGACCTGGGAGACGCCTTCACCGGCCGGCTCGCCGAGGTCGGCGCCACCGAGCTGCTCCACGACATGGAGCTGCCCACCTCCGAGCTGCTCGCCCGGATGGAGCGGTACGGCATCGCCGCCGACCGCGATCACCTCGAAGCGATGGAACAGCAGTTCGCCGGCGCGGTGCAGCAGGCCGTCAAGGAAGCGCACGCCGCGGTGGGCCACGAGTTCAACCTCGGCTCGCCCAAGCAGCTCCAGGAAGTCTTCTTCGGCGAGCTGGACCTGCCCAAGACGAAGAAGACCAAGACCGGCTACACCACCGACGCGGACGCGCTGGCCTGGCTGGCCACCCAGACCGAGCACGAACTGCCCGTGATCATGCTGCGCCACCGCGAGCAGGCCAAGCTGCGGGTCACCGTCGAGGGCCTGGTCAAGTGCATCGCCGCGGACGGCCGGGTGCACACCAGCTTCAGCCAGACCGTCGCGGCGACCGGCCGACTGTCCTCCACCGACCCGAACCTGCAGAACGTGCCGGTGCGCACCGACGAGGGCCGGGCCATCCGGCGCGGCTTCGTCGTCGGCGAGGGCTTCGAATCGCTGATGACGGCCGACTACAGCCAGATCGAGCTGCGCGTCATGGCGCACCTCTCCGAGGACGAGGGCCTGATCGAGGCCTTCGCGACCGGCGAGGACCTGCACACCACCGTGGCTTCCCAGGTCTTCGGCGTGGAGCGGTCCGCCGTCGACGCCGAGATGCGCCGCAAGATCAAGGCGATGTCCTACGGCCTGGCCTACGGGCTCTCCGCCTTCGGCCTCGCCCAACAGCTGAACATCGAGCCCGCCGAGGCGCGCGGCCTGATGGAGACCTTCTTCGAGCGCTTCGGCGGGGTGCGGGACTACCTCCAGCGCGTGGTCGAGGAGGCCCGCGCCACCGGGTACACGGAGACGGTCCTGGGCCGCCGCCGCTACCTCCCCGACCTCAACAGCGACAACCGCCAGCGCCGCGAGGCCGCCGAGCGGATGGCCCTGAACGCCCCCATCCAGGGCACCGCCGCCGACATCGTCAAGGTCGCGATGCTGCGCGTGGACCGGGCGCTCACCGAGGCCGGCCTCACCTCCCGGATGCTGCTCCAGGTGCACGACGAAATCGTGCTGGAGATCGCCCCCGGCGAGCGCGCGGCCGTCGAGGAGCTGGTGCGCCGCGAGATGGCCGCCGCCGTCGACCTGCGGGCCCCGCTGGACGTGTCCGTGGGCGTGGGCGGGGACTGGGAGTCCGCCGCGCACTGACGGACCGCCCGCGCGCCCGAGCCCGTACGCCCGTTCCCGCTACCTGCTGGGGACGGGCGTCCGCGCGTCCGAGGGGTCCCGGTCCGGCCGCTCGTCGTGGCCGCGGCCGCCGCGGTGGCGCAGGCGCACCAGGACCCCGTACAGCAGGAGCGCCACGGCGATCCCGCCGCCGGCGCCGAAGCAGACGGTCGGGATGATGTCGAGCGGGCTGCGGATCCGGTCGTAGTACGTGAAGAAGCGGGCGACCCGCAGCCACACCACGACGCCCACGCAGACCACGGCCAGCACGACGGCCGCCCAACGGTCCGCCTGCCCCAGGACCGGTACGCACTCCGGCGCCGCGGACCGCGGCAGCCGACGCAGCGCGCTCACCACGAACCAGGTGAGCGCGACGGCGGCCAGCGCCGAACTGCCGTACTGCAGCCAGGTGTAGAGGGGCAGCCCGAAGGCGAGCGGGCGACCGAGGTCGGGCAGCATCCGCATGCCCCAGCGGTCCATGTGCGTGAAGCTGTCCCACATGACGTGCGTGAGCGAGCCGAGCACCGCGGAGAGGTAGAACCGCAGGGCCAGCACCGGCAGTCGGCCCCCGCGCCAGTCCTCACCGCGGACCAGCGCGTGCACCCGGCCGCGGGTCCACCGGGGGAGCAGCGCGACCAGGGGCTCGCGCAGCAGCAGCCAGCAGCCGACGAGGGCCGCGGTCAGGACGGCGTCGAGCGTGAGCACGCCCGCCGCCGAATGCGCGAAGTCGCCGTGGACCATCACCCCTTGGACGACGGCGTCCGCGAAGTAGAAGGTGTCGGGCGCGAACGAGCCCAGTACCAGGGCGGAGGCGACCAGCGGCCCCCGCGCGCGGCCGGTCCGGCGGATCGCCGGAAGGACGGCGGCCGCGTGGCTGAGTGTGAACGGCATGACGCCTCTCATTGGTCTTCGTCGGACTTCGACGGGTCTTCGGTAGGTCTTTGTTTACTTCGGTCCAATGCACCCCGAACGGTTCGGGACAGTATGCGTGACCTGCGCAAGACGTGCGGAAGTGGTGAATTCCGTAGCCAGGTTGATGCAGTGTGAAGCGAGTTGACGTACCGTCTCGCGGACGTCGAGGGGGAGGGGTCGGCCCATGCCGGTTCGGTCGAAGGTGCGTTCAGTCCGGTCCACGGTTCGTTTCGGCCACGGGTGGCTCAGGGGCGGTCTGGCGGTCGTGGTGTCGGCCCTGGTCGCGGGGGCCGTGACCGGTTCGCAGGCGCCGGGCGCGCTCGTGCTCGCCGATGCCGGGGGCGGCGCGCGCACCGAGCGGCCCGCCGCCGCCCCGACTCCGGGCAACGAGGCCGGCGGCGACTCCGCCTACTTCACCGAACTCCCGCCCCTGGCCAGCCCCGAGCCGCCCGCCGTGGTGCCGGCGGCGGACACCCCCGCGCCCACCCCGGCGCCCCCGGCCGCGGGGGAAGCGGTGACCACGGGCCCGGCCGAGGGCGCGCAGGGGATACCGGCGAGCGTGTGGGCGGCGTACCGGGGCGCGGAGCAGAAGATCGCGGCGAGCGATCCGGGGTGCGGGCTGCGCTGGCAACTGCTCGCGGCGATAGGCAAGGTCGAGTCCGGGCAGGCGCGCGGCGGGCAGGTGGACTCCGCGGGCACGACGCTGCGGCCCATCCTGGGACCCGTGCTCGACGGCAACGGCTTCGCGAACATCCCGGACACGGACGGCGGGGCGTACGACGGCGACGCGGCCCACGACCGCGCGGTCGGGCCGATGCAGTTCATCCCCTCCACCTGGGCGTCCTGGGGCCAGGACGCGAACGGCGACGGGCGGCGGGACCCGAACAACGTGCACGACGCGGCCCTCGCGGCCGGCCGCTACCTGTGCGCCGGCACGCGGGACCTGCGGGTGGGCGCGGACCTGGACCGGGCGGTCCTCTCCTACAACTACTCGACGGAGTACCTGACGACGGTGCGGTCCTGGTACGCGTACTACCTGAAGGGCGCGCACGAGGTGCCGGACGGGAGCGGGGGCGCCGGTACGGGCACGGGTGCGGGTACGGGCCCGGTGACGCCGCCGTCCACGAAGCCGACGCCGAAGCCCAGCCCGACGCCGACGCCGACGCCGACTCCCACCCCGAGCCCGAAGCCGACACCCACGCCGACGCCGACTCCCACGCCCACGCCGACTCCCACGCCCACGCCGACTCCCACGCCGACCCCGAAGCCGAGCCCCACGCCGACTCCGACGCCGTCGCCCAGCACCTCCGCCAGCCCGAAGCCGAGCCCGAGCGCCAGCCCGAGCGCGTCCGCGACGCCCGCCGCGCCCGCCGCGAGCCCGTCGCCCAAGACGTCGCCCAAGGCTTCCCCGAGCGGGTCCCCGAGCGGGTCGGCGGCGGGCGCGGAAAGCCCGTAGCCAGACGGTTCTCATCTCGCCCGCGCGTTGCTACGGTGCGCCAGACCTGACGACACATCAGATCTCGGAGGCCCCGGCATGCGCGCACTCGTCGCCGCCGCCATCGGGCTGGCCGCCGCGCTGGCCCTCGTCCTCACCATCACGGCGGTCGGGGTCCCGGACGGCGCGACCTCGCCCAAGCCCCTGCTCACCACGATCCCCTCCGCCCCCGGAAAGTAAGAGGAGGCCCGGCCATGCGACGCAGAGCGAGCCTCGTCCTGCTTGCCCTAGCCGTGTTCTGCACCGCGCTGGCGCCCCTGCTGCGCTGGTACGCGTACCCCCGCCTCGCCAAGATCCCGCCGAGCCAGTACCAGGAGATGGTCCTGGAGGCGAAGAACGCGACCCTGCTCGACTACAACAACGGCATGGAGCCCAAGAAGGTCGACAAGGTCACGATCATCCAGACCCTCAAGGGCAACGTCGAGGCGTCCAAGGAGATCGAGGCGAGCGCGGGCAAGGACGTCGTCGTCTGGGACACCCTGACCTACATCGCGGGGCCCGACGGCAAGATGGTCTCCCAGATCCCCGAGCGATACATCTTCGACGCGCACACCCAGGACCCGGTGCACGCCACCGGCGAGATGGTCGACGGGGACGCGGTCAAGCGCGAGGGCATCGAGTTCAAGTGGCCGTTCTTCACCGAGCCGCGCGACTACCTGTACTTCGACGCGCAGACGCGCACCTCCTCGCCCATCCACTACGTCGGCCCGCGCGGCTTCCGCGGCCTGGACGTCTACTACTTCGAGATGACGGTCCCCTGGACCAAGGTCCCCATGCCGAAGAAGATGCCGATCCCCGGCATCGACCCGACGAAGATCGAGGAGCAGACCGGGACGTCGCTCTGGTACTCGGCCACCATGAAGTTCTGGGTCGATCCGGTGACCGGAGCGCCCGTCAACGCCGAGCAGAGCATCCAGCAGGAGATGCGCGGCGGGATCGCGGCCGCGCGGCCCGACGGCAAGCTCACCGCCTTCGCCGGTGACGTGAAGATCCGGCCCGACTACCTCGACCACACCGTCGACCTGGTGAAGTCGAACCGGACCAAGGTGCTCGCGCTGCACACCTACGGGCCGGCCGGGCTGCTGGTCGTGGGCCTCGGCCTGTTCGGGCTCGCGCTCTGGCTGGAGGCGCGCGGGCGCCGGCGGCGCGGGGCGGGCGACGACCCCGAGCCGACGGTGGCACCGGTGCCGGCGGCTGCCTAGGAGCGGCGCAGCCGGTTGTTGGTGTGGCGGGTGGGCTCGGCGGCCGCCGGGTCCTCGGGCCAGGGGTGGCGGGGGTAGCGGCCGCGCAGCTCGGCGCGCACGGCGCGGTAGCCGTCCTGCCAGAAGGACGCCAGGTCGGCGGTGACCGCGGCCGGGCGCCCGGCGGGCGACAGCAGGTGGACGAGTACGGGCACCCCCGCGACCAGCGGCGTGCGCGCCAGCCCGAAGAGTTCCTGGAGCTTGACCGCCAGGACGGGCTGGCCGTCGCCGTCGCCGTAGTCCACCCGGATCCGGGAACCGCTGGGGACCTCGATCCGCTCCGGGGCCAGCTCGTCCAGGCGGGCGGCCTGCCCGGTGGCCCAGGGCAGCAGCCGGTTCAGTGCCTGGCCCGCCTCGATCCGACCGAGGTCGGCGCGGCGCCGGGCGCGCGAGAGCTCGGGCTCCAGCCAGTCGTCCGCCCGTGCCAGGAGCACGTCGTCGTGCGCCACGTCCGGCCAGGGGGCGCCGAGGGCGCGGTGCAGGAACGCGAGGCGGGCCCGCAGGGTCCGTGCGTCGGCGGACCAGCGCAGCAGGCCGAGGCCGTCGGTGCGGAGCCCGTCCAGCAGGGCGGCCCGGACCCGGTCCGGGGCGGGGTCGCGCAGCGGGCGCACGGTCAGCTCGATCGCGCCGAGGCGGTGCACGGTGCGGGCGGTGACGTCGCCATTCTCCCAGCGGACCTCCTCGGCGTCGGCGGACAGCAGGTGGGACGCGGCCGCGCGGGCGGTGTCCTCGTCGATGAGGGCGGCGAGGCGGATCCTGGCGGAGGGGGAGTGGGGGGTGCGGTCGGCCACCGCGACGGCCAGCCAGGGGGCGGTGCGCAGGGGGGAGCCGTCGTTCAGGTCGGCGCCGGTGCCGTTGGCCATGAGGTAGGAGGCCTCGGCCCGGCGCTGGGCGACGCGCTCCGGGAAGGCGAGCGCGACGATCAGCCCGGCGACGGCATCGTCGCCTCCGGCCCCCGACGGGGCTTGATGGGGTGCTGCTGTGCGCTTGCCCGTCGGCGTCGCCGTTCCCTCCGGGGGCGCCTCAAACGCCGGCGAGGCTTGAGTGGGTGCTGCTGTGCCCTTTCCCGTCCGTCCTTGAAGCGGAGGCGGGGCTGAATCCAGCCCCGCCGGGGTCGCAGGGGCGGGCGAATCCAGCCTCGCCGGGGTCGCAGGGGCGGCCGATGCCAGCCTCGCCGGGGTCGCAGGGGCGGGCGAATGCAGCCTCGCCGGGGTCGCAGGGGCGGGCGAATGCAGCCTCGCCGGCGTTTGAGGCGCCCCCGGAGGGGTGGTGGGGAGGGATCGGGTGAGGCGTTGGGATTCGGTGCGCCAGCGGGGGGCGTAGGGGTCGCCGCCCCGGCGGGCTCGGCGCCAGGCGGCCGTCAGGTCGTCGCCGTAGTCGCGGGGCGGCTCCTCGCTCAGGAGGGCCACCACCTCCGCCGCCCGCCGCACGCCGACCTCCGCCGCCCCGTCCAGCAGCGCACGGGCCAACCGCGGGTGCAGCCCGAGGCGGGCCATCGCGTGGCCCCGCGGCCCCACCCGCCCGGCCCGGTCCACCGCGTCCACGGCCGCCAGCACCTCCCGTGCCGCCGCCATCGCCCCGGCCGGCGGCGGGTCCAGCAGCGCCAGCCCGGACGCGTCCGGGTCGCCCCAGCAGGCGGCCTGGAGCGCGAACTGGGCCAGATCGGCGATCCGGATCTCGGGGGAGGGGAAGGCGGGGAGCCGCCCGTCCTCCGCCTCGGCCCAGCAGCGGTACACCGCCCCCGGCGCCTCGCGCCCGGCCCGCCCCGCCCGCTGGCGCGCCGACGCGCGGGACGCCCGTACGGTCGCCAGCGTGCCCAACCCCCGCGCGTGGTCCACCCGCGGCTCGCGGGCGAGCCCCGCGTCCACCACGATCCGCACCCCCGGCACGGTCAGGCTGGACTCCGCCACCGCGGTCGCCAGGATCACCCGGCGCCGCCCGCCCCCGCCGGCGAGCACGGCGTCCTGGACCGCGGCCGGAGCCCGTCCGTGCACCTGGAGCACCTCGGCGTCCACCGCGCCCAGCTGCCCCGCGACCCGGGAGATCTCACCGACCCCGGGCAGGAAGCACAGCACGTCCCCCGCCCGCTCGGCCAGCGCCCGCCGCACCACCGCCGCGACGTGGGTCAGCAGGGCGGGGTCGACGCGCATGCCGTGCGGCGGGCGCACCGGACGCAGCGGCGGGGCCCACACCACCTCGACCGGATGCGCGACCCCGGCGGCCTCCACCACCGGCGCGTCCCCCAGCAGCCGGGCCCACCCGGCCGCGTCGGTGGTCGCGGAGGCCGCGAGCAGCCGCAGTTCCGGGCGCAGGGTCGCCCTTACGTCGAGGAGGAAGGCCGCGACGGTATCGGCGTCCAGGTGCCGCTCGTGGCACTCGTCCAGGACCACCACGTCCGTCCCGGCCAGCTCCTGGTCCCGCTGGAGGCGCTGGAGCAGCACCCCGGTGGTCACCACCTCGACCCGGGTGCCCGGGCCCACCACCCGCTCGCCGCGCACCGTGAAGCCGACCGAGTCCCCGACCCGCTCGCCCAGCAGCCAGGCCATCCGGCGCGCCGCCGCCCGGGCCGCGATCCGCCTCGGCTCGGCGACGATCACCTTGCGCGCGGGTCCGGCGCCCACCAGGCCGGCCAGGACCAGCGGGACCAGCGTGGTCTTGCCGGTCCCGGGCGGCGCGCACAGCACCGCCGTGCCGTGCGCGTCGAGCGCCGCGACCAGCGCGGGCACGGCCGCGCCGACCGGCAGGGATTCCAGGGCGGAGGTACGGGGAACGGGCGCCATGGGTCAGCCGCGCTCGCAGACGAAGATCGCGGTGCCCGGGATCAGGTTCCCGCGCAGCGGGGACCAGCCGCCCCACTCCTGGCCGTTCCAGGCGGGCCACTCGGGCTCGACCAGGTCGAGGAGGCGGAAACCGCCCGCGACCACGTCCCGGACCCGGTCGCCGAGGGTGCGGTGGTGCTCCACGTACACGGCGCGGCCCCGCTCGTCCTGCTCGACGTACGGGGTCCGGTCGAAGTAGGAGGCGGCGACGGAGAGGCCCTCGGGTCCGGGCTCGTCGGGGAAGGCCCACCGGATGGGGTGGGTGACGGAGAAGACCCACCGGCCGCCGGGGCGCAGCACGCGGTGCACCTCGCGCATCACGTTCACCGGGTCGGCGACGAAGGGGACCGCGCCGTAGGCGGAGCAGGCCAGGTCGAAGGAGCCGTCGCGGAAGGGCAGCTTCCCGGCGTCCGCCTCGACGAGCGGGACGTCGTCGCCGATCCGCAGGGCGTGCTGGAGCTGGCGGTGGGAGAGGTCGAGGGCCACCGGACGGGCGCCCTGGGCGGCCAGCCAGCGCGAGCACTGGGCGGCGCCCGCGCCGATCTCCAGGACGTCGAGCCCCTTCAGTGACGAGGCGGGTCCGAGCAGACCGGCCTCGGCCTCGTCCAGGCCCTCGGGACCCCAGACGAAGCGGTCGTCCCCGAGGAAGGCGCCGTGGTCGCTCTGGTACTCGTCGGCGTTGCGGTCCCACCAGCCCCGGCTCGCCCGGCTGCTCTCCGCCTCCCCGGCGGCGCGCCGCGTGGCCTCGGCGTCGTCCTCCCCGACGGACGCCTCCGCTTCGTACGCTTCTTCGGTGTCGTAGTCCTCTTGGTTCATGGGGCCCGTCGTCGTAGTCTTCGAAAAAGAGGTAGGGAGCCGGTCATCACGGGCTCCCCGCCTACGAATTGTGCCGGTCATGTGGCGTTCTGTCCCGGGTGTCCGCCTTCGCGCATTGACCCTGTCCGGCTGCCCCCGTATGCTACAAGTTGCGCTGCGAGCCTGCGCTCCTCAGACCTAGCAGGCTGCGCTCGCATCTGTTGTAGTCCCCTCGGTTTTCGAGGCTCCTCTGCGCTCTTCGGAGCGTTCCGGAGACCTCCTTGGCTGTCCGGTCATAGGCAGATGGCGATAAGGGCTCCCGGCGTAGCAGTACCTACGACTTTCTGTCCGTAACCGGAGCCCTTTCCCACATGACGAGCAGCACCGAGACCACCGCCACCACCCCTCCGCAGGTAGCGGTCAACGACATCGGCGACGCGGACGCGTTCCTCGCGGCGATCGACGAGACGATCAAGTACTTCAACGACGGCGACATCGTCGACGGCGTCATCGTCAAGGTCGACCGGGACGAGGTTCTCCTCGACATCGGTTACAAGACGGAAGGCGTCATCCCGAGCCGCGAGCTCTCGATCAAGCACGACGTCGACCCGAACGATGTCGTCAAGGTCGGCGACGAGATCGAGGCCCTGGTTCTCCAGAAGGAGGACAAGGAAGGCCGTCTCATCCTGTCCAAGAAGCGCGCGCAGTACGAGCGCGCCTGGGGCACGATCGAGAAGATCAAGGAAGAAGACGGCATCGTCACCGGTACCGTCATCGAGGTCGTCAAGGGTGGTCTCATCCTCGACATCGGCCTCCGTGGCTTCCTGCCGGCCTCTCTCGTCGAGATGCGTCGCGTCCGCGACCTCCAGCCCTACGTGGGCAAGGAGCTCGAGGCGAAGATCATCGAGCTGGACAAGAACCGCAACAACGTGGTCCTGTCCCGCCGCGCGTGGCTCGAGCAGACCCAGTCCGAGGTTCGCCAGACGTTCCTCACCACCCTGCAGAAGGGTCAGGTCCGCTCCGGCGTCGTTTCCTCGATCGTCAACTTCGGTGCCTTCGTGGACCTGGGTGGCGTCGACGGTCTCGTCCACGTCTCCGAGCTCTCCTGGAAGCACATCGACCACCCGTCCGAGGTTGTCGAGGTCGGCCAGGAAGTCACCGTCGAGGTCCTCGACGTCGACATGGACCGCGAGCGCGTCTCCCTGTCGCTCAAGGCGACGCAGGAAGACCCGTGGCAGCAGTTCGCCCGGACGCACCAGATCGGCCAGGTCGTCCCGGGTAAGGTCACCAAGCTGGTTCCGTTCGGTGCGTTCGTCCGCGTGGACGAGGGCATCGAGGGTCTGGTCCACATCTCCGAGCTGGCCGAGCGCCACGTGGAGATCCCGGAGCAGGTCGTCCAGGTCAACGACGAGATCTTCGTCAAGGTCATCGACATCGACCTTGAGCGTCGCCGGATCTCGCTGTCGCTGAAGCAGGCCAACGAGTCCTTCGGTGCCGACCCGGCCTCGGTCGAGTTCGACCCGACGCTGTACGGCATGGCTGCCTCGTACGACGACCAGGGCAACTACATCTACCCCGAGGGCTTCGACCCCGAGACCAACGACTGGCTCGAGGGCTTCGACTCCCAGCGCGAGACGTGGGAGCGCCAGTACGCCGAGGCGCAGGTTCGCTTCGAGCAGCACCAGGCGCAGGTCATCAAGAGCCGCGAGGCCGACGAGGCCGCCGCTGCCGAGGGCGCTGCCGCCCCGGCCGCCGGTGGCAACACCGGTGGCGGCGCGAGCCTCTCCGGTGGTTCGTACTCCTCCGAGGGTGCGGACGAGACCTCCGGCGCCCTGGCGTCGGACGAGGCCCTGGCCGCGCTGCGCGAGAAGCTGGCCGGCGGCCAGAGCTGATCGCAGCGCACGGCGGCGCGCTCCGGTGCGCGGCTGAGCTGAGCTGAGAACGACGAGGCCCGTCCCCTTCGGGGGGCGGGCCTCGTCGCATGTGCGGGCCCGTCGTGTGTACGGGCCCGCTGTGTGTCCCCCTGATGAACGGTGGCGGTTTCTCCCCGATGGGCCGCCAACTGGGGAATGGCAGCGCCTCCTTGAACGTTCTTTGCAGAGAACGAGACGAAGGGGAGTGGTGACGGTGCTTGATCCGCAAGGCCTGTACGAGTGGGATGCGAAGGGTCTGGCCGTGGTGGACCTGGCGCTCGCCCAGGAGTCCGCCGGGCTGGTCATGCTCTACCACTTCGAGGGGTACATCGACGCGGGTGAGACCGGCGAGCAGATCGTCGAGCGGCTGCTCGACGCCCTGCCCCACCAGGTGGTGGCCCGCTTCGACGCGGACCGGCTCGTGGACTACCGGGCCCGGCGCCCGCTCCTGACCTTCCAGCGGGACCACTGGAGCGATTTCGACGCCCCCACGCTGGAGGTCCGACTGGTCCAGGACGCCACCGGCGCGCCGTTCCTGCTGCTGTCCGGCCCCGAGCCGGACGTGGAGTGGGAGCGCTTCGCCGCGGCCGTCCAGCAGATCGTGGAGCGCCTCGGCGTCCGCCTCTCGGTGAACTTCCACGGCATCCCGATGGGCGTCCCGCACACCCGTCCCGTCGGCATCACCCCGCACGGCAACCGCACGGACCTGATGCCCGGACACCGCAGCCCCTTCGACGAGGCGCAGGTGCCCGGCAGTGCGGAGTCCCTGGTGGAGTTCCGGCTCGCACAGGCCGGACACGACGTCCTGGGCGTCGCCGCGCACGTACCGCACTACGTCGCCCGCTCCTCGTACCCGGACGCCGCGCTGACCGCGCTGGAGGCGATCACGGGCGCGACCGGCCTGGTGCTGCCGACCGTGGCGCACGCGCTGCGCACGGAGGCGCACCGCACCCAGACGGAGATCGACCGGCAGATCAGGGAGGGCGACGAGGAGCTGGTCGCCCTCGTCCAGGGCCTTGAGCACCAGTTCGACGCGGCGGCCGGCGCGGAGACGCGGGGCAACATGATCGCGGAGCCCGCCGAGATCCCCTCGGCGGACGAGATCGGCCGCGAGTTCGAGCGCTTCCTCGCGGAGCGCGAGGGCGAGGGCTGAGAGCGGGCGAGGCCGTCTCTGGCCGAGGGACGGGGCCGAGGGGGAGGGCCCGTTCGGGGCTCCAGGGCGCGGCAGTAGGCTGCGGGCCATGCTGAAGGTGGGCCTGACGGGCGGAATCGGTGCCGGCAAGAGCGCGGTCTCACGACTGCTGGCGGGGTACGGGGCGGTGATCGTGGATGCCGACCGGATCGCGCGCGAGGTCGTGGAACCGGGCTCGCCCGGGCTCGCGGCGGTGGTGGCGGCCTTCGGGGAGTCCGTACTGGCTCCCGACGGCAGCCTCGACCGGCCGAAGCTCGGCTCGATCGTCTTCGCCGACCGGGAACTCCTGGGCACCCTGAACGCGATCGTGCACCCGCTGGTGGGCGCGCGTTCGGCCGAGCTGGAAGCGGCCGCGGGCCCCGACGCGATCGTCGTGCACGACGTACCGCTCCTCACCGAGAACGGCCTGGCCCCGCTGTACGACCTGGTCGTCGTCGTGGACGCGGCGCCGGAGACCCAGCTGGCCCGGCTGACCGCGCTGCGCGGCATGGAAGAGGGCGAGGCGCGGGCCCGGATGGCGGCGCAGGCGACCCGGGAGCAGCGGCTGGCCGTGGCCACGCTGGTCATCGACAACGACGGGCCGCTGGCGGCGCTGGAGCCGCAGGTGCGCAAGGTGTGGGAGGAACTCACCGCGCGCGCGGCAGCTCCCCGGGACTGATCTCGGGCCGGTGGCGCAACGACCTTGGTTCCGTGGCGCGTTGAAGGCGTCCGGAGAGGGAAGGAATCCCATCGTGTCCGACACCACGCCACCGTCCGCGTCCGTACCGGAGCCCGGGTCCGGGTCCCCGTCCGAGTCCGGACGGGAGTCGGTGGCCGGTGCGGGTTCCGGCAGCCCGGAGACCCACGTCATCGACTTCCGGGCCGCCGAGCGGCTGCTCGCGGCCCGGGACCCGAGGGGCGCGGTGAAACTGCTGGACTCGGTGATAGCCGCCCATCCGGAGAACACCGCCGCCCGGCTGCTGCGCGCCCGCGCCTTCTTCGCCGCCGCCCAACTGAGACCGGCGGCCCTGGAGTTCGAACTGGTCCTGGAGCGGGAACCGGACAACGCCTTCGCCCACTTCGCGCTGGCCCGCACGCACCAGCGGGCCGGCCAGCCGGAGCGCGCCCGCAGGCACTTCCGGCTCGCCGCGGCCCTGGACCCGCAGCCGGAGTACCTCCGGGCCGCGGCCTTCGAGGAGTAGCCGCCGGCCCGGGAAGCCCGTGGTTCAGCGGTGCGGAGGCTCGTACGGCGGGACGTCACGCCCCGGCTGGTAGTGCGGGCCCTGGTGGATGTGGCGCACGATCATCGCCATGTCCACGCTCACCAGGAGCAGGAGCGCGCCGCAGACCGCGGCCCAGACCGGCTGCCCGGCGGCCGCGAAGGCGGCCGTACCCGCGGCGGCCCAGAGCAGCCCCCACACGCTGAGCCAGAACCGCAGGCGCAGGGGGCTGCGCGCGGTCACCGGTTCGTTCCCGGTACGCATGGCCATCGCCTCGGATCCGTCGCCCGACCGGCCGTCGCCCCCTGTCCGTCCATGGTCCCACGCGCGGGGCGTCAGGGGTTGAGCTTGTGCACGGCGGTGGTGGTCGTCTTCTTGAAGGCGGTGACGGGCGCGTCGGCCAGCACCCCCATCTGGCCCCACTTCACGACGGTCACCGTGGATCCGTCGCGCCCGATGCCGTAGAGGTGGACGCCGGGCTCGGAATCGGGGATCGAGGTGTGCACGCCGTAGACGTGCGCCCCCTCCTCGACCCGGACCGGGCCGTAGTCCTGCCAGGAGGCCGTCCCGCCCGGGGTCGCGCGCAGCCAGTCGGCCGCGCAGGCGGCCACCTTGCGCTCCAGGGCGGTCGCCAGCTTCGCGGCCGCCGCGTCGGAGGCGGCGCGCACGGAGACCTGGACCGCGCCGGTGTCGAGGTCCGTGCCGAAGGCGCGGTGCCAGCTGCCCGCGGCGGGCAGCGCGCCCTCCAGGCAGAAGGGTGCGGACTCCGGGAGCCCCTTGGTGACCTTGCCCTGGGTCCAGGGGGAGCTGGGGTGCGGGGGCAGATCGGTACCGGCGAGGAAGCCGGGGGCGGTGGCGGCCGGAGCGGCGACGGCCGGGGCGGACGCGGTGAGCGCGAGCGCGGCCGCGGCTGCGGCGGCGAGGACGGTGGCCGAGGCGGTGGCGCGTCGGAACATGGGCGGACTCCCCGAGGTCGGTAGGTCGTTAGGCCAACACGTCGGTGGGCCAACAGGTCGGTAGGTCGGTGGAACGGGACGGTCGTGGTCGCCGGGCCCGTGCGCGGCGGGCCGTCGGGACAGCCATACCCCGGTCGGGCCCGGGTAATGCGAAGGTCAACAGCCCAGGTCAGCGGCATTGTCAGTGGCCCCACCTAGACTCGTTGGCAGTGATGTGTGTGGTGACATCCGTGGTGATGTCCGTGGTGATGTCCGTGGTGACGAGTCCGGGAGGGGGAAGGTGATGGCACTTCCGTCGCGTGAGCGCGCGCTCGCGGTGCGGGGCCTTCCCGAGGCGCAGCTCGGGTCGACGGCCCTGTTGCGCCACGCCGCCCTGTTCCTGCCGGACGCCGTTCCGCGCCGGAGTCGGATCGCCTTCTGGTCGCCGGCCGGCGAGGAGCTGCCCGATCCCGCGGACCTTCCCGGCCTGCCCGACCTGGTCCGCGAAGCGCTGGGCACGGTGCACCCCGCGGGCACCTCCCTGCGGACCCGGACCGTGCCCTCGCTCGTCCTCCCGCTCGCCGCCGCGCTCCCGTTGCTCGTCGCGGCCCCGCACCGCCCCGCCGCCCACCCGGCCACCCGGGCCTGGGGCACCGCCGCCCGTCAGGCCCTCGCGCTCGTCGCGCGGGGCCGGCTGCTCCCCGGCCTGACCCCCGAGGGCGTCGACGCCTGGCGCGTCGGGCCCCTGGACGGCGAGGACATCGCCTACCTCCGCGCGGTCGCGGCCGCCCTGCCGTACGAGGGGCACGCCGCGCCGCTGCCCGGGCGCCGCCCGTTGCTCCTGCCCGAACCGGAGGCCCTGGTCCGCGCCTTCCTCGACGCCGTCGCCGACACCCTGCCGCGCACACCGGCCGCGCCGGTCGCCGCCGGGCGCCCCTTCGCCTCGGTCGAGCCCCAGCAGGTGCCCGGCCTGCGGGAGTGGGCGGCGCAGGTCGCCGCCGGGGCGGACGCGGGGGTGGGGATCTCGCTACGGCTCGACCTGTCCTCGTACCGGCTCTTCGACCACGAGGAGGACACCGGGCAGGACGCCGCCGAGGTGCGCCGGGCGGGTGCGGCCGTGGTCCAGGTGCACAGCCTGGCCGATCCGACGCTGGTCGCCGACGCGGGCGCGCTGTGGGCGGGTACGGCCACCGACCGGTTCGGCCCGCGGGCCCGGGTCGACGCGGTGCTCGCGCTGCGTCGGGCCGGCCGGGTGTGGCCGCCGCTGTTGCGGCTGCTGGAGCAGCCCGTGCCCGAGGCGCTGGCCCTGTCGGACGCCGAGCTGGAGGACCTGCTGGGCGTCGCCGCGACCCGGCTCGCCGCGGCCGGGGTCGGCGTCCACTGGCCGCGGGACCTGGCCCGGACGCTGAGCGCGAGTGCCGTCGTACGGTCGACCGCGCCCGGTTCGGCCACCGACGGGACCGCCTTCTTCGACGCGGCCGGGCTCTTCGCCTTCTCCTGGGAGCTCGCGCTGGGCGGGGACCGGCTGACCCCCGGCGAGATGGACGCCCTCGCGCAGGCCCACCGTCCGGTGGTGCGGCTGCGCGACCAGTGGGTGCGGGTCGATCCGGACCTGGTCCGCAAGGCCCGCAAGCGGGAGCTGGGGCTGCTGGATCCGGTGGACGCGCTGGCGGCCGTGCTGACCGGCGAGGCCGAGGTCGAGGGGGAGCCCGTGCCGGCGGTCGCGGTGGGTTCGCTGGCCGCCCTGCGCGACCGGCTGACCGGGGAGCTGGCGCCGCTGCCCCAGCCGCCCGGGCTGCGGGCCACCCTGCGCGACTACCAGGCGCGCGGCCTGGCCTGGCTCGACCTGATGACCTCCCTCGGCCTCGGCGGCTGCCTCGCCGACGACATGGGGCTGGGCAAGACCGTCACGCTGATCGCCCTCCACCTGCACCGGGCCCGCCCCGAGCCGACCCTGGTGATCTGTCCCGCGTCCCTGCTCGGCAACTGGCAGCGCGAGATCGAGCGGTTCGCCCCGGGGGTGGCGGTGCGCCGCTTCCACGGGGCGGGGCGCAGCCTGGAGGGCCTGGCCGGCGGTTTCGTCCTCACCACCTACGGGACGATGCGGGCGAGTGCCTCCCGGCTGGCCGGCCAGGAGTGGGGGATGGTCGTCGCCGACGAGGCACAGCACATCAAGAACCCGCATTCGGCGACCGCGCGGGCGCTGCGCACCATCGGCGCACCGGCCCGGGTGGCGCTGACGGGCACCCCCGTCGAGAACAACCTCTCCGAGCTGTGGGCCCTCCTCGACTGGACCACCCCCGGTCTGCTCGGCCCGCTGACCGCCTTCCGGGCCCGCCACGCCCGGCCCGTGGAGCACCAGCAGGAGGAGGACGGCGGCAATGAGGCCGCGGTGGCCCGACTGGCGGCGCTGGTACGGCCGTTCTTGCTGCGCCGCAAGAAGTCCGACCCGGGGATCGCGCCCGAGCTGCCGCCCAAGACGGAGACCGACCACCCCGTCTCGCTGACCCGGGAACAAGCCTCCCTCTACCAGGCCGCGGTGGACGAGGCGATGGCCGTGATCGAGGCGAGCGAAGGCATCGAACGCCGCGGCATGATCATGAAGCTGCTGGCCTCGCTCAAGCAGATCTGCAACCACCCGGCGCAGTACCTCAAGGAGGAGCGGCCCCGGATCGCGCACCGCTCCGGCAAACTCGCCCTCTTGGACGAGTTGTTGGACACGATCGTGTCCGAGGGCGGTTCCGTGCTGGTCTTCACCCAGTACGTGACGATGGCCCGGATCCTGGAGCGGCACCTGGCGGCCCGCGGGATCCCGACCCAACTGCTGCACGGCGGCACCCCGGTGGCCCGCCGCGAGGAGCTCGTGGACCGCTTCCAGGACGGCGAGGTCCCGGTGTTCCTGCTGTCCCTCAAGGCCGCCGGCACCGGCCTCAACCTCACCCGCGCCGGACACGTCGTCCACTACGACCGCTGGTGGAACCCCGCCGTCGAGGAACAGGCCACCGACCGCGCCTACCGCATCGGCCAGACCCAGCCCGTCCAGGTCCACCGGATCATCGCCGAAGGCACCGTCGAGGACCGCATCGCCGAGATGCTGGAGGCCAAGCGGGCCCTGGCCGAGGCGGTCCTCGGGTCGGGCGAGACCGCGCTGACCGAGCTCACCGATCGCGAGCTCGCCGACCTCGTCTCCCTGCGCAGGCGCTCGTGATCACCGCGCGCGACGATCTGCGCCGCACCTTCGACTCGCTGCCCGCGGGGGCCGGTGCCGCGAGCTGGTGGGGGCGGGCCTGGGTGGCCGCCCTGGAGGGGCGCTCCGGTGACGCGGCGCGCCTGGGGCGCGGGCGGGCGTACGCGGAGGACGGGCACGTCGACGCGGTGACGGTCACCCCCGGGCGGATCGTGGCGTACGTGCGCGGCAGCCGGGCCCGGCCGTACCGCACCGAGCTGGCCCTGACCGTCCTCACCGAGGAGGAGTGGGACGAGCTGCTGGAGGACACGGCCGCCCAGCCGGCGGCCCTGGCCGCGCTGTTGGAGCGCGAGGTTCCGCAGGCCCTGGCCGACCGGCTGTTGCCGGGCGTCAGGGACCTCGTGCCGCACTGCTCCTGCCCGGACGTCGGGCGTCCGCCGTGCAAGCACGCCGCCGCGCTCTGCTACCGCGCGGCCCGGCTGCTCGACGAGGACCCCTTCGTCCTGATGCTGCTGCGCGGCCGGGGCGAGCGGGACCTCCTCGACGAGCTGGCCCGCCGCAATGCCGCGCACGCCGCCCGCGAACGGCCCGCGGCCGACGTCGACTTCCCCGGCGTCCCGGCGCGCGCGGCCGTGCACCGCACCGCCCGGGCGCCGCTGCCCGCCCCGCTCGACGCACCGGCCGTCGGCGCCGCCCCCGGCTACCCGGAGGAGCGGGGCGCCCCGGATCCGCTGGCCCTGGACCAGCTCGCCTACGACGCCGCGGCGCGCGCCCACGCCCTCCTCGCCACCGGCGAGGACCCGATCGCCGGCCTCACGCTCTGGCAGGACGCGGTCCGGCTGGCCACCGCGCAGCCGCCGACCTCGGGCCTGGCCGCTTCCACCCGCGCCCTGTACCGCGATCTGGCCGCCGCCACCGGGCGCTCCCCGGGCGAGCTGGCCCGCGCGGTGTCGGCCTGGCGCCAGGGCGGTTCGGCGGGGCTGCTGGTGCTGGAGGAGGAGTGGGACCCGCCCGCGGGCCCCTTCGACCGGGCCCGCCCGGCCCTGCTGGCCGCGGGGCGGGGTCCCTTCCGGCCCCGCCGCAACCGCCTCAGTGGGCGCACCTCCCAGCTCCGGCTCGGTCGCGACGGCCTCTGGTACGCCTACGAGTCCGAACCGGACGAGGAGGACTGGTGGCCCTGCGGGCCGCCGTCCGCCGACCCGCTCACGGCGCTCGCCTCCCACCGCTGACCCGGGCCGCGGGCCCCCGGTTCAGGCTCCCGGTAGGGAGGCCGCCCAGCGGGTGAGGGTGGTGAAGTCGCGTGCGCGCAGGCCGTGACGGGGGTGGATGCGCAGCAGGAGGGAGGGCGCCGGGTAGTGCGCGTGGGCCCAGGCGCGGTCCCTGGCGGTGATCATGTCGTCGACCCAGGCGAAGGGGCGTCCGGCGGCCCACTCCAACAGCGGCCGGGTCTTCCAGTAGAGGCCGTCGGGGTCGTGGGCGAAGAGTTCCGGCCACTCGATGACGGGAAGGTCGCCGGGCAGCCCGATGTGTGGGGAGATCATCGTGTTGGCCTGGTGCATCCAGGTGGTGGCCCAGGCCAGTTCGAAGGGCAGGGCCTGGAGGCGCGGACCGTGCGTGGGATGCAGCCGGACCCGCAGGCCCCGGCGCGCGCTCGGCGAATCCGGGGCGCGGCGCGACATCCAGAGGGCCGGACGCATCCGGTGCGTGGTGTATCCGTGCAGCCCCGCGAGGCGCGACCGGAACGGGTTGAGCGGGCCGTCCACGTCGAGGAGCAGCAGTGGTCTGTCCATCATGAAGTACGCACTACCCAGTACACGATGGAGTGAAATGCCTACTGGCGCTATAACCCGAACGGGTTCAGGGCGTTGTTCCGGATGCGGGTGCACACCCGCGAACTCCTCCGGAAGGTAGGGACACTGATGCGAAGCAGTCGTCGAAATGGCTTGATCGCGGCGGTGGTTGCGGGAGGTGGCCTGGCCGCGGCGGGTGTGGGAGGTCTCGCACACGCCGACGCGGACGCGGGTGGTTCGGCGCAGCGCTCGCCGGGGCTGCTCTCGGGGAACGTGGTGCAGCTGCCGGTGCACGCGCCGGTGAACGTGTGCGGCAACACCGTGAGCGTGGTGGGCCTGCTCAACTCCGCCGCGGGGAACCGGTGTGCCAACGCGGGCCCCGGCGAGCATCCGGATCCGCGCCCCTCGCATCCGTCGGGCCCGTCGTCCGCGACGGGCCCCTCCCGACAGGGTGCCGGGCACGGCGGGGGAGCGGTCGCGCACGCGCGCGGAAAGGATTCGCCTGGCCTGCTGTCCGGCAACGGGCTCCAGCTGCCGATCGATCTCCCGGTGAACATCAGCGGCAACGCGGTGAGCGTCGTCGGCGCCGGGAACTCCGCCGTGGGCAACACCTCGGTCAACGCGGGCCCGCCCAGCGGGAGCAAGCCCGCCCAGCCGCCTGTGGCGGTGCGCCCGGTCACCCCGCCCGCGCCGCCCCGGGTGACGGGTCCCGCGCTGGCGCACACCGGCTCCGACGGGCTCGACTACCTGATCCCGGGCAGCGCCGCCCTGCTCCTCGGCGGGGCCCTGCTCTACCGCCGCTCCCGCACCAGCTGAGCGGCCTGCGCCGGGCCGGGCCGCCAGGAGGCGAGGACCGCCTCGATCCGCGGGGCGAGCCGGGCGCGGGCCTCGAACCGCGGGACGCCCGCCATCAGCAGGGCGTCGTACTCCGTGTCCTCGTGCCGGACCGCGGCGCGCACCGCCACCGAGACGGCCTGTTCGGACAGGGCCCGGCCCGCCGCGCTGCGGCCGACCCGCCCGCTGCCCCGTACCGAGGCGTGCGCGGCGATCGCCAGGGCGCGCTCCGGCGGGCACCCTGGGAACAATCGCGCTATCTCGGCGGCGAAGAGCGCGGTGAACCGGGTGTCCTCGGCGGCCCGGCGCAGCCGGTCGCGGGCCCGGCGCCGGGCCCGCGCCTCGGCGTCCGCGAGGCAGGCGGCCTCGGCCCGGGCGAGCGCCGGCTCCTCGACCAGCAGGCCCTGGCGCTCGTGGCGGCGATGGCGCTTGTTGAAGCGGACCACCACCGCGCACAGCGAACTGCCCGTCCGCGCCCGGCGGGTGAGGGCGGCGTCCCCGCGCGGCAGGTAGACGAGGTGCCCGAGGTCGGCGCAGTCCAGGCAGCGGGGAACACCGGACTCGCGGACGAGGTGCGGGAGCGGCCCGTGCCCGCACTCCGCGCAGCTGATCCGCTTGAGCGACTCGAAGACGACGAGGTCCATACAGGTGTGATACCGCCGCGGCGGCCCCCTATCACCTGGTAGCGGACGGTAGTTGTCCCCTCGGTGCTCCCTCGGTGCTCCCTCGGAGATCCCCTGGAGCGGTCCGAGGCCCCCCTCCCCGGACCGCGTCGCGCGCCCGCGCTCACACCAGGCGGCGTATCTCTCCGCGCACGCGGTAGAAACCTCCGGGTGCCGGGTGCAGTCCGTCCACCACGTACCGGGCCCCCGCCTCCCGGATGCCCCGCGGGAACTGCACGTTCCACGACGGCTCGAAGCCGCCCGAGACCACCTGCACCCGCGTCCGGCCGCCCTGCTGGACGCACTCGACCACCACGCCGCCGGCGGGCGCGACCGTCACCGTCGCCACCGCGGCGGCCGAGGCCGCCGGGGTGAACACGGGCAGCGCGGCGGCCGACTTCACGTCCATCGCGGTCGGCACCGAGCCCTGCTGGGCCGCCGCGATGGCAGCCTCGCTCGCGTCCACGCACACCAGCGAGCCGTCGGTGGTCACCAGGTACAGCCGCTCGTCCAGGTACTGCATCGACAGCGCGGAGCCGCTGCCCGTGCCCAGCTTCCACAGGCGTCGCCCATCGGCGTCGAAGCAGTACACCGACGAGGAGGAGTCACCCGCGAAGACGTGCCGGCCGTCGGGGGAGGTCGCGCACGAGTACACCGAACCGTCGCACCGGTAGGTGGCCTCGACGGCCCCGGTCGCCTTCGCGATCCGCTCCACGGTGTAGCGGGAGGTCCCCGCGTACACCGCGTGGTCCTCCTGCCAGCCGAAGAGCACCTGGCCCTTGGTCGGCGCGTGCCACAACTCCCCGGAACCGTCCTGGGCGTACGCCGTCACGCCCGAGGAGTGTCCGTGGTAGACCGCGTCCCCGTCCGCGCGGACCATCCACCCGTTGGAGCCGGCGGACTTGCGCGACCACTGGAACTCGTCCTCGTGGTCGATCACCGTCAGACCGCCGTTGCGGTCGGAGACGGTGAGCACGCCCTCGCGGATGTCCAGCCAGAAGATGTCCACGTCCGCCGCGATGTCGTAGGCCCCGAAGGGGACCTTCGAGGACAGGTCGTAGACCGTGCCGTCGTCGCAGCCGGCATAGATCCAGAACTCGTCCGCCACCAGGCACTTGACCCCGTCCGGCAGCGAATAGCGGGCCAGCACCTCGCCGCCGTGGCTCAGCGTGTAGACGTCGCCGGCCTGGTTGCCGACCCAGCACCGGTCCTCGTCCACGTGGATCCCGAAGGCCGAGGCCCCGGTGCGGAACCGCCACAGCACCGGCGCCACCGCCCGCGCGGTCGACGGTGCCGAGGTCACCTCGCGGCGGGAGACGGCGCGCGCCGTCCGCTGGCCCCGCACGGCCGGTGCGTACCCCTTGCGGACCTTCTCGCCGACCTTCTTCGCGGCGGCCGCCCGCGCCTTCTCGATGGTCGGGAAGGAGGAGTTCTGCAGCTGCCCGTCGGCTCCGATCCGGCCGTAACGCACCGAGACGTCCGTGCCGTCCACGGTCACCTCATAGAACTTGTGCGCGCCGCCGCCCTCTTGCGACAGCTCCAGGTACGTCGTCTCGCGAGCCATGACAGACCCCTCCCCAAGGTCGGGCCGACGGCTCTTTCGCGTCGGTGATCCCTTGATGAGAAACGCTACGGGTGAGCACTGACAATGGGACCGTGCAGCTGGAAGCGATCACATGGGAGGGGATGGCCGAGCGGCTAGCGGGCCATCTCGACGGCGCACCGCGGGACGCGGGCGGTGCGGAGGGCCGGCTACGGGTGGCCGTGGACGGGGCGCCCGCCGCCGGTACGGAGGTGCTCGCGGGCCGGCTCGCGGACGCGCTGCGCCGGCGCGGCCGTTCTGTTCTGGTCGTGCCGACCGGGGGCTTCCTGCGGCCGGCCTCGCTGCGCTTCGAGTACGGCCGGCGGGATGTCGACGCGTACCTCGGCGGTTGGTACGACACGGCCGCGCTCTGGCGTGAGGTCATCGGGCCGTTGGATCCCGGTGGGACGGGGCGGGTGCTCCCGGACCTGTGGGATCCGGTGACGGACCGGGCGACCCGGAGTCCGTACGTGGCGGTGCCGCCGGGTGGGGTGGTGATCCTGCACGGGCCGTTCCTGATGGGGCATTGGTTCCCCTTCGACCTCAGCGTTCACGTCCGGCTTTCCGCGGGGGCGCTGGTGCGGCGTACGCCCGAGGAGGAGGGGTGGACCGTGGCCGCCTTCGCGCGGTACGACGCCGAGACGGATCCCGGGGCGGTGGCCGACGTGTTGGTCCGCGCCGACGATCCCCGGCACCCGGCCTGGACCGGTGTCCCGCGCTGACCCGCCCCGTGTCGGCCTCGGCTCTCCCGGATCCCGCCGGTCCCCGACGTGCCCTCCGGGGGCGCCTCAAACGCCGGCGGGGCTGGGTGGGCTGGCGTCTGGTGTGTCCTGCGGGTGCGCCTCGGGGGGCGGCGGGGGCGGGTGGGTGCGGCTGGTCTCCGGTGTGCCCTCCGGGGGCGCCTCAAACGCCGGCGGGGCTGGGTGGGGGGCGTTTGAAGTGCTGGCGGGGCTGGGTGCGGGTGCCTCAAGTGCTGGCGGGCGGGGTGGGGGTGCCTCATGTGCTGGCGGGGCTGGGTAGGGGGCGCCTGAAGTGCTGGCGGGCTGGGTGGGGGTGTCTCAAACGCCGGCGGGGCTGGGTGCGGGGGCGCCTGAAGTGCTGGCGGGGCTGGGTGCGGGGGTGCCTCAAGTGCTGGCGAGGCCGGGTGGGGGGGTGTCTCAAACGCCGGTGGGGTTGGGTGGGGGTGTCGGGTTAGGGTCTTCCGCCTAGGCGGGTTACGGCTATCGAGCCCGCTTGGCAGCCGGCTCGGGCTGCTTCGGCTGGGGTCGCGCCTGCTAGGCGGGCGGCCAGGAAGCCGCCGGTGAAGGCGTCGCCCGCGCCCGTGGAGTCCACCGCCAGGGCGGGTTCCGCGGTGATCTCCGCGGTCACCCGGCCGCCCTCGGCGACCAGCGCCCCGGCCGCGCCCCGGGTCACCACGACCAGCGGCACCCGCAGGCTCAACTCCGCCGCCGCCCGCGCCGACGGGGCCGGGCCGGGGAGTCCGGCCAGCAGCCGCGCCTCGTCCTCGTTCGGCAGCAGCGCGTCGGCCCCCGCGACGGCGTCGAGGAAACGATCCACCCCCAGCGTGGCCAGGAACCCGGCCGAGGCGGGGTCCACGCTCACCGCGATCCCGAGTTCCCGCGCCGAGCGCAGTGCCAGCCGGGCCAGCTCGCGGCTGGTGTCCCCGAAGAACAGGTAGCCGGACAGGTGCAGATGGGCCACCCCGTCCAGCAGGTCCGGGGTCCAGTCGGCCCGGGAGAGGCGGAGCACGGCCCCGCTGTCGGTCAGGAAGGTCCGTTCCGCGTCCTTGCCGACCAGCGCCACCACCGTCCCGGTGGGCTCCACCGGGTCGACCACCAGCAGCGGCCGCACCCCGGCGGCGAGCAGGGCGCGTTCGTGCCACTGGGCCGACTCCGCGCCCACCCGCGCGAGCAGCGCGACGTCGGCGGCGCCCTGGTGGGCCGCCCAGCAGGCGGCGTTGGCCCCGGCGCCGCCGGGCATCGTACGGATCCGGGCCGGCGTGTCGGTGGCCGGAGCGAGCGGCTCCAGGTGCACGGCCACCACGTCCGTGACCACGTCCCCGACGACCAGCAGACCGCCGGCGAACTCGGCGCCCGACCCGGTCACCAGGCCGCCCACGCCGAGGCGATGCGCGCACCCAGGCGCACGTTGCCGCGCACCGCCGCCAGGTTCGCCTCCAGCGAGGCCCCGCCGGTCGCGCGCACCAGGAAGTCGAGGAGGAACGGGGTCACCGCCTGCCCCGTGACGCCGCGTTCCCGGCACTGCGCGAGGGCCTGCGCCAGTACCCGGTCGTGCAGGTCCGGATCGAGCTGGTCGGCCTCGGGGACCGGGTTGGCGACCAGCAGCGCGGACCCGGGCCCGCCCAGGGCGTCCTGAGCGGCCATCACCCCGGCCACCTCCTCCGGCCGGTGCACCGTCCAGTCGACGGGCTCGCCGGAACTGCTCAGGTAGAAGCCGGGGAACCGCTGCGTCCCGAAGCCCAGCACCCCCACCCCGAGCGTCTCCAGCCGCTGGAGCGTGGCCGGCACGTCCAGGATCGACTTCACCCCCGCGCAGACCACCGTGATCCGGGTCCGGGCGAGCAGCGACAGGTCGGCCGACTCGTCCTGCGCCCGCGCCCAGTCGCGGTGTACGCCGCCCAGCCCGCCGGTGGCGAAGACGCGCAGCCCGGCCCGCGCGGCCAGGAACGCCGTCGCCGACACCGTCGTGGCCCCGGTGGCGCCGGCCGCCATGGCCGGGGCCAGGTCCCGGTGCCCCAGCTTGCGCACGCCGTCGCCATTGGCGATCCGCTCCAGCTGTGCCTTGTCGAGCCCGGCGTACGGCACCCCGTCGAGCACCGCGACGGTCGCCGCGACCGCGCCCTCCGACCGGACGATCGCCTCCAGCTCCAGGCCCACCTGGAGATTGCGGGGCCGGGGCAGGCCGTGCGCGAGGATCGTCGATTCGAGGGCGACGACCGGTCGCTGCTCCGCCAGCGCGTCGCGCACCTCTTCCGACAGGACGGGAACCGCTGTGTGCTGTGACATGTCCCCATCCATGGCACGGGATCCACGCCCCCAAACGCGCCCCCGGCCCAACTGTCCGAGATGCACGGGGTGCGGTGCGCCGGGTGGACCCGCGCGCTGGACAGGGTGACTCGTGCGCCCCGCCGATCCTGGACGACCTGGCCACCGCGCGCGGCGGTCCCGCCGGGCTAGGGTTTCGCGCCATGAGCACCGAAGACCCCGCCGCCCCGACCGCCCCCGCGGCCCCCGATGCCGGTCCCGCCTCCTTCGCCGTGTCCGTACCCGACGTCCCGGACGCCGAGCTGGAGACCGAGGAGCTCGACCCGGGACAGATCGTCTCCGGCGACCCCGTGGTGACGGGCAAGGTGCTGTGGGAGTCCGCCGACGGCAAGCAGCTGCGCGGGATCTGGCAGATCACCCCCGGAGTGGTCACCGACACCGAGGCGAACGAGCTGTTCGTCGTCGTCAGCGGCCGGGCCACCATCGAGATCGAGGGCGGCGGGCGGCTGGAGGTCGGCCCCGGCACCGCCTGCGTGCTCCGGGAGGGCGACAAGACCACCTGGACCGTGCACGAGACGCTGCGCAAGGCCTACCACATCAGCCTCTGAGGTCTCTGAGGACTCTGACGAGCCGCCGGCGAGCCCCCGACCCGCCTCCGCGCCCGTCAGTCCGCGACGGGCGCGGGGTGGCGGCGCGCCGTGAAGAGCGCGAGCCCGGCCATCGGCAGCAGCAGCGCCGCCCCGACGGCGTTGAGCCAGCCGTAGCCCGCCTGGGAGACGATCAGCCCGGACACGGCGCCGCCGATGCCCGCGCAGGTGTTCATGGTCAGGTCGGACAAGCCCTGTACCGCGGCCCGCGCGGCCTGCGGCACCGAGTCCGTCAGCAGCGCGGAACCGGCGACCAGCCCGGCCGACCACCCCAGCCCCAGCAGGAACAGGCCCGCCGCGGTCTGCGCGTGGTGCGCCCCGGCGGTGCCCGCGAGCAGGGCGGCGATCGACAGCAGCCCGGCCGCCAGCCCGATCACCGACAGCCTGCCGAGCCGGTCCGCCAGCCAGCCCATCACCGGCGAGAAGGCGAACATGCCGGCGATGTGGCCGCTGATCACCAGCCCGATCAGCTGGAGGTCGGCGCCGTGGTGCCCGAGGTCCACCGGGGTCATCACCATGATCGAGACCATGGCGGTGTGGGTCACGGCGACGGTCACCAGGGCCAGCCGGGCCCTGGGGGAGGCCCGTACGGCGGCGAAGGCGGCCCGCAGCGAGCGGCCCGCGGCCGTCTGCTCGGCCGGACCGGCCAGTGCGCGGGCGGTCAGCAGCGGATCGGGCCGCAGGAGCACGCTGATCAGCAGCGCGGTGAGCAGGAAGATCCCGGCGGCCCACAGGAACGGGCCCGCCTTGTCGGGTATGGACGTCCCCGCGAAGCTCCGGCTGGCCGGGGCCGAGAGGTTGGGTCCCAGCACCGCGCCGATGGTCGTGGCCCACACGACCGTCGAGATCGCCCGGGCCCGCCGGTCGGGGGCCGCCAAATCGGCGGCGGCGAACCGGCACTGGAGGTTGGCGGAGGAGGCGGCGCCGAAGGCGGCCATGCCGAGCAACAGCAGCGGGAAGTTCTTCAGCACGGCGGCCAGCACCACGAGCCCGCCGCCGACCGCGCCGATCACATAGGCCAGGACCAGCCCCGCCCGGCGCCCGCGCGCCGTCATCAGGGCCGCGAGCGGCAGCGAGACCAGGGCGGTGCCCACGACGGAGGCCGTCGAGGCCAGTCCGGACACGGCCTCGGTGCCGCTGACCTCGGTGGCCAGTACGGGAGCCAGCGCGATGCTGATCGGCATGCCGAGCCCGCCCAGGACCTGCGCGGCGATGAGCACGCCGGAGGTGCGCCGGCGCAGCCGGGGCAGGTCGGCCTCGGTCAGCCCCCGGACCTCGCGCTCCCGCCGCTGCGCGCGGGCCGAGCGGGCCGCGGGGGCCGTGCGGTCCGGTCCGACGGATCCGAGCGAGCGGTCCGTACCGTGCGGGGCGCTCACGACGTACACCTCCGGTCCCTCGGACAGGAGCGGACGGGCGGTGCGGGGCGGGGGACGGCGGGCTGGGCCGTGGCAGCAGTCACGGGCGCAGTGTCGCACCGCCCGCCCGGCGGGGGAACCGGTGGCGGCTCCGCGGGCGGACCGGATCGCCGCTGGTCAGCACCTGATCGACAGCGGGGCAGCAGCCGGCCGGCACCCGGACGGCCCTCAGAAGAGCGGCTCCGGGAGGACGCCCTCCAGCGCCAGCAGGGTCCGCTTGGTCTCCACCCCGCCGCCGAAGCCGCCGATCCCGCCGCCGTTCTCCACGACCCGGTGGCAGGCCACCACCAGCGGCAAGGGGTTGGAGCCCATCGCCGCGCCCACGGCCTGGGCCGCGCCGGGCTGGCCGACCCGGGCGGCCAGCTCGCCGTACCCGACGACCGCCCCGTAGGGAACGGAGCGGTCCAGCTCCTGGAGGACCTGGCGGTTGAAGCCGGAGCTGAGCCGCCAGTCCAGCGGGAGCGTGAAGCGTCGCAGGTCACCGGCGAAATAGGCGGCGAGCTGACGTATGGGCTCGGCCAGCAGCACCTCTTCGCCCGGCGCCGGACGAAAGGCCGCCGCGCCGAGCCGGTCGATCAGCGGCCCGGCCGCCTGCGGCGACGCGTGGAAGGCGACCTTGACCAGACCCTCGGGGGTCGCGGCGAGGAGGAGCGGACCGATGGTGCTCGCGACCACGGTCCATTCGAGGTGCGGCCCCCGGGGCCGCTCGGTGCTGTCCACCCGACCACCGTACGACGCCCCACCGACAACGCTCCGGGGCCGCGGGCCGCGGGCCGCGGGCCGGGCCCGGAGCGCGGGAGCGGTCAGTAGCCGTACACCGTCCGCCGCACCAGGTCGGGGCGGTTGCTGATGATGCCGTCCACCCCCATCTCCACGACCCGCTGGGTCGTGTCCGCGTCGTCCACGATCCAGGTGTCGACCTCCATGGCCTTTCCGTGCGGCCCTTGGAGGGCGTGCACCCGCGCCACCCATTCGGCGTTGATCTCCCGGAACCAGGGGTTGATCCGGTCGGAGAAGGCGGCGTACCGCTCCAGGTCGTCCTCCGGCGGGGCGCCGAGGAAGGCCGTCACCACGTCCGGCCGCATCCGGTGCACCAGGGCCACGGAGTCGGCGCTGAAGCTCTGCACGACCAGGCGCGAGGCGACGTGCCGCGCGTCGAGCCAGCCCCTGCTGCCGAGCAGGTCGAGGATCTCGCGTTCGATCCCCGGGTACAGCTCCGGCTTCTTGACCTCCAGCAGCAGCCGGCCCTGATTGAGCTGGACCCGGTCGAGGTACTCGCGCAGCGTCGGGATCCGGGCGCCGGCGAACTCGGGGCGGAACCAGCTGCCCGCGTCGAGCCGGGCGATCTCCGCCGCCGTGAAGTCCTTCACCCGCCAGGGGCTGCGCCCCGGGAACACCTTCTGGACGTCGGTGGTCCGCTTGAGGGTGTCGTCATGGATCACGACGAGCACGCCGTCCTTGGTGCGCTGGACGTCGTTCTCCACCCAGTCCATGCCCAGCCGCGCGGCGAGGTCGATGGAGGCCAGCGTGTTCTCCGGGGCGTAGGCCGACGCCCCCCGGTGCGCGTACACCACGGGGAGCCCGAGCAGACCGGCCAGCGGCGGCGCCTTGGGCCCGGCGTGGGGAGCGGCGGCCGGTCCGGCCTTCGGGCCGCCCGTCCGCAGCGGCGGCGGCGTGGCGGAGGCCGGCCCGGCCAGTGCGGAGAGGGTGATGCCGAGCACGGCGGCAGCCGCGGCAACGGTTCGGACGTACATGTGCGGTCTCCTCGGGTCACGGGTCATGAAGGGGGCGACCGGCGGCCCGGCCGGACGCGCGGACGGGCGGGGGACGTCGGGCGGTGATGGTCGTATCCCGCCCCTCTTGGCGTATCTGACGGTCTGTCGTGAAATGTGACTCATCGCGATGATGCCGTTCACGATCGAGCCGTCGCCACCGAACTACGACAAACGGACCAGGGTCACCCTGGGTGCCGAGGCGTCACCGAAGCGTGTCGTGCGCTGGTCGGGCGGGGGTCGGGAGCCGGCCCGGGGGCCCGCGGAGCGTGCGGGCGCGTGAGTGTCAGTGGGGGGCCGTACGGTTGACTCATGCGGCCCGTATCGAAGATCGAACGCACGGTGGCGCCTTTCGAGGTCGTCAGTCCCTACCAGCCCAGCGGTGACCAGCCGGCGGCCATCGCCGAGCTGGAGAAGCGCATTCGCGCGGGCGAGAAGGACGTGGTCCTGCTCGGTGCGACCGGCACCGGAAAGTCGGCCACCACGGCCTGGATGATCGAGAAGCTCCAGCGACCGACGCTGGTCATGGCGCCGAACAAGACGCTGGCCGCCCAGCTGGCGAACGAGTTCCGCGAGCTGCTGCCGAACAACGCCGTCGAGTACTTCGTCTCGTACTACGACTACTACCAGCCCGAGGCGTACGTCCCCCAGTCGGACACCTACATCGAGAAGGACTCCTCCATCAACGAGGAGGTGGAGCGGCTGCGGCACTCCGCGACCAACTCGCTGCTGACCCGCCGCGACGTCATCGTGGTCGCGTCCGTCTCCTGCATCTACGGCCTCGGCACCCCGCAGGAGTACGTCGACCGGATGGTCTCCCTCAAGGTCGGCGAGGAGTTCGACCGCGACCAGCTGCTGCGCCGCTTCGTCGACATCCAGTACACCCGCAACGACGTCGCCTTCACCCGCGGCACCTTCCGGGTGCGCGGCGACACCATCGAGATCTTCCCCGTGTACGAGGAACTCGCCGTCCGCATCGAGATGTTCGGCGACGAGATCGAGGCGCTCTCCACCCTGCACCCGCTGACCGGCGAGGTCATCAGCGAGGACCGCGAGCTGTACGTGTTCCCCGCGAGCCACTACGTCGCCGGGCCCGAGCGCATGGAGAAGGCGGTCGCGGGCATCGAGGCGGAGCTGACCGAGCGCCTCGCGGAGCTGGAGAAGCAGGGCAAGATGCTGGAGGCCCAGCGGCTGCGCATGCGCACCACCTACGACCTCGAGATGATGCGCCAGATCGGTTCCTGTTCCGGCATCGAGAACTACTCGCTGCACATGGACGACCGCGAGCGCGGCAGCGCGCCCAACACCCTCATCGACTACTTCCCCGAGGACTTCCTCCTCGTCATCGACGAGTCGCACGTCACCGTGCCCCAGATCGGCGCGATGTACGAGGGCGACGCCTCGCGCAAGCGGACCCTGGTCGACCACGGCTTCCGCTTGCCCTCCGCGCTGGACAACCGCCCGCTGAAGTGGGAGGAGTTCCAGGAGCGGATCGGTCAGACGGTCTACCTGTCGGCCACCCCCGGCAAGTACGAGCTCTCCCGCGGCGACGGCTTCGTCGAGCAGATCATCCGGCCGACCGGCCTGATCGACCCCGAGGTCGTCGTCAAGCCGACCGAGGGCCAGATCGACGACCTGGTGCACGAGATCCGCCAGCGCGTCGAGAAGGACGAGCGCGTCCTGGTCACCACCCTGACCAAGAAGATGGCCGAGGACCTCACGGACTACTTCCTGGAGCTGGGCATCGCGGTGCGCTACCTGCACAGCGACGTGGACACGCTGCGCCGGATCGAGCTGCTGCGCGAGCTGCGGGCCGGGGAGTACGACGTCCTGGTCGGCATCAACCTGCTGCGCGAGGGCCTCGACCTGCCCGAGGTGTCCCTGGTGGCCATCCTCGACGCCGACAAGGAGGGGTTCCTGCGCTCGGGGACCTCGCTGATCCAGACCATCGGCCGCGCCGCGCGCAACGTCTCGGGCCAGGTCCACATGTACGCGGACAAGATGACGCCGGCGATGGAGAAGGCCATCGAGGAGACCAACCGGCGGCGGGAGAAGCAGGTCGCCTACAACACCGAGCACGGCATCGACCCGCAGCCGCTGCGCAAGAAGATCAACGACATCGTCGCCACCATCGCCCGCGAGGAGGTCGACACCGAGGAACTGCTCGGCAGCGGCTACCGCCAGCAGAAGGGCGGCAAGGACGCGAAGGCCCCCGTACCCGCGCTGGGCGGCCGTGCGGCCAAGGGCGGCAAGGGTGCGAAGGGCGGCAAGGGCGAGGTGCTGACCGACCGCCCCGCGGCCGAACTGGCCTCGCTGATCGAGCAGATGACCGAACGGATGCGGGCGGCCGCGGCCGAGCTGCAGTTCGAGGTCGCGGCCCGGATCCGCGACGAGGTCGGTGAGTTGAAGAAGGAGCTGCGGCAGATGAAGGAAGCGGGCCTCGCCTGAGCCGTGGCCGGTCAGTAGTGTTCGGGCGTGGAACAGCCACAGGCACGCGCTGCCTGGGGGTGGCTATGGAGAGGGGACAGCACGTGACGGTCAACATGACCAAGGGTCAGGCCATCAGTCTGCAGAAGTCGGACGGAGGGACGCTGACCGCGGTCCGGATGGGCCTCGGCTGGCAGGCGGCCAAGCGCCGCGGCCTGTTCGGCAGCCGTACCCGGGAGATCGACCTGGACGCCTCGGCCGTGCTGTTCGCCGGCAAGGAGCCCATGGACGTGGTGTTCTTCCGGCAGCTGCAGAGCAAGGACGGCTCGGTCCGGCACACCGGTGACAACCTGGTCGGCGGCGCCGGTCAGGGCGGCGACGACGAGTCGATCCTCGTCGACCTGGCGCGCGTGCCGGTGCACATCGACCAGATCGTCTTCACGGTGAACTCGTTCACCGGGCAGACGTTCCAGGAGGTGCAGAACGCCTTCTGCCGCATCGTCGACGAGACCAACGGCCAGGAACTGGCCCGCTACACGCTCGACGGCGGCGGTCAGTACACCGCGCAGATCATGGCGAAGGTGCACCGCGCGGGCGCCGGCTGGAAGATGACGGCCCTGGGCAACCCGGCGAACGGCCGGACCTTCCAGGACCTGCTGCCGGCGATCCTGCCGCACCTGTAAGCCGGAGCGCCGCGGCAGGCGCACGGGAGAACGCGTACGACGGGGGAGGGGCTGCACGATGACGGCCGAACTGGTCCGGGGGCAGAACCACCCCCTGTCCCGGCACCGGGTGGAGATCAGGGTCTCGGCGGGCACACCCGTGCTCGCCGGGGCCGCGCTGGGCGACGACGGGGGCCGGCTGGCCGACCCCGGGTCGCTGGCCCACCCGGGGGAGCCGCGGGTGCCCGGCCTGGAAGTGCCCGTGGCCGCCGCCGCGCGGCACTCCTTCGAGGTCGACCTGGACGCGGTGCCCGCCGTCGTCCACCGGGTCGGGATCGTGCTGGCGCTGCCCCGGGGCGGCCCGCCCCGGTTCGGTGCGGTCGCCGCCCCGTACGTCGCCGTGGCCGCCCCCGACGGCGCCGAGCTGGCCGGTTACACCCTGACCGGACTGGACGCGGAGACCGCCGTCATAGCGGTCGAGCTGTACCGCCGCCAGGGCGCCTGGAAGGTGCGCGCCGTCGGCCAGGGGTACGCCGACGGGCTCCCGGCCCTCCTCGCGGACCACGGCCTGAGCGCCCCGGACGCCGCGGACCTGGCCGCCCGCGCCCACGCGGCCTGCGGCGCCGCGCCGGGCTCCGCCCCCGCCCCCGCCACCGCGGTGCCCACGGGCACGGCGGCCGGCGCCGCGCCGCCGGTCGCGGGATCGCCGTACTCCACCCCCGCGGCGGCCTCCTCGGACACCCCGACGCCGTTGGCGACCCCGGTGGTGCCCCAGACCCCGGTCCCCGGTCCGGTGCCCCCGCCGCCGCCCGCGGACCCCGCGTCCGGCCCCGGCCCGGAGGGTCCGCCCACGATCAGCTACGCCCACCCGCGCCGCGACCGCACCGCGGAGCCCCCGCCGCCCGCCCCGCAGGCCCCGCCGGCGCAGCCCGGGGAAGCGCACCGCCCGGTCGCCGGCGACGCCACCGGCTGGTCCATGGACGAGCGGCTGTACAACCAGGTCTGGGGCATGTTCGAGGACCTGGCCCGCTCGGTCTCCGCCTACCGCAGCGCCGCCGACTTCGCCGAGTCCCGGCTGGAGCGCGAGCTGGACGCGGCCCTCGCCGACCCCCGCAACCGCCTCGGCGGATCCGGGGACGGCGCCCGCGAGAGCGCCAGGGCCCGCCGCGACGACCTCGTCGCCCAGGCCCGGGCCGTCCTCGACCGCGACCTCGCCCAGCTCAAGGCGGAGGTGGAGGTGGTCGAGCCCGCGCTCCCCGCCGCCTTCGCCGGCTGGGCCAACCCGGTCTGGCACGCCCACCGGATCCCCGCCGAGGCCCCGCTCGCCCTGCGGCTGGGCGATCTGCACCTGCCCGAGTGCCCGGAGCTGCGCATCCCGATGCTGGTGCGGTTCCCGATGGAGCGCGGCCTGTGGATCGACAACGGCCGCACCGGCTCCGAGGCGGCGATGATGGCGGACACCGCCCCGCTGCGCCGGGCCGCCATGGACATGGCCGTCGCGCACGCGGTGCGCCTGCTCGCCGTGCACCCCGCGGGCCGCTTCTCGGTGCACGTCATCGACGCCGCCGGGGCCGGGGCGTCCTCGCTGGCCCCGCTCGTGCGGGCCGGCGTACTGGCGGCGCCGCCCGCCGCCGGCTCCGCCGCGGTCACCGAGACCCTGGCGCGGCTCACCCGCCGGGTGGACCTCGTACAGATGGCGGTGCGGGCGGGAGCGCCCGAGGACCTGCCGCCGGACCTGGACACCGCCGAGCAGCTGCTCGTCGTCCACGACTTCCCGCACGGTTTCGACGACCGGGCCGTCACCCAATTGCGCTATCTGGCCGACGAGGGTCCCTCGGTCGGCGTCCACCTGCTGATGGTGGCGGACCGTGACGAGGCGTCGGCGTACGGGCCGCTGCTGGACCCGCTGTGGCGCTCGTTGATGCGGCTCTCCCCGGTGCCGGACGACCACCTCGCCGATCCGTGGGTCGGCCACGCCTGGACCTTCGAGGCGTCCTTCCCGCCGCCCGGCAGTCGGGTCCTGGACCAGGCGCTGGAACGGATCGCGGAGGCGCGCAGGGGGCGCGGCGCCTGATCGGTGCGGCCCCGCCGGGCCGCACCGGCTGACCATCCCCTGACCTTCTCTTGGCTATCCCTTTACCTTATGCGGCCGAGACGGGTACGCTGGTGTCTGCGGAGGGGAGTATTCCTGCTTTCCTGCTACGGCGTGCCCGTCAATACGGACCGTAACCGGTCCCGGGGCGTCGGCCCACGGCCTCCAGGCCGCCCGGGTGGAAGAGACCTCCGGCAGCGATGACGCTGACGAAGTGCTGAGCCATCCGCCGGAGGCGTGTTCAACGTGGACGTTTCGTGGACCCTTTGGGTGCTGACCATTCTCGGTCTGGGCATCCTCATCGGAGCCGATTTCCTCATCGGCCGTAAACCGCACGACGTATCGATCAAGGAAGCGGGCATCTGGACGGTCGTCTGGATCGTCCTCGCCGCGCTCTTCGGCCTCGGCCTGCTGTTCTTCGGCAACGGCCAGGCCTCCCAGGAGTTCTTCGCGGGCTTCATCACCGAGAAGTCGCTGAGCGTCGACAACCTCTTCGTCTTCGTCCTGATCATGGCGAAGTTCGCGGTGCCGTCCCACCTCCAGCAGCGGGTGCTGCTCGTGGGCGTGCTGATCGCCCTGGTGCTGCGCGCGATCTTCATCGCGGCCGGCGCGGCGATCATCGCCAGCTTCTCCTGGGTCTTCTACATCTTCGGCGCCTTCCTGATCTACACCGCGTGGAAGCTCATCCAGGAGGCCCGCAAGGACGAGGAGGACGAGGAGTTCGAGGAGAGCCGCCTGCTCAAGACCGTGGAGAAGAAGTTCGGCGTCGCCGACCGCTACCACGGCACCAAGCTCTTCATCGAGAAGAACGGCAAGCGCGTCCTGACGCCGCTCATGGTCGTCATGCTCGCCATCGGCACGACCGACATCCTCTTCGCCCTCGACTCCATCCCCGCGATCTTCGGCCTGACCCAGGACCCGTACATCGTCTTCACGGCCAACGCCTTCGCCCTGATGGGCCTGCGCCAGCTGTACTTCCTCATCGGCGGCCTGCTCAAGAAGCTGGTCCACCTCAGCTACGGCCTGTCGATCATCCTCGGCTTCATCGGCGTCAAGCTCGTGCTGCACGCCCTGCACGAGTCCGGGGTGCACGTCCCGCTGATCTCCATCCCGGTCTCGCTCGGCGTCATCTGCGGCGTCCTGGTGATCACCACGATCACCAGCCTGATCGCCTCGAAGAAGCAGGCGGCGGCCGAGACCGCCGCCCGGGAAGCCGAGACCCAGGACAGCGTCGGCAGCTGATCCGCGGTCGCGCTCAGGCGGGGGCGGCCGCTTCGGCCGCCCCCGCCGCCGTGCGCACCACCATCGGATTCGTCTCCGGCAGCAGGGCGAAGCAGCCGAGGCTGACCAGGGAGATCCCGGTCAGGTACGCGCCCACGCCCCACGCCGGCCCCGAACCGTCGGCCAACGCCGTCGCCACGACCGGCGTCAGCGCCCCGCCGAGCACCCCGCCCAGGTTGTAGCCGACCGCCGCCCCCGTGCACCGCACCCGCGGCGGGTACAGCTCCGGCAGGTACGCGCCCACCACCGCGAACAGCGTCGTCATGCCCAGCAGCGCGCCGAGACAGCCCAGGGTCATCAGCAGCGGATCGGCCGTCCCGAGCAGGGCCACCAGCGGGAACATCCACAGCGCGCAGGCCACGCTCCCGGCCAGGCAGAGCGGGCGGCGCCCGTAGCGGTCGCCCAGCACCGCCATCAGGGGGGTGACCACGCCCATGAACGCGACGGCCACCATGACGCAGGCGAGCATCGTGCTGCGGCCGACCCCCAGGTGCTCGGTCGCGTAGGCCAGGGACCAGGTGGTCACGGCGTAGAAGACGGCGTACCCGACGGCGAGGGCGCCGCCGGTGAGCAGGAGCAGGCGCCAGTGGTCGCGGACGACCTCGGCCACCGGTGCGCCCGCCCGCCGGTCGTCGGCGGCCAGGGCGCGGAACTCCGGGGTCTCCTCGACCGATCGACGCAGCCACAGGCCCGACAGGGCGAGCAGCCCGGCCGCCCAGAAGGGCACCCGCCAGCCCCAGGACGTGAACTGGCCGTCGGTGAGCGTCGTGGACAGCCCCAGCATCAGGCCGTTCGCCAGCAGGAAACCGACGGCCGGGCCCATCTGCGGGAAGCTCGACCACAGCCCGCGCCGGCCCTCAGGGGCGTGTTCGGCGGTCAGCAGCACCGCCCCGCCCCACTCGCCGCCGAGGCCGAGGCCCTGGAGGAAGCGCAGCAGGAGCAGGAGCAGCGGGGCGCCGACGCCGATCGAGGAGTACGTCGGCACGCAGCCCACCGCCACCGTGGCGAGGCCGGTCAGCAGCAGGGACGCGAGCAGCACCGGTCGGCGGCCGTACCGGTCGCCGACGTGCCCGAAGAGCACGGAGCCCAGCGGGCGGGCGAGGAAGCCGATGCCGAAGGTGCCGAAGGCCGCGAGGGTGCCGGCCAGGTGCGAGAAGGTGGGGAAGAACAGGGGGCCGAGGACCAGGGCCGCGGCGGTTCCGTAGACGAAGAAGTCGTAGAACTCGATGGCGGTCCCGATGAGGGAGGCCGAAGCGAGGCGCAGCATCGCGGGCGGCCGGCCGGCGTGCGGGGAGCGATCTTGGTGCATGGTGCAGCAGATACCCCGGTCCGCGGGGCCGGGGGAGCGGAACGCGGATCCTCCACCGGAAGGAGTGCCGCACCGCACCGGTGTTGACGCGCGCCCGGTGGTGACGCGGGGCCGGTGGTGACGCGGGGCCGCCCCTCCCGTCGGGGAGGGGCGGCCCGGTCGTTCGTGTGCGGTTCTCCGTGTGCGGCTCTTCGCGTGCGGGCCGACCTACCAGCCGCGCTCGCGCCACTCGGCGAGGTGCGGGCGCTCGGCGCCGATCGTGGTGTCGTTGCCGTGGCCCGGGTAGACCCAGGTCTCGTCGGGGAGCTGCCCGAAGAGCTTCTCCTCGACGTCGTCGATCAGCCGGGCGAAGGCCTTCGGGTCGCCCCAGGTGTTGCCGACGCCGCCCGGGAAGAGGCAGTCGCCGGTGAACACGTGCGGGTGGCCGTGCGGGTCGTCGTAGACCAGGGAGATCGAGCCCGGGGTGTGTCCGACCAGGTGGCGGGCGGTCAGGGCGATCCGACCGAAGGTGATCGTGTCCCCGTCCTCCACGGCGACGTCGGTCGGCACCGGGATGCCCTCGGCGTCGTAGCGCCCGGCGTAGGTCCGGGCCCCGGTCGTGTCGACGACCTCCCGCAGCGCGCCCCAGTGGTCGCCGTGCTGGTGGGTGGTGACGACCGAGGTGATGCCGTCGTCGCCGATCAGGGAGAGCAGGGTGGCGGCGTCGGCGGCCGCGTCGATCAGCAGCTGCTCGCCGGTCGCCCGGCACCGCA
The DNA here is from genome assembly GCF_055565515.1 of Streptomyces sp. NPDC028419. Taxonomy (NCBI): domain Bacteria; kingdom Bacillati; phylum Actinomycetota; class Actinomycetes; order Kitasatosporales; family Streptomycetaceae; genus Streptomyces; species Streptomyces sp. NPDC028419. The sequence continues at coordinate 25,178 of NZ_JBVHUE010000042.1, read as the reverse complement.
GCAGGTAGGCGTTGTTGTTCATGTCGCCGACGGCGACCTTGGAAATCATCAGGTCCGCGAGTTCATGCACGTCGGCCGGACCGCCGACCTTCACCGCTCCGCTGTAGGTCATGTCCTGATCCTAGAGCGGGGGGAGCAGGGGCAGGGGCCCGCCCGCCGTGGTCAGGGCGTCGCCCTTGTCGCCGCGGCCCGCCAGCCAGGCCAGGAGCTGGGCGGGGGTGCCGGACAGGGTGACGGGGGCGCCCTCGGTACCACCGGTGCGCCAGGTGCGGCCGTCCCCGGGGGAGAGCGTCACCGGGGGCACCTCGGGGTGCCCGGACCAGCGGTCGGCCAGGAAGTCGATCTCCCGGGTGGTGAACTCGTCCGGGAGGTCCGTCAGCTCGTAGCCGATGCCGAGGTCCACGTGGTGCAGCTCGATCTCGACGAGGCGGCGGAAGGGGATCCGGGAGGCGCTGTCGGTGACCCCGTTGCGCAGCTCGACCGTGCGGGACCAGTCCTGCGGCGCGTCGGCCACGGCCTGGAAGGCGGCGGCGGAATTCCGGACGTCCTCCAGCTGTTCCACCAGAGGCCGACCGGCATCCCGCTCGATGTCGGCGTCGCGCGCGGAGGCGCTCTCGTACATGGGGCGCCCTTCGAACACGTTCACGAGGGCGTCCGCGTTGCGGGCGAGGTGGGCGAGTACGTGGCCCCGGGACCAGCCGGGCAGGCGTGACGCCTCGGCCACGGCCGCGTTGTCCAGTTTCGCGGCCGCGGTCAGCAGTCGGTCCGTGGCTTCGCGCAGGGATCGCAGGTCGTGCGCATGATCAATCATGAGCCGACCCTAGCGCCGCCACACGATCGGGTGAAGCACTCTTCGGAGTGCCGGTAATCGAATGCACGTGCTATACGCTCGGAGGAGCACACCAGACCATCCAGCGGCGCCTCCCGACCCCCATACTCTGGACGGCCGGGGCCCGTCCCCCGCTCTCTCAAGAAAGGTGCGGACCGGCGTGACCGACCGTCTCATCGTTCGTGGCGCTCGCGAGCACAACCTCAAGAACGTCTCGCTCGACCTGCCCCGCGACTCACTCATCGTCTTCACCGGACTCTCCGGGTCGGGCAAGTCCTCCCTGGCCTTCGACACGATCTTCGCCGAGGGCCAGCGCCGCTACGTCGAGTCGCTGTCGTCCTACGCCCGCCAGTTCCTCGGGCAGATGGACAAGCCCGACGTCGACTTCATCGAGGGCCTCTCCCCGGCCGTCTCCATCGACCAGAAGTCGACCTCCCGCAACCCGCGCTCCACCGTCGGCACCATCACCGAGGTCTACGACTACCTCCGCCTCCTCTTCGCCCGCATCGGCAAGCCGCACTGCCCCCAGTGCAGCCGTCCGATCGCGCGGCAGTCGCCGCAGGCGATCGTCGACCGGGTGCTCGCGCTGCCCGAGGGCAGCCGCTTCCAGGTGCTCTCGCCGCTCGTGCGCGAGCGCAAGGGCGAGTTCGTCGACCTCTTCGCCGACCTCCAGACCAAGGGCTACAGCCGGGCCCGGGTGGACGGGGAGACGATCCAGCTCTCCGAGCCGCCCACGCTGAAGAAGCAGGAGAAGCACACGATCGAGGTGGTCGTCGACCGCCTCACCGTCAAGGACGGCGCCAAGCGGCGGCTCACCGACTCGGTGGAGACCGCCCTGGGCCTCTCCGGCGGCATGGTGATCCTGGACTTCGTCGACCTCGCCGAGGACGACCCCGAGCGCGAGCGGATGTTCTCCGAGCACCTCTACTGCCCGTACGACGACCTGTCCTTCGAGGAGCTGGAGCCGCGCTCCTTCTCCTTCAACTCGCCCTTCGGCGCCTGCCCCGAGTGCACCGGCATCGGTACGCGCATGGAGGTGGACCCCGAGCTGATCATCCCCGACGAGGACAAGTCCCTCGACGAGGGCGCGATCTCCCCGTGGTCGCTGGGTCACACCAAGGACTACTTCCAGCGGCTGATCGGCGCGCTCGCGGGCGAGCTGGGCTTCCGGACGGACATCCCGTGGGCCGGGCTGCCGCAGCGGGCCAAGAAGGCCCTGCTGTACGGCCACAAGACGCAGATCGAGGTCCGCTACCGCAACCGGTACGGGCGGGAGCGGGCGTACACCACGGCCTTCGAGGGCGCCGTGCCCTTCGTCAAGCGGCGACACTCGGAGGCGGAGAGCGACACGAGCCGCGAGCGCTTCGAGGGCTACATGCGCGAGGTGCCGTGCCCGACCTGTGAGGGCACCCGGCTCAAGCCGATCGTGCTCGCGGTGACCGTGATGGAGAAGTCCATCGCCGCGGTGTCCGCGATGTCGATCAGCGAGTGCGCCGAGTTCCTCGGCGAGCTCCGCCTCGACGCGCGCGACAAGAAGATCGCCGAGCGGGTGCTCAAGGAGGTCAACGAGCGGCTCCGCTTCCTCGTGGACGTCGGTCTGGACTACCTCTCGCTCAACCGCGCGGCCGGCACCCTGTCCGGCGGCGAGGCCCAGCGCATCCGACTGGCCACGCAGATCGGCTCCGGTCTGGTCGGCGTGCTGTACGTGCTGGACGAGCCGTCGATCGGCCTGCACCAGCGCGACAACCACCGGCTGATCGAAACGCTGGTACGGCTGCGGGACATGGGCAACACGCTGATCGTCGTCGAGCACGACGAGGACACCATCAAGGTGGCCGACTGGGTCGTGGACATCGGCCCCGGCGCCGGTGAGCACGGCGGCAAGGTCGTGCACAGCGGTTCGCTCAAGGACCTGCTCAAGAACACCGAGTCGATGACCGGGCAGTACCTGTCCGGGAAGAAGTCCATCGAACTGCCCGACGTGCGGCGGCCGGTGGACGAGAGCCGCAAGCTCACCGTCCACGGCGCGCGGGAGAACAACCTGCGCGACATCGACGTGTCGTTCCCGCTGGGCGTGCTGACCGCCGTCACCGGCGTGTCCGGCTCCGGCAAGTCCACGCTGGTCAACGACATCCTGTACACGCACCTGGCGCGCGAGCTGAACGGCGCCCGGACCGTTCCCGGGCGGCACACCCGGGTGGAAGGCGACGACCTCGTCGACAAGGTCGTCCATGTCGACCAGTCGCCGATCGGCCGCACCCCGCGGTCCAACCCGGCGACGTACACCGGTGTCTTCGACCACGTGCGCAAGCTGTTCGCGGAGACCATGGAGGCGAAGGTGCGCGGCTATCTGCCGGGCCGCTTCTCCTTCAACGTCAAGGGCGGCCGGTGCGAGAACTGCTCCGGTGACGGCACGATCAAGATCGAGATGAACTTCCTGCCGGACGTCTACGTTCCGTGCGAGGTCTGCCACGGAGACCGGTACAACCGGGAGACGCTGGAGGTCCACTACAAGGGCAAGTCCATCGCCGAGGTGCTGAACATGCCGATCGAGGAGGCCCTCGGCTTCTTCGAGGCGGTTCCGACGATCGCCCGGCACCTGCGCACGCTGAACGAGGTCGGGCTCGGCTACGTCCGGCTCGGCCAGTCCGCGCCGACCCTGTCCGGTGGCGAGGCGCAGCGCGTGAAGCTGGCGTCGGAGCTGCAGAAGCGGTCGACGGGGCGGACGGTGTACGTGCTCGACGAGCCGACGACGGGTCTGCACTTCGAGGACATCTCGAAGCTGATCAAGGTGCTGTCGGGGCTGGTCGACAAGGGGAACTCGGTGATCGTCATCGAGCACAACCTGGACGTCGTCAAGACCGCGGACTGGGTCATCGACATGGGCCCCGAGGGCGGTTACGGGGGCGGCCTGGTGGTCGCGGAGGGTACGCCGGAGCAGGTGGCCTCGGTCGGGGCCAGCCACACCGGCAAGTTCCTGCGGGACATCCTCGGTGCGGAGCGGGTCTCCGATGCCGGGGTGGCGGTGCCCGCGGCGAGGAAGCGGGCCCCGGCGAAGAAGACCGCTGCCGCGGCGAAGAAGGTGGCCGCGACCAAGGCCACCGCGAAGAAGGCGGCGGCCCCGGCCAAGAAGGCGACCCGGGCCCGCAAGGCCTAGGCGTGCCGTCCCGGCCCCGGTGGTGTGCGCGCGGCACCCCGGGGCTCCGCCCCGGACCCCGCGCCTCAAACGCCGGCGGGGCTGGATGTGCCGCCGGGGGTAGGTCTAGCCTCGCCGGCGTTTGAGGCGCCCCCGGAGGGTGGGCAGCGGCGCCGCTGGGGGGGGGGGGGGGGGGGGGGGGGGGGGGGGGGGGGGTGGGGGGGGGGGGGGGGGAAGAGAGGGGGGTAGCGGCCGG